>PMXD01000268.1 GCA_003165895.1 Bacteroidota bacterium | reverse complement strand
CCTTCCAGCATCATGATCAATACCTCCCATTTTATGGCGATGCTTTTTTCATCACTGGCAGGTATTTCAAAATTGCCTCGCTCCAGCCGTTTATAATAAATCACAAAGCCGTTGCGGTCCCAAACTAATAGCTTGATGCTGTTGCGCGGCTTGTTGATGAACATAAATACATCGCCAGTGGTAAGAGGCTTCTGCAATTCATTGGTCACTACTCCGCATAAGCCATTGAAGCTCTTTCGCATATCTGTCGCTTCACAGTATAAAAAGAATCGCTGTGAGCTGCTGAATGAAATCATGATTTAAAAGCTGGAAGAAATTGTTTTACCATAGCCGCACTCGATGAGCCGGATAACGTAAGGCGGGTGCCATCAGGGTATTGAATGATGAATTCTGTTTCTTTGGCCACATCTACAACTGATAACGCAGTAAAGCCGGGCTTGATTGCCTGAACGCTGGCTTTGTTTCTTTCAAGATATTTTTTCTTCCAGTGATATAGCGTTTTATGATTGAGTCCGTTGGCTTTGCAGAACTCCTTAACGGTAAGGCTGCTGCTTAGCTGTTTTTCTATCAGTGGAAAGTATTTTTCGGAGAGTTCGCGCATGGTGTATGTTTTGCGCGCTAATTTAGCGACCGGTTACGCCATGGCCAAGATGCTGTTCACCGAAGGGATACGCTTGTTGATGAACATAAATACATCGCCGCCCGTCAGCGGCTTCTGTAATTCATTTTTCACTAACCCGCACAGGCCATCAAAGCTCTTGCGCATGTCAGTAGCAGCACGATACAAAAAGAAACGCTGGGAACTGTTGAAAGATATCATTTTGCAAAGACAGGAAGTAGTTGTTTTAAAACTGAACTATCTGCATTGCCTTCAAATAACAAATGGGTTCCATCAGGATATTGAATGGTTATGGTGTTTACTTTTGCTGATAGCGGCTTATCAATAACAACCGGCAGAAAGCCATTACCGATCCGCTTTTCATATTTCTTCTTCCAGTAGTAATACGTTTTATTGTTGAGTGAATTTTGAAGGCAAAACTCTTTTACCGTTAATCCGCTGATCTTAAACTTTTCTATCAGCTTGAAGTAATACTTTGAATGGTCCGTGCGCATAATTTTTTTGCGCAAACTTAACAGCCATTTAAGATGCCCGCAATATGGGGTTCACCGGAGGCTTACGAAAGTATGATTTAAAAGAAATAGTGAATGCCATCATGTATTTAGTAAAGACGGGGTTCCAATGGCGTATGCTACCAGCCGATTTTCCGAATTGGAAGGTAGTGTATTATTATTTTACGGACTGGAAGAATAAAGGGATTTATCAGCAAATACATGATGCTTTAGTAGAGAAGCTACGTATCGGTGCGGGAAAGAAAAAACAACCGACTGCTGCAATCATTGATGCTCAATCTGTAAAGGCAACTATGGTAAGCTGTGAGAGCAAAGGTTTTGATGCCGGCAAAAGAGTTAATGGCGTAAAGCGGCACATTATAGTTGATACGCTGGGATTATTGCTATGCGTTTTTGTTCATAGCGCAGGAACTCAAGACAGAGCAGGGGCTTTTGCTGTTATCGAAAACCTGGTTATCAAATGGAAGAAGGTGGTCAAGATATTCGCCGATGGAGGTTATACGGGAACACTCATAGAGAGAACACAAACCAATTTCAAAATAGCCATTGAAATAATAAAGCGATCGGACATTGAGAGGTTCAAAGTGCTTCCTAAGCGATGGATTGTGGAGCGAACATTTGCTTGGCTCGATACCAATAGAAGAAACTCTAAGTTTTATGAGCGGTTAAATAATACCGGGGTTGCCATGGTTCACTTATCCGCTATAAGAATTATGTTAAACCGGTTTTGATATTTAATCATAACTTAATTTTAGACAGCTTCTAAGGAAACTGGATGTTGCCTGGATAGTTTTTCCATACCCCGTTTTGCTCTTTCCTTAAATGTCATTCACGTTTCATTTTGAGTTTGTCTTGTGCAAAATAAAAACCCCGATAGTTTCGACCGAAGCTCCTCCTTTTTAGGGGCGACCACCTCATGCCCCATATCGGGATTCATTAAAAAATCCCGCCAGTTACCACAAAAGAGTAGATGGCCGTTGACTCTATCATGGCAAGGCCCACAAATAAAGTACGCGTAATGGTGGGTGCGGCGTCCGGCTGCTGTGCAATGGCGCTTAATGCAGCGGCTACTGATTTCCCTTCGCTTAACGCAGGAAACATACAGCCCAGTGCTGTGGTAAGCCCGGCTATGATGATGGAGACCATTGCAATGATTGTTATACTATCCATATTGATATTGGTTTAATTAATTGGTTACTGAATTTGTGTTATCTGATTTTTTGGGTACCTGCACCGCGGCAGCTATATAAACTGTGGCCAGTATGCTAAAAATATAGGCCTGCACCATGCCTATTAAAAGGCCCAATGCCTTCATTACAATAGGAAATATAAATGGGGTAATACTTAACAGTATGGCTACAATCATGCCCCCGCTCATAATGTTTCCAAACAATCGTATTGCCAGCGCAAGCGTGCGCGACAGTTCGCTGATAAGGTTAAACGGCAACATAATGAAAGTTGGCTGCAGGTACGATTTAAGGTAAGCCAATACACCCTTCTGCTTAATACCGAAAAAAGGTACTGCTATAAATACCGAAATAGCCAGCGCCGCCGTTGTTGAAAGCGAACCGGTAGGAGGTTGATACCATGGGAAAACAATTAAAACATTGGCAGTAGCAATAAATAAAAACAGGGTGCCAATAAAGCCAATGTATAATTGCGGATTATTAAGCCCAACCCCTTTTATTTCGCTGTTAATACCGGTGACAACTATTTCGAGCATACTTTGCCAACGCGAAATTTGCATATCGCTTTTTAACTTCCGGGTAATAATGGCAGATACTAAAACCAGCAATAGCATTAGCCCCCAGGTAGTAACCAGGGTAAGGTTAATATTGAAAAAACCGTGCGCCCAAAAAATAGTTTGGTCGGGGCTAAGTTTCATGCACGGCCTCCTTTCTTATTTCAATTCGCAATTCATCAATCTTTTTGGTGTAATGCATAACAATAAAGCGGGCAACAATAAAACCCGCTGTACAAATGAGTAATCGTTGCCAATTACCGGCACCTACAAAGTAAAACCCCAGCATTGTTACAGTGAGCCTGCTTAATAACCCGCCTGCAAACCATAAACCCGGCATGTTTGATTTTAGCGCCCTTTGCACAGTTATCCATAGCCCGCCAAAAAATATAATGCCCAGGCAAACGCCCGCCAAAAAAGCTAAAACCATAAATAATACCTCATTCATATTCTCCTTATCTTCTTTTTTAATGAATCTCTTTGTCTTCGCTACGCACCCAGTACCACGCAATCAGGCAACCTATTACCAGGCCTGCTATCAATAGCGACACGGTCCATGAAAACGCCACGGGATGTTTTTTATCAAGCCAGACCCCAATAAGCGCCCCCGCAACCGCTGGCACCACTACCGACCAACCCACCATGCCAAACATGCCTAAACCAAACCATACACTCTTATTTTCGCTCATGGTTTTTAATTTGCGCCTTTCCTTTAGGGCTATTTGTGCGCTAAATAAATTCTTGCCATTCTTTTTTCCTGTGTTATCCATCGCCTATTACTCACCAAGTTTTAAAAGCTGTTGCATTAACCCGCCCTCTATTTTTGCCATTACATTTCGGGCATCTTTTTCTTCTTTATTTATGTTCACAAACTCTTTATCGGCCAGTTGATGTAGTTTGCCAAGGTCGGCGCCGCCAACGGCGTTACGTACCGAAACCAATACCTGCAAACCTGCCTTTATCATTACACCCTCGTCAACTGCCACATATTTTATTCCGCCGGTTTCTGCTTCGTAGCTAAAAATACCGGGCACCAGTGCCGCAGCAAAATCAAGTCGGTGCGGTAGCAAACCGTAACAACCGGCGCTTGTTTCTGCCACTATGCTCTTCACGTTATTTGTTTCGTTGAATACTTTATAGGGTAGAAGAATTTTCAAATTCATCAGTTGCTGCTCCATATTATTTGGGTTGGGGTTGTAAATTGGTGTCAGCATTTACCGTTGTGGGCGATGGGGGCTTTACATCCGGTTTCGTAGTTTTTGCTTTTTCTTTAACCTCATCAATAGCGCCTATCATATAAAAGGCGCTTTCGGGTAAGTCTTTAAACTCGTCGGCAAGTATACACTCACAGCCATCCAACGAATCTTTAAGGCTAACATCCTTTCCCTTAATGCCACTAAATTGTTCGGTCATAAAAAATGGCTGGGTAAGAAACCGCTCTAATCGCCTTGCGCGGATTCGAACTCCACTTTGATTCCGTCAGCGAAATGTGTTTTATACAAGATTTTGTGCTGTTGCAGGAATTATTGTAAAATCTGTGTGCAAATTAAAAATAAAAAAGGCTACATTTTAATGTAACCTTTTGATTCTCAGTGTGCTCCTGAAGGGAGTCGAACCCCTAACCTTCTGATCCGTAGAAAGAGACAGAGTATCAAATATTAAGATCAGTCCCATCTTGTGGCGGAATACCCTGAATTATCTAACCAGTGTAATTGTTCCGCTCTTAGCTTCTGTTGTGCCATCAAAATAGCTAATCGTCATTTTATAAACATAGGTATCCGTGGGGGCAAGTCTGCCATTACAGAATCCGTCCCAACCATCATTCCCGGTGGTACTGTTTGTCTGATTCGGATTGTGAAATACTAATTCTCCCCACCGGTTATAAATAGTAACATCAATATTGTTGGCCTCCAGAATGGCAAACTGAAAACGGTCATTCAATCCGTCATTATTTGGAGTAAAAGCTGTGGGAATAAATGATGCCGCGGATTTATTTACTGAGATTGTAATCGTATCCGTTGCGTAACATGAGTCGGCATTCATTGCAGTAACGGAAAACACCGTTGTAAAGGGTGGTTTTACGTAAGGTGAGGAACAATTGAATGTATCTGTGCAATCGGCATAGTTGATTATTTCTGTGGAGTCAATGGTAATGGGACTCCATATATAATCTATAATAGCGGCATCCGAAGTTGCGGTAGCGCTTAGCCGCGTCTGCATTCCGGTAAGTATAACCGCGTCGCTGGCCGAAAGAGAAACCGAAATTGGATTATTTGATGTTATGGAGAAGGAGTCTTTTCCCTGGCAACCATTAACGTCCAGAACAAGGATGTCATAATTTCCCGGAAACAAGCGGGTAAATGTATCAGTAGACTGAGAAGCACCGTTCAACAGGTAGTTGTACTGTGGGGTACCCCCACTCGCATTGGCAATAACCTGGCCTGTAGCGCTGTTAAAACATCTTGAGCCTGAAGATAGGGTGGCAACAGTTAATGGCTGCGGTTTCGTTAATACAGCGCCTGAAGAAGCGGTACAGCCCATATGATCAGTAACGGTTACGTTGTATGAACCGGCACTCAGATGGCTGGCCAATATTCCGGTATCAGCTGGGAAGGTATTCCACAAATACCGGTAGGGTGCTGTGCCGCCGTTTACAGATGCTGATACATAGCCGGTAGTTCCCTCATAACAAACCGGTGGGTTTGCGGCGAGCGCAATAATCATTTCGTTTCCTTGTTGAATATCAAAGCTATCAGTAACGGCGCATAAATTTAAGTCGGTTACTGTTATGTGGTATGTATTGGCGGCAACTGCATTCAGGTTCTGCATCGTTGCACCTGTTGACCAAAGGAAATTGTAGCCAGGCATTCCACCGGTTACTGAAAGCGTAATTGCCCCCGTTGATGCGCCGAAACATTGCACTTCACCTATTTGTGCTGAAATTTGAATTTGTGTAGGTTGTGTTACCAGGATGCTGTCAAATGCACGACATCCGCTTGAGTCCACGAGTTCTAATCCATATAACCCTTGCGAAAGTCCTGTCTGCGTTGCTCCTGAAGCCGCATTACGCCATAGGTAAGTATAAGGGGTTGTGCCTCCCCCTGCCACAGCGGCTATGGATCCGGTGTTATCCCCAAAACACAAAACATTTGTACCCGTCAAGCTCAGGGTAAGTTGCGAAGGCTGAACAACAACGTATCGTGATACTGCCTGGCAACCACCGGCATCCGTAATAGTTATGAAGTAAGTACCACCCAAAACACCTATGATATTTTGAGTTGAAGAGTGATTTGACCAATCATAATTATATGGCAGCGTACCCCCGTAAACAGTAACATACACGGCTCCGTTAGTGTCGCCTGAGCAGCTTACGTTTGTAATCAGACCGGAAGTAACCAGCGGAGCAGGTGATATGATGTTAACCGAGTCAACAATGCTGCAGTTTCTTGAATCAGTTATGGTAACCACATACATGCCGGGCGTTAAATTACTCTGGTGCTCAGTGGTATCCTGGTTACTCCACAAGAAAGCATAGGGGGGCTCGCCGCCTGAGGGAATAAGATTAATGACACCATTGGAATCACCGGAGCAAAGCGGCGGCCTGGCTACCATATTATCATTAAGAGCCGGTGGATTTATGAGATTGACTGTTGTGATAGCGCTGCACGTATGCGAATCTGTAACCGTAATCTCATAAAGTCCGCTTGCAAGACCTGTTTGGATAGAATCAGACTGGCCGGTGCTCCACGCGTAAAAATATCCAGGGCTGCCGCCTGTTGCAGTTAATTGAATTGCACCGGTGTTGGTATTGAAACAGCTTATCTGGGTTATGACGGTAGTTATAGTAATAGGCTGGGGCTGAGTGACGTTAAATTCATTCACTGTGCTACAATTATTTACGTCGTGTATCACCACAAAATAATTGCTTGCGGGTACATTGTTCAGGTTCTGTGTGGTATCGCCACTACTCCAGAGATAGGTATAGGGACCAGTACCTCCACTTACCGACAACGCTATGTTTCCATTCGAATTGCCACTACAGGTAACATTCGTGCCGCTTATACCCGAATGTAGTTGCTGTGGCTGTGTCAAAGCTTGGGCGATTGTTTGCACGCATCCATTTATGTCATTTACTGTTAAGTTATAGGTGCCCTGGCTCAAACCCGAAATATCCTGTGTGGTGGCACTATTACTCCATGCATATGAATAAGGCGGCATTCCTCCGCTGGTATTGATATAGATGTAACCGGACGAATCATTGAAGCATGAGAGGTTATGATAAGTGGCTATATTAAGAAATAAAGGCAGGGGCTCGGAAATTGTTGCACCGGTTGAAGAATTACAACCTTTGGCATCCAGCACGGTAACATTGAAAGTACCTGCGGCAAGGTTTGTTACGTTTTGAGAAGTTGCCCCGTTGCTCCATATGAAAGAGTATGGGGCTGCTCCGCCGTTTACATGAATGAATATTGCGCCTTGGGCCTGTCCGTTGCATAATACATTTTGCAGCGAGTCAATAGCTAACACGAGCGGACCCGGCTGTGTAATTGTTACCGGCACAAATGCAGTACATCCGCGTGAATCGCGCAGAGTAACCGTATAATTTCCGGCAGTTAATCCGGTAAATGTGGAGGTTGATTGAAACGTGAATCCATTGATAGAATAAGTGTAAGGCGATAGCCCTCTGCTAAGTTGAACAGAAACCGTTCCGTCCGTTCCGCCATAGCATGAAACATTTGTTTGAGCTACCAGACTGCCGCTTACAGCGTAGGCGCTGCCAACATCCGTATGTGCAGTGTCCGTGCAGCCATTGGCGTCCTGCACAGTTACTATATAGCTACCCGAGGCCAGGCCGGTAAAAATATTGCCCGGCTGTGAGGGCCCCCCGTTGAGCGAATACGAATAAGGAGAAACTCCTCCGGTAGCAGTAATCGTTATTGTGCCATCAAACACATTGCCGCAACTTGCATCTATTGCTGAATCAACCTGTACGAGAGAGTTTGGCTGAGTAAGCCTAACCGGATTGAATTGATAAGGGGAAGCGCATCCCAGTATGTCTGTAACCACAAGATTATAATTAGTTCCCTGGGGTAGTCCTGCAAAAACATTTCCGGTTTGGAAAGTTCCTCCACCGTCAATAGAGTACGTGTAAGGTGGTGTTCCCGATCCTGCGGTTATAGTGATACTACCGTTGCTGCTTCCATTGCATAACGCAGGACTAACAGAAACATTACTGATAACAGGTAATGGAGTTACGGTTATCAGCGCCCCTCCCATAAAACCGGAAACCAGGTTGCATCCATGGCTATCTGTAATAGAGGTGAAACTAAACGTGCTGGTAGCCGATGGGCTTACTGTAGCCGTGCTTCCATTGCTGACTCCAGTTGCGGTATATATGTTAATGCCATCGGTATAGTTAACATTAAAAGGGCCTGTGCCAATGCTGAAGTTAAAGCTAAGTGTAGCTGATGCTCCACGACAAATAGATGTGGTTCCGGATATATTTCCATTCGGTAATGGCCGGGTCGTCAATAACTTGGTAGTGGATGTAATAGAACAAGGGGAGTTACCTAAGGCCGTTAAGGTTAGTATAACAACACTATCGGCTACACTTGGGGTATATATGGGGTTCAATGAATTGGAATTAGTAAAGGTTCCAGTTCCGTTCGTGGTCCAGTTTAAACTACTATAATTTAATGCTGTTGCGCCGGTAACTGCTACAGGCGTATTGGCGCAGGTAAATTGGTTAGGCCCGGCATTTGCAACCGGTGCAGGAATAAAACTTAACAACATACCTGCACTGGTAGAACCGCAAGGGAGGCGCCATACGCGGTTAACGTAATTGTAACACTTCCGGCCGTAATATCAGCCGGGGCTGGAATATATCCGGGAGTAAGCGTTGTACCGTTTGTAAACGAACCTACACCGCTTGAAGTTCATAAAAGGCTATCGTAATTATAGGCACTTGACCCGGTAATATTTACCGTGTCCGAATTGGAGCAGGCGGTTTGGTTACCACCGGTAGTTACCATTGCAGCAGATATTATGTTCAATAACTTGGTACTGGTGGCATTACCGCAGGGTGAATTTCCGTAGGCGGTTAATGTCAGTATTACGCTGCCAGCTGCTATATCAGAAGCCCCGGGTGTATAACTGGCATTCAGTGTATTGCCGGCAGTAAAATAACCGGTTCCGTTACTGGTCCAGTTCAAACTGCTATAACCTGAAGCGCTGGCACCGGTTAAGTTAACCAAACCGACCGACGTGCACATAGTTTGTACCGGCCCCGCGTTGGCTGTGGGAGGATTATTCACCACAATGGTTTGGCTGGCACTGGCAGAACAATTACTACTTCCCTCCGTAACAGTTACCTCATACGTAGTGGTGCTTATTGGTGAGGGGGAAATGATTTGATTGTTAGAAGCAGTTGACCACAAATAACTGAACGAACCATCTCCTCCGATTCCGCTGGTGGCATTGGCTTGCAAGGTTGCCGAAGTATTCAGGCAAATAATGCCGTTTCCGGGTGTCGGGCTTATTGAGATGCCGGGCGCCCCGTCAATTGTAATATTCAGACTTGTTGCAGCGGGTGAATAACCGCAGGCATTATACGGTTGCACCGATACAGTGCCGGTACCTGAAGCTCCCCAGATGACGGTGATTGAAGTTACGTTGGCTGAATATGTAGTACTACTATTGGCTGTAATAGTGCCGCCTGATACAGTCCAGGTGTAACCTGTTGTGTTCGACACAGCCACGATAGAATAACTGGCGGTTGATGAAGGGCACAAGGTGCTGGTACCAGAAATGAGCCCTGCATTAACCGGCGCATACAGCACGGTAAAGGCTCCCCAGAGAGGGATAGACCATCCACAACATTGTTCTTTTAACCTTAACCTTACCTGGTAGGTAGCCCCAGGTACCCATCCGCCAATACTTACTGCACCGGGTACAGCCGCAGTTGAAGTATATACTGCTGTAGACGGAGAACTCATATTCATGATTTCCCAGTCGTAAGCAACAATATTGTTTCGTTGGGCCAGAGTAAGTGAATTACTTAGCGTTATAGTGCCCGAAGGACAGGGGCTGGAAATTGGATTAATAATAGTGTTAACCGGCGAAACCAACCGGTTACCGGTTATATTAATGAAATCGGTAAAAGTAGTGAGACCCAGGTTTATATTATACGTACCTGTAGGTGTACCTATAGGATAATAAATTTCAGCAGGACTTGAGGATGTAGTAAAACCAGAAGATACTGATGTCATATTATCAACAAAAACAGAGCCGTTCAACAGTTGCCATGTATCAGCATTACTTTTTGTAAGGTCAATCTCAGAATTTGTACATCCGCTGTACCAGTTAACCGTAACAATTCCGTCAGTGGGAATAGTATTACTACTGCCGTAGTTACCGCTCATGCTGGCTCCATTTAAAAGTTCTACTTTGGCGCTAACACCGGTATAGCCTGTTTGTCCAGGTCCACCTGTTCCGCCTGCTCCTCCGTTTCCGCCGTTTCCTCCCGCACCGCCGTCATTGCCACCATGACTCAAACCTGCAAAACCACCAGAACCTCCTGCTCCTGGCCTTCCTGCGGCACCTGCGCCACCGGTTCCTGCGGTTCCCGCATTTAGCGAACAGTCAACTATAGTTCCTGCTCCGCCCCATACATATACAGCAAAAGAGCCACCACCTCCATATCCGCCTGCGCCACCTGGGCCGCCTGACCCACCACCACCTCCAAAGGACTGGCCACCGCCACAACCACCGGTGCAACAGGTGCCCGGTGAACCGGCGCCTCCTGAGCCCCCGCCTCCCCCGCCATCACCACTATATCCTGTGGTTCCGGACTCAGGAATATAATATGTAGACAAACCGGATAAACCGGGTCCTGATGGAGCCGGGTAGGCCGGTGCGCTGGCACCGTTACCGCCGTTACCGGCATTACCGCCATTGCTGCCGCTGGCGTTACATCCAAAGATGTTGCATCCGCTACTGCAACTGCCTCCACCTGCGCCACCACCCGGAGCTGAACCCCAAACCTGGGACCCTGCAGAACCGGATTGCCCGCCCGAACTGCAGGCGCTGCAACCACCGTTCCATGTGCTTTGACCAACATAATAATAAGTATAGCCGTTGTAATTAGAAAGATAGTACGGATCTGATCCGGCCCCACCTCCATAACCACCCCCCGGTGTGGAGTTGTAAATTCCGGCGCTTCCTGCGCTTCCTGCACCGGTATTGATTACACATCGGCTGATAACATATCCCGTTTGACCCGATAAGTAAATGCCATAAATACTCAGACCCATATTGTTAAAAGTGCCTACGGCGCCTGAAGATTGCACGTTCATGGTGAGATCTTTCAGCTTAAACCCATTTGCACCTGATGCCGGCTCAATGCCAATATAGTACCCCACATTGCCATTATTGGTTGAAACGGGGTCAATATTTAATGTTGTGTAACCTACGGTTGAGTTTTTTATCCAGTTAGCATCATACCCCCCATCAATCGTTACCCCACCGGTTATAGCCGGAATTATAAGTGGACTGCTAATAGCATAACTACCGCCTTGCACAAGGATGGTGTTTTGCGTACTGTTTGCCAGTAGCAGCGCCTGGGGCAGGGTAGTAGGACAGTTTATGGTACCCGGATTGCCTGCGGTACCACCGGTGGTTACATAGATAAAATTGCACGGGGGCGTTCCGCACTGTCCATAAGTAATATTGACGAATGCCAGTATTAGAATGGTAGCGTAAATATGTTTCATGGGTATGGAGATGAGTATGCTGCGAAATTACAGCCTTCCTGAAGGAATATAATGACGTTTGTCATATGTATAAATTACAACCAATCAACTAGTTGTAATAAGTTACAAGAATTGTTTGCAGAATGGAGGTCAATGGAGCTTTACATAATTTTTTAAATAATTATTGAAAATCCTGGTTGGTAAATGCAATGGAATACTCAGCATGTAGAATGATTGTAGTCATGGTGTTGCAAACTTTTTTTTCCATTATTTGAAGACAAAAAACCTGTCGGAAAACAATACAAAAGGAATTCATTTATTTCCTGGATTATTAGATGTTCAGGTATATACAAACTGGCTGATTTTACAACATTGGAGCTGCACTTTTGCAGCAGGTAAATGATACTTAAGTTGAACTATATGAAAACTGTAAATAAAAAAGACAATTCGGTCGTTGTAATGGATGGCAATGAGGCTGCGGCATACATAGCGTATAAAACAAATGAAGTATGCGCCATTTATCCAATCACTCCTTCATCGGCTATGGGTGAATGGGTGGATGAGTGGAGCGCAAAAGGCATGAAAAACATCTTCGGCCAGGTTCCCAAGGTAATGGAAATGCAAAGTGAAGCCGGAGCAGCCGGAGCAATACATGGTGCGCTGCAGGGCGGGGCTTTGGCAACCACTTTTACGGCTTCGCAGGGATTGCTGCTCATGATTCCCAACATGTATAAAATCGCAGGAGAACTTACCCCTACTGTTTTTCACATCGCCGCACGTACCCTGGCTACCCACGCGCTTTCAATCTTTGGCGATCATGGCGACGTAATGTCGGTTCGGGGCACGGGATGGGCGTTTTTGTTCGGATGTACATCGCAGGAAGCCATGGACATGGCATTGATAGCACAGGCTTCTACCTTTAAATCACGGATTCCGTTTCTGAACATTTTCGATGGATTCCGTACTTCCCATGAGCTTACTGAAGTAAAACTTATTGCTGATGAGGTAATTGAAAAAATGCTGGATGAAGAGGAAATAAACGCTCACCGCGATCACGGTCTTTCACCAGAGCATCCTGTTATCAGAGGCACAGCCCAAAATCCTGATGTTTTTTTTCAAAACCGCGAAGCGGCTAATCTTTATCATGAGCAGGTAGCTACAGTGGTGAAAGGTAAAATGGAAAAATTTGAAAACTTAACCGGTAGAAAATATAATCTGTATGAATATTATGGCCATCCTGAAGCCGAGCGGCTTATCATCATCATGGGTTCAGGAGCGTTAACTGTTCGTGAGATGGTTGATTATTTGAACGAGGCGGGTGAGAAAACAGGTGTGCTCAACATCCGGCTCTTTCGCCCGTTTTCAATTCGCGATTTTGTAAACGCAATACCGGTATCTGTGAAGAAAATTGCAGTATTGGACCGCTGCAAAGAGCCCAACAGCGTAGGTGAGCCGTTGTATATGGATGTGGTAAACGCTTTGTACGAAGCGCAAAAATCAGTTGACGGGAAACTTGTTCAACATCCTGTTGTTATTGGCGGGCGTTACGGTTTATCATCAAAAGAGTTTACGCCAGCTATGGTAAAGGCTGTTTTTGACGAGTTGAACAAAGAATTACCTAAAAACCATTTCACCATCGGAATTGAGGATGATGTTACTTTTACAAGCCTGGTGTATGACAAAGCCTTTTCGCTTGACGGACAAAATTTGTTGAATGGTTTATTTTTTGGACTTGGCGCCGATGGTACTGTAAGTGCCAATAAAAACTCCATTAAAATTATTGCAGAAAAAACTGATTATTACGTACAGGGATATTTTGTATACGACTCAAAAAAATCCGGTTCACTAACGGCTTCGCATTTGCGTTTTGGTAAAACACCTATACGTTCTCCCTACCTTATTAGCACTGCAAACTTTGTGGCCTGTCATCATTTTAATTATCTGAACAAATACGATATTCTGAAAAGTGCGGCTAATGGAGCCGTATTTCTACTCAATACGCCATACGAAAAAGACAAGGTTTGGGCTATGCTTCCTCAAAAAACGCAGGAAGAGATAATTAGCAAAAGGTTAAAGTTCTATGTTATCAACGCATATGCGGTGGCAAAAGAAACGGGCATGGGTAACCGGATCAATACCATTCTGCAAACCTGTTTTTTTGCTATCAGTAATATAATGCCCCGGCATGAAGCCATTGAGAAGATTAAAGAAGCCATTTACGAAAGCTATTGGAAAAAAGGAGAGGCTATCGTTCAGAAAAACTACGAGGCGGTTGATAAAACCCTGGCTAACCTTTTCGAAATTGATTATTCAGATTATATCCCCGGTAGTAAACCGCTTGAATTGCTTGTGCCAAATGATTCACCTGATTTTGTGAAGAATGTTTTGGCAAAAATAATTGCCGGTGATGGTGATGATCTTCCGGTAAGCGCGTTTCCGGTCGATGGTACTTTTCCATCAGGAACAACTAAATTTGAGAAAAGAAATATTGCCGATTCAGTACCGGTTTGGGACGAAAAACTATGCTCGCAATGCGGAAAGTGTTTTCTTATTTGTCCACATGCAGCTATTCGTCCGAAGGTGTATAGTAAGGAATTACTTGAAAAAGCACCCGCTGCATTTAAGCATGCTGACCCTATCGGAAAAGAGTGGGAAAGAGAAAAAGAGACCTATACTTTACAGGTTTCAACCGAAGATTGCACCGGCTGTAATTTATGCTTCGAATACTGTCCGGTTACCAGTAGGGAAAATCCGAAACATAAGGCTATTAACATGGTTGATAAGGCCTTGGTGCAGGAGCACGAAATAGCTAACTGGAATTTCTTTTTAACGTTGCCCGAAGTAGATCGTACCCGGGTGAATAAAGCTACAGTTAAGGGTTCGCAGTTTTTTCAGCCTTTGTTCGAGTTTTCAGGAGCTTGCGCCGGTTGCGGGGAAACTCCTTATTTGAAATTGCTTACCCAGCTTTTTGGCGAACGCATGATAGTTGCCAATGCCACTGGATGTTCCTCTATTTTTGGTGGAAATCTGCCCACCACGCCTTGGACCACTAATAACTCGGGGTGTGGGCCAGCCTGGGCCAATTCATTATTTGAGGATAATGCAGAGTTTGGTTTGGGTATAAAAATGGCCTGCGATCAAAAAAGAGAAATGGCCTATATTTTACTTGACGAAATACGAACTTTGGCGGGCGAGGAATTAGTTGACAGAATTATTTGTACAGCGGAAAAGAGTGAAGAGGAAATAATAACTAAACGGGCACTGCTAAAGGAATTGAAGTTACGCATTGGTAATCTGGCATCTCCCCAGGCTAAAAAGCTTATGCACCTGGCCGATTTTCTGAATGATAAATCCATCTGGATTGTGGGTGGCGACGGCTGGGCTTACGATATTGGGTATGGTGGATTAGACCATGTATTATCTACTGGCGAAAATGTCAATATCCTGGTATTGGATACTGAGGTTTACTCAAACACGGGGGGGCAAAAATCGAAGGCCTCACCTCGGGGTGCCAGTGCCAAATTTGCGGTAAACGGAAAGCTGACCGGTAAAAAGGACTTGGCTATGCAGGCCATTGCTCATGGGACAGCCTACGTGGCACAGATAGCTATGGGAGGCAATGACTCACAAACCCTGCGCGTTATACTTGAGGCCGAAGCATTTCCCGGTACCTCCATTATTATTGCATACAGCCAATGCATTGCCCATGGAATTGATATGAGCCAGGGTGCTATGGAACAGAATATTGCAGTTAAATCGGGGTATTGGCCGTTGTTTCATTTCAACCCCCTGAAACCGAAAGGTGAGCGGTTTGTTGTTGATTCAAAGGAGCCGGCACTTCCGATTAATGATTTTATGCATAATGAAAACCGGTTTAAGGTCATTGAAACAAAAAACCCGGAACTGGCGGTGCTGTTTCTTCAACAGGCTGAAGCAGACCGGAATTCAAGGTGGGAAAAGATTCAAACATTGAGAGGGCTGTAACCATTATATCCCGGACATAAATTTGCCTTGCTCTAAAGTTTAATAAACTTCTTTTCGACGAAGTGATAGTCGATAGTTACACGGATAATATACATGCCCGAAGCCAGGGTTGAAGTATGTATTTGCTGAAAACCGGGCAATATTGAACCGGTTTCATTTTTCAGTAACGGTCTGCCCGAAATATCGTAAATCGGGATAAAACGTGCTCTTATGGATTCCTAACTCCTTGAGCGTTCGTGTTACACCTAAGTCTGAACCATCCACCAAGCGGATGATCTCCATTTTTTCCTGTTGACTGAATCGCATTAAGCATTGTGTTTACATAGTGCAGGTTTAGTTGTCAAATTGGCCTCCCCGCTTTCATCAATAAACATATAATGCTGCATAATAGTGTGCCAATATATTGCTAAATTCGCTATCATGGCAAAGCAAACCACACCAAACAGCCCCCAAAAAGCAAGCGAACTATTCCTCGCCATTATAAAGGCAAGCGTGAAAGACAATCCTAAACCCATACCGAAGGGAAAGAAGAAAACGAAAAAATGAAAATTTTAGAACCACTAAAAAGGCTTCCGCTTGGATATTATCGGCTTTGCCTCGCAGGGGGGGGCAATTATACCAATTACCATCACCGTTACAATTGTTTTTCAGGAGCATTTTTATGGTTATCGTGAAGAGTGGCTTCGGCTGGACACTCTATGGTTTGTCCTCACTCTTGCATATTATGTTTTAAGTCGGGTGATTGTTTGGATTTATGAGGGATTCAAAAAATGGGGGGGGCAAAAATTAGGTTTTTAGAAAAGCGTGATATATTTTAGCACTAACACAACGGCATCAAAAAATAGTTTTTAGAGGTGCCCTTAAACATAAAACCAAAGACTATGAAAAGCAAAATCGTACTTATCACGCTTTGCTTTGCAGCGTTATTCTTTAACGCCAAAGCAACCACCTGGACTGTTAACAACAACGGCAACAGCCCGGGCCAATACACCAGCCTGCAAGCTGCTATCAATGCAGCTTCTAATGGCGATTCAATTTATGTTGAACCTTCTCCAGTTGACTATGGCACGGTTTCCGTTCCGCGTAAGCTCTATATTTTTGGCGGCGGCGGCAATCCCTACAGTTACCAGGCAAATAACCGTACTTACATTGATGGTATTACATTCACCTATCAATCATCATTTCCGATAAGCTATTCATCCGGAAGCCAGATAGAGGGCTTTTATATTGGTGGCGGTGGTGTTCAGATTTCCTGCTACCTCAGTAGTATTACGATACTCCGTAACGAAATTACCGGCGGGGTTAGTATATGCGGCTCAGATACCAACATGATAGTTGCCGACAACATACTTAACGGCGGCCAGGTATATATGAACTCTAATTTCAATAATGATAACACCGTGCTTATTGCCAATAACTTTTTTATAAATCAAAACGCGCAGGCTATGTTTGAAAATAACGGCAGCCAGGACCAGGAAACCGGTGTACAGTTTATCAATAACATCATTTATAATAATTCAACCAGCCTTACCAACTCCAGCACGTTTTTCAGAACTATGAATAATGCTTCTGTAAAAAACAATATTTTTTATTGCCAGGGTGGTAGTGGCACTTTCAGCAGCGGCTGCAATAACTGTACCTTGGAAAACAACATTACCTATTCACCTAATTGTACGCAAACACTGCCTGATGGCAATAACACTGGTACGGGTAATATCAACAACACCAATCCTGCTTTTGTTAACGGCCCTGCTGTATATACAACCATCAGTGCCGATTTACTATATAATTACAACTGGCATTTAACCGGAAGTTCGCCCGGGCATTTAACCGGTAGCGACGGAACAG
Organism: Bacteroidota bacterium; assembly: GCA_003165895.1. Lineage (GTDB taxonomy): Bacteria > Bacteroidota > Bacteroidia > Chitinophagales > LD1 > Bog-950. Next base: position 12,349 of record PMXD01000268.1, on the reverse strand, counting down.
ATATAGGCATTTACGGAGGCCCATATCCCTTCCCTAACTTCGAAACAATTACGCGCCTGCCTCAAATGCGTTTTCTGCAAATTAATAACCCCACTGTTCAACCCGGTGGCACTTTACATGTAAACGCAATAGGTACTACACATAATTAATTCATGGTTGATACTAAAACCAAAGCCATGAAAAGAATTATTCTTTTAGTTCCGCTTGCGTTGCTGTTATGCTTTAGCAGCATACTACAGGCGCAATCGCTTACGCGGGGCGAGTATTTTTACGATACCGACCCCGGCGTTGGCCACGGAACATCGATTACCATAACTACACCATCCGACTCGGTAAACATGAATCTGTCTTTACCAACAGGCTCGTTAACCAGCGGCTGGCATTACCTGTTTGTAAGGTTCAGGGATTCACTGGGCATTTGGGGACTATACACAGGTCAAAGCTTTTATATTTCCGGCTCAACTATTGATACCGGTGCCAACAGCAGCCCTAAAATAAGCGCAGCGGAATACTTTTTCGATACTGACCCAGGCGTGGGTAACGGAACCGCGTTTGCTGCTTTCACCACGGCCGACTCCGTTAGTCTTGCACAGGATATGCCGACTACTTCATTAGGCACGGGCTTTCATTATCTGTATGCACGTTTTAAATACAGCAACGGCGTTTGGGGAAATCCCAACCTGAGCCAGAGCTTTTATGTTTCGCAAGGTAACATTGACACAGCTACCAACAGCAGCCCTAAAATAAACCGGGCCGAATATTTCTTTGACACCGACCCCGGCGAAGGTAGCGGCACCGCATATACTACATTTACCGCCGCAGATTCGGTTAGCCTTACACAAAATATTGCAGTCGGTTCTCTTGGTCAGGGCTTTCATTACCTGTATACACGCTTTGGTTACAGCAACGGTGTTTGGGGCTTGCCAACTGCCGCTTCGTTTTTTGTGCTAAATCCATCCACACAGGATACCAGCCCGCCTATAAACTATGTGGAGTATTTCTTTGATACCGACCCCGGCGTTGGCAACGCAACCGGTTCGGCGGTTATACCGGCTAACGATTCAGCTAATTTAGCATTGAACGTTAGCACATCAGGGCTGCTTTCAGGCAGGCATATCCTGTTTGTGCGGTTCAGATACACCAATGGCGTTTGGGGGCTTTACCAGGCACAGGGCGATACCTTTACAGTTTGCCCTCCACCGGTTTCAACCATAAGCGCCAGCGGGGCTACTGCATTTTGCACCGGCGGTTCTGTAACTTTAACCAGCGATACCAACCACCTTTACAGTTACCAATGGCAGAGGAATGGGGTTAACCTTCCCGGCGATACAACCCCAACGCTGCACATTACCGATAGCAGCGGTATTTACAACATTGTTATCGACTCGGCCAATTGCCCGGGTAACAGCAACAGCATAACGGTTAGCGTAAACGCGCCAACCAGCTATACCTACAGCCAAACCATTTGCCAGGGCCAGCAGTATAATTTTAACGGCCGTAATTTATCGGCCAGTAATACTTATTACGATACCCTGCAAAACGCACACGGCTGCGATAGTATTATTACACTGCACCTAACCGTTACCTCCGCCATACTGGTGAGTATAACCGGTTCAATTTGCCCCGGTGGAAGCTACCGGTTCAACGGCCGCACACTTAGGCAAGGTGGTATTTACCGCGACACAGCCATTGCGGTTGGAGGTTGTGATAGCATAACTACGCTTACACTTACCCTATACAACACAGCTGCCACGCCGGTTAGCGGCTATATATGCCAGGGTAGCACCTATCCTTTTGCCGGACATAACCTCGATACCTCGGGCGTGTATACCGATACACTGAGCACAGTTCACGGCTGCGACAGTATTATTGTACTTACGCTGGCTGAATATTATGCGGTGTACGATACCGTTTCAGCCCATATTTGCCAGGGTGGCAGTTATTCTTTCAACGGTAACAGCCTTACTACCGCAGGAACTTACCAGGCCACGTTTAACACGGTGCATGGCTGCGATAGTAATGTAACCCTTCGCCTGACCGTATTACTGCCGGTAACTGACAGCACCACCGCCGCTATTTGCGCCGGTTCAAGCTATCCGTTTAACGGGCGAAACCTTACTGTTGCCGGTGTTTACAGCGATACCCTAACCGGTAGCAATACCTGCGATAGCATTGTAACGCTTACCCTTACGGTTAACCCGCTACCGGGTGTTACCTGGACGGGTGCGCCTGATACCGTTTGCAACAATGCCGGCCCGCAAACCCTTGGTGGCGCAGCGCCATCAGGTGGCACCTACAGCGGCACCGGTGTTTATGCAGGAGTTTTCTATCCTGATTCGGCAGGTGCCGGTAGTTATGTAATTACATATACTTACCGTGATAGCAACCAGTGCTCTGACAATGCTACCAAAACTTATGTAGTGCAAAACTGCACAGGCATTAATAACGTAACCGCAAATACTATTACCCTGTTCCCTAACCCGGCAACCGACGTGGTAGTTATACAAAGTGCAACAGCTATTGGCAGCAACACCCAACTGCAGGTGCGCGATGTAACCGGCAAAGAAGTTACGTTTGGTTATCAGCTAACAGCCAACACCATGGTATTAAACATTAACCAACTGGCGTCGGGTATGTATCTGGTAACCGTTACCATTAACGGCGAAGAATCAACCGCCCGGTTTGTAAAAGAATTGTATTAAGCACGGCGGCGTTAAAGGCTGCATCAATTGTAAATTTCCCTCTGGCCCTTCCGTCCCCTTTTCGTTAACCTGCGTTAACGTGGTGTAAAGAGGAGGCTTTAACCCAAACTTCCATTTTTGGCATAACGGTAATGCCTAAAGATTTTCGGACCGAGTATTGAAGGGTGTAGTGAATTCTTTTGAAACCGAGGTCAATAAAGGTTTTCATTACTTGTAACGGATTTTTGCTACTTCAATACATCTTTCGGCTAGGGTGTCCATTTCATCAAAGGCGAGGTTAACGTGATATTTGTCGCGCACTTCGTCAATCAGATAGTCGTCTATTTCGATTTGAAGCTTTCCTATAATGTTCGATTTATCCTGCCAATCAATAATGGGGTTGCCGTTGTCGAAAGCAAGTCGGTGAATAATGTCATCTATCGTTAACGCTGTCTCTGCCGATATTTGCTTTCGCGTTAATGCATCCAGTATCTTGTCTTTCAGGTTAACTTCGGTTAACCCGTAAAATGCTTTGGCTACATCTTTATGTTGCAGTTCTGGCGGGATGTCGTTATCGATATGTGATAACACGGAATCCATAATCTCTTTTACTTTGGCCAGGTATTGAGCTTCCGTTAACCGATGATGTTCGTACGCACTGATTGTGTCTTTCAGCATTTCAGAGAACTTTTTGTAGAAGGCGGGGTCTTCGTCCATTTTGTCTGAAATGTGTTTGGCGGTTCTTGAAGCAATTTTATCTGCTTTGGCAGCTTCGCCGATTGTTTTTTCAACCTCTAAACGTAATTTGTCTTTATCAAAAATGTTAGCGAGAGCGGTGATGGGTTTTACTTCATCGGTTTGAATGTGCTTATCAATCAGTTTTTGAACCTGGCTTTCGTATTGTTTGTAGTTAACAGTGTCTTAGTATCGGGTTTGTACTGCGTTGCGCAGTTTTAAAAACATACCCAAATCCTCTTTGTATTTATCAATCCTTTTTTCGGGTGTGTCTTTATGAAACTGAATGGACGATAAGGCAATTTTTAAATTTCCGGCAAAGGCAGATAGTTTATCATAAAATTGGGCGAGTAAAGCTTCGTCGCGTAAAAGTTGTTGGTAGGCTTCGGCATCCTGGCGGTTGGTAATGCTTTTAAAAATGTCCCATAATTCAGAATGTCTTTGGGACAGCTTTTTAACCTCTTCGTTTACATTAGTTAACGCGCCTTTTAAATCTTGTTCGTCAAAATCTTCCAGGCTGCTGTAGTGGGTTAACGCTTCGTCCAGTTCGCCGAGGACTCCATAATAATCTATAATGTACCCAAAAGGTTTGTCTTCATAAACCCAGTTAACGCGGTCGATGGCTTGCAGCAGGGTGTGGCTTTTTAAACTGCGGGTTAAATAAAGCACGGTGTTTTTAGGTTCATCGAAACCGGTTAACAGTTTGTCTACCACAATAATTATTTCGGGGGTAGGTTGTTTTTTGAAACGGTTGATGATATTCTTCTCGTACTTTTTGGGCGTGCCATGTTCGACCATCATTTTATTCCAAAACTGTTTTACCGATTCGGAAGATTCTGCATAGGCGCTTTCCTCTCCTTCGCGGTCGTCTGGTGGGGAAATCAGAACTTCGGTGCTTACTACCCCGATCTCGTCTAAATACTTTTTGTATTTAATGGCGGCTTCTTTGCTTTGGGTTACGAGTTGGCCTTTGAATGGTGTTTTGCCTTGCCAGTTATCGCGGAAGTGGTACCTGATATCCCGGCAAATGGCATAAATCTTTTGATCGGCTATATTGAGTTGGTTGGCGCGGCTGAATTTTCTTTTAAAATCGGCGCGTTGATATTCCGTTAACGGTTCGGAAATCATTTGGAAGAAAGTATCTATCGGTGCTTCGTTTACTTTTTGGTAAGCATGGCGGCCCTCATATAATAATGGTACTACTGCATCATCTTTTACTGCCCGGTCAACCGGGTAGGCGTCTATAATGCCACCGAATTTGGATGCGGCTTTTTTTCTTTTTTAAGCAGGGGTGTACCCGTCATGGCTCTAAAGCAGACGTTGGGTAAAGTCTTTTGCATTTGTATGCTGAAACTGCCGTACTGGGTGCGGTGACCTTCGTCTATTAATACAAATATGTCGTGCGACTCAAAAGGCTTTTTTATTTTTTTGATGACGGCTTCGAACTTATCGATGTCGGTGGTTACTATGGCGTCTTTTTTACTTTCTACAAGCTCAACCAGGCGCTGGCCGGTGGTGGCGTATTCGACATACTTACCGCACTTGATAAATGTTTTGGTCATCTGGTCGTCCAGTTCAATGTGGTCGGTTACCTGCCACCAAACAATTTATCCCTGTTAACCGGCGTTAACGGAGTGTTTTTGAGCGTTAACAGGCTGGTTTGATATTCCTTCTAACTAACGGTATTGGTAAACTGCTCCTGTCAGTGCGGCCAGAATTTTTCCTGGGTGCCATTGGTGGCGTAACGGACATCGTTAACGGAAACGCTTAACAGCAACTGGGCATATACGTATAGATTGCGGATGCCTTCTTCCTGCTGGCTATGGAGGTGTTGCGATATCGCTTGCGTTAACGAGTCTTTTATACCGGGGCGTTTACACTCGATAACGCAAAGAGGGATGCCGTTAACGAACAAAACAATATCTGACCGGTAGTGTTCTTTGCTGGCTGAGCGCATTATGCTGAACTCCTCGGTTACGTGAAAAACGTTGCTGGTTAAAAAGGTTTGCTGTTTCCACTCAATGTATTGCAGGGGTGATTTTTTTTTTATCGCCCTCTATGCTTTGCTCTAAATTTTTGCCGAGGGTTAACAGGTTATACGTGTACTCCCAGGGCGGCCATGTAGCTCTCGTTCATGGGCAGATATTTAAGGGCCTGTAAACTTATGTTAACGTTTTTTACATTATATATATCCGGGCATTTCACTCGATAACGCATAGCGGGTTGCCGATAATGAACAAAACCGAATCGGGCCGATAGTGTTGGAGAATCGTCCCTTTAGGGTCAGGTCAATTGTTGGGATAAATTACTTCTTTAACACTTCAATTAAAAACAGTTTGGCTGATTGTACTTTTGGAACTTCTTCCGTTGCGAGTTTGAAATCATCACACTAACAACTACAATATTTATGCAAAATGCTATATCTTCGGGAACCACAGGGAAGTTGCACGGGCATATAAGTATTGAATCAAAGCAGATATCTGCAAAAGATACCAGTATGATGTTGAAGGAATCCCTGAAAAGTTGAATAAAATACTTTGATATGGAAAATAATTCTTTTGAAATAGGGGATTTAGTAGGTATAAAAGATCATTCTATAAAGGATGAATTCGTTTTTGTTTGGAACAAGGTTGAATTTGAAAACGAGGAATGGCTAATAGTTAATTTACGTAAGAATCTTATTGAAGAACTAAAGCTTAAAAGAGTATCTAATCAAGCAGAACACAATCTATTTTCAACTTATGACTATGCCTATATTAAACATTATAAACTTCTTAAAGGAAAGGAATCGCAATTAGGAAATGATTATAGCTTTTTAAAAGAGATTATCAAGATTAGAGGACCCTATAATTTTTCTGCGGAATTAATCTTTTCCTTTTTCCTACAAAGTATAAAAGATAGGATTCGAGCTGATAATATTATGATAGGAGAGGTGATCCCGAGTATCATCAACAACCAGTACAGCATTTTGAATAAGTCTTATATTGAAGGATTCAATGCTGACAAGATCAATCAAGAGCTGCAAAATATTCTTAAGCCAATAGCCTTAAAAGGCAAATTCTTTTGGTTAATGAAACGAGCGAAAAATTTGGGACGAATTGCTGAAACCATTATAACAGAGGACGGTAGGAACATGTTGCTTAGATTGAAGGAAGATAAGGATACGCTCGAAAAGCTAATGGAACTATTTCAGGTGAAAGAGAGGTATAAAACAACCACCTACTTCCCTTTTGATACCAAACAGGATAAGTCAATTTCTCACCACCTGAATCAATCCTTCTATGGTTTTTTCCAATCAGAAGTGGAGGGTTATTCACAGTTAAAGATTGATAACAAAGCATGGAAATCAGAAATGAGTGAGAAAATTGGAGGTGCAAACATGGATGATTATGAGGAGTGTGTTTTTACAGGAAAATTTCCCAAAATTCAAAACCTGCTTTTTTCAGATCTCGGTAGTGAGTTGCCGGTTAATAAAACCGTAAACGGCGTACAAAGTATGGATTACAATTTTGCCTTTTACATTCCCCTTTTCCAATGGCTTATGCCAGAGGCATTCCACAAGAATATAAAGGATATGAATGAATCGGATTTGCGAAAACTCCATATTCGTAAGATAAAAGAGTTTATCTCCGGCAAGATTTAGTGTAACAAGTTTGTAAATATTTTACCCCCACCTCCCCCTTAACTTTTTCCAACAACCTTTTTTTGTAACATACCTCCGCATTGCAATGCATTAAATTTGTAACGCTGTTTCAGCGGGTATAGTATATCTGAATTTGTTGGCACCAATAATTTGTTGGCCCGGCAGAATAAATAATTCAGATCTGGATTTTAGCTGGATAAATGGCGCTATTATACTATAAATAAATTGATTCGGTTGCAATTATATTAGGAATAAAAATGCATTACTCTAACGTTTAAAAGGGCGGGGTGAAATTCACGATTGACATACCAGACGAATTTATTGATGCTTTGGCCGATGCTGTAGCTCAGCGGATTAATGCCAAGCATTCGATGCATGATGCTGCACCCGCCAGGCACAAATGGTTAACGCATAGTGAGGCCGCCGCATATCTACGGAAGACGCCTGCGACGCTTTACAAACTAACAAGCAATCGCGAAATAAAATATAGGAAGAGAGGGAAATCAAATACTTATAAAATTGAAGATCTGGACTTATGGTTAGAGGCAGGCGCGATTGAAACGGCAGATCAATTAGTAAAAGATGTGCAGCTACTGACAAGAAGAAAACATTCTATCACTAAACAATAAAAAAAATGGAAACACAGACTGACGATTTGGAGGTTGAGACCGGAGCCAAAACGGTATTAGGCTTACGAGTAACACCACAATTAAAACAAGAACTCAGTATTGAAGCTGGTAAACTTGGCATTTCACTTTCTGAGCGAGGGGAGGATATTTTGCTCAATCGGAATTTAATTTCTGCCCAACTGGATAGAACAAAACAAGAGCTAGAAACTGAGAAAGGAAAAGGAAATGCACTGAAACAAGAACTTGAAAGGTCTAAAGGAAACCACTTTGAAGCAATTAGTGCACACAAGGATGAACTTTCAAAATTGCAACAGCAAGTTGCTGAATTGAATGCTGGTGCTGAATTATTGAAGGATGAAAGATTGCTTCATCTTTTTGCTATAGTTAAAGGCAGAAAAGATGAAGTAGAAAACACCAATGGCAAAAATTTTGCCATTACATATAATTCGCCGAAGGACCTTTTAATTGCCATGATTTATTCATTTGAACTTAAAAAACCTTAATAATATGCTAATAGAACAGAAACACTATCCACTTGGTGGTGGCTTCCCGTGGGGAACCGTCATCATAACTGTTGCTTTAATAGGCGGTGTCAGTTACTTGGGATATCAAGCATTGAAGATGCCTATAATTGTAAACCCTAAAATCAAAGAAAATGAACGGGAATAACGTTGTCGAAATCATAAAAAGCCCGGCTGTTACGGTCATTGTAATTTCACTCTGCGCCCTTTTGATAATGAATCGCGTACTGGTTGTGATGACAACTATTAAGGCAATTAAGAAGGAGGATTAGGATTCTTTCAATTGCTTTACGAAATCATTCATGATAGTCCGTTTGTGCTCATCGCCAAAGCTGGCCAGGTAGCGCTCGGTGGTTTTTTTATCAGTGTGGCCTAAAAACTCCTGTATTTCCTCCGTGCTGCGGCCTTGCCTCTTTAGCGTTGTGGCGAACGAGTGTCGCGCTGCATAAAAGGTAAAGTCTTGTTTGATTTCAAGGGTAGCGGCAATTTTACGCATGTATTTATTGATCATTTTAATTTGCTGCTCAACTTTTCTCAGATTTTTCAATGGCGTGTTATCGTCGGAATAAATTGGGAAAACGAACTGGTTTGGGGTAGTCTTATCACCCCCCCATTTGCTGATAATTTTCTTTGCCTCATCGTCCAGATATACTACTATCTGAATCTGGTTCGCTTTTTTAGTTCTCTTGGTCTTCTCGCGGGTAAAAAGGATTTTATCGCCTTGAATGTTTTTGTACCGGAGGTTCGCTATGTCCTTCATATTCATTCCCTGGCAGAGCAACGACAGCATCCACATATCCATGGCATATTCCTCCCAGGTATTTTCTTCCGGCTTGTATTGAAAAAGTTTTATCAAATCTGTATCAGGCAGCGCCCGTTTGTTGTTAGCCGGTTGCGGGATTTGATATTTATTTCTTCCGAAGGGATATAATTCGTAGTTAACCAGCTTTTCATCAATGGCCTCATTAAAAATAGACCGTAGATACCTGGCATATATACCTATGGTAGTTAATGACTTTTTCTTCGCTAAAAAATATGTCTCAAATTTTTCCAAAAATTTCTTGTCTACTTCAGCAAACGAAAGGTGATTCTGACCGGTAAACAATTTTAGCGCCTGTAAGCCGGTTTCATATCCCTCTGCTGTTTTAATTTGCCCCCTTTCCTTAAGCTGATCAATTTTGCGCTGATAGCAATGAAACACATCGTTATAATCGGGAGTGTTTATATTAAGATATTTTTCAAATAACTCAATAGTAAATTCAGTATGTAATTCCTCAACAATTTTGTTGACTGTTGCAGTAGCTTGTCTTTCCAGTTCATAAAGCTTTATATGTGCCTCTTTTAACTTTGGAACCGGTTTGGCACTCGTCGCATTTTCGAATTCAACTTCAGTAAGATTAATATTAGCCGGATAATAATAGCGCTGCCTCTGGCTGGTGATTCGGATTTTGACCGGGTATTTGTTGCCCTTCTTTGCCCGGCGGTTATCAAGCCAAATGGCGATGGTAGGTTTGATTATCATGAAACAAAGGTATCCAAAATTTGCACACAATTTGCACACAGATACGACATTTTAACACAAATTTCGGCAATTGATGTCAAATATTATTCTTATAAATACCTGATATTCAGGTATTAGTAAAATGATGAAAGATGATGACAAGTATATGATTCTGACTACGAATCAGAAGGTTGGGGGTTCGAATCCCTCCTGGTGCACACTGAAAATCAAGCGATTAAGGGTAAGATCTTAGTCGCTTTTTTATTTGCACAAGCATTGCACAAGCACCGCAGAGCACATTAACGGGTTGGAGCATCTCAACGTATTCTATACCATATAGCTAATCGGAGGAATGCCCGGAAACCATCCTTTCTTAGGTTTCGATTCCAAACTGTGCCGGACGTTTACTAATCAGAATGGTAATGGCTTCCTTCGTTTGTTGCGATTACCACTTTGCATACAAATAATGCTAATTCATAGAGTTAACGCGAAAATATAATAATGACTACATGCCTTTTTTTTAAGGATATTTTTTTTTCTCGATTTTAATTCTATTATTTGGATACAATTTCACAAATATGAGTTTTTGGCGCGCTTTACTTTGTATTCTGCTTCCTCCTTTGGCCGTTGCTGATAAAGGATGTGGGTCATTCTTTATTGTTTTTGTTCTAACTCTCTTAGGATGGATACCGGGCATAATCGCGGCAATGATAATAGTAACTAGCAAGAAGGATTAGTTATTGTTTCTAAAGTATAGATTAATTGACCTTGCATTAAAATAAATAACCATGAAATTATCTAAAAGTGTTGTGGGGATATTGATTTTTATTTTAGGCCTAATAGTTTTGGGTATTACCAACCCCTCTTCTGAAAGGCATAAGGAACAAATTAACGCCAAGTGCCATGATTTGAACCCAATTACAGGAGTTCTAGGGGGATGTGATTTATTTGCGCAATACGCCTTGGGATATCATGATTATTTACTTTTCTCAACTACAAAATTTAGTGGCGATAATACATCTACAGTCAGCATAGGCTTTCTTCACATGGTTTTTGTAATAAAAAATTTAGATATTAATTTGAACATGAAATAACCAAGCCCTACTTCGGCTTCTATATTTTTTGCTTATTTAATTGACGGAGATGAATATTTACCTATCCCGATTTTGGATTATCTTTTCTAAAGTAAATTTGGATAGATTGGATTAATCTGTATTTTGGCACATGTTTGGTATGATTCGAAAACTATAAAAATCGTTTAGTATGGGTAACGGAGTTAATCATATAATTGTAGGGTTAGGAGGAACAGGTGGTAATGTTATTAAAATTTTCAGGCAACAAGTTGTTGACAAATATGGGGAAATAGATAATGTAGATGCTTTAAAGAATATTGAATTTCTTTTTGTTGATAGCAACGCCAGTGAGTTTGACGATGAAAAATGGGAATACCAGGGAAAGAATATAAAACTACAGGGGAACAGCGCACTTGTTATGAAAGCAGGAGTGCTGAATGAATTACTTAAGGATTATTCTTCAAGGCCCGAATTTCTGGGCAACGATTCAGATTGGGGAGATGTTTTAACCGATAAGGAACTAGCTAAAAAAGCTGGTAATCAGATGAGGCGTCTTGGACGGGTGAACCTTATTCCGAATATCAAGGAGATAATTAATAGAATAGCATTAAAAGAGCAAAACCTATCGTCAAATGTTAGGGCCACCACTGTAATTCACATTGTTGCGGGTCTTGCTGGAGGAACAGGTAGCGGAAGCGTGGTGGATGTGACCGCCCAATTATTGAAACGCTTTGAGAAAAGATCGTCAGATGTTAAAGTAAATTTGTATTTAAAACTACCCGAAGTTCAAGTTCCACTTGGATGGGGTGGACAATTTACAGGTCCTTTAAAGGGAGTATCTTTCTATCAGATAAATGGATATGCAGCATTAAAGGAGATAAACGGATTAGCCAGTGGAGTATTTAAGCCGTATGACATTAATGAAAAAAAGACGAGAATTAGTACTGACAATCTTTTCCAGGCAGCTTACATTATTGCTGAAAGGAATACTGAATCAATTGGGTTTTCGGATGTTCTGTCACCCATTGCGTCATTATTATTTTTAAAAACTATCACATCAAATACAGAAAAGGACGACGATAGCACTTTATCGCTTCCGCAGTTATTGACCAAAGTAGATAATGCTGAGAATAATACTATTAATGCTGGCACATATTGGGGGTTAGCTGGTAAATATCGTATTCCGGGTATATACAAAATTGGTGTCCCGAAAGTTCAGATTAGGGAGAGTTTTGCTTATTTGCTTGTATTAAATGCTTTTAACAGGCTACTTTATAAAAACTTTGATGAGGTGGGAGGAAGCGGCTATCAGGGACAGGTATCTCCAACCAGAACTGATGTTCAAAAGGAAAGAAATCAAATTATTTCGAACCTTCGATCCGCACTTTTAGATGAGTGGTATTTAACTTACGATTATCTGATTCTAGATGAACCTATGATCGATAGAAATAATACCCTTTTAACCGAGGGCCGGGATGACTATTCATTTAAGGTTGCTTTTAAAAAAGAATACGCGCCTTTATACATTGTGGAAAAACCGCTTTATATTAAGTAATATTATCATTT
>PMXD01000052.1 GCA_003165895.1 Bacteroidota bacterium | reverse complement strand
TTGAATTATGAAAGAGGTCTGATTAAACTGAGGACGAACCACGCCTTAACGTGTACTTTTAGTTCCACATCGCAGAGTTTGTATGCCTGTTTTTGGGTGGAAGCCGGCGCCTTGTTTTCCCTCTGAAACTAAAGCTTAAAGTTGTATCGAACAATCAACCCCCATCAATGTATCATATGGCGCAACCAATTAAAAGTGCGGGCGTATATCTGTGCAAGGTTAACCCCTGAATTTTAAATCATCCGGGTAAACTGAAAAGAAAAAAAAATGAACAAAAAAAATTACACAATGAGAGCTGTAACTTTAACCCTNNAACGCAGGAACGAAAAACATTAGCGTTGCGCCTGGAATCCCCCACCGGAAACTCAGCCACCACAACCTTGTATTTTGATGAAGGCATTACCCCTTCATATGATGTACATGAAGACGCGCCGATGGTTTTTAGTAATGTTCCTTCTATTCCTGAAATATATTCTTACACGCTTGATAAAGTAGCCTGTTCTATTAACGGATGTGGAACTTTACAAACGTATACGCAGGTTTCGTTAGGTTACACTGTGGGGTATGCCGGCAATTATACGTTCAGTGCCTCGTTGGTTGATAATTTCGACCCTACCAGTATTATTAAACTTTACGACTCGAGGCTTGGAATTACTACCGATTTAAGAGAAAATTTTTACCAGGTAGAGATAGACAGCAATGACCTGGTTGACAATCGTTTTTTTATTCAGATTACAAGTGCAATACAATATACTTCAAGCCCATCTAACTGTGCTAACACCGGCGGCACCATAACTATTATACCGGATTCTTCTATTACCTGGGATTTATGCCAATTGTTTGACTCAGCCAACCAGGTATTACAAACAATTAATGATGTAACCGGAACGATAACCTTTACCGGACTTGCTGCAGGTACATACCATGTAGTATACACCTATAACAGTTATTCAGCTTCCAATACTTTTTTCCTGAATGGCAATTATGTTACAGCCAGTATCGGCGTTCCGGCCCAGCCAATATTTACTAACCAGGATGTGATATTTAATGCATTCACCACTAACTCCGTTAATTACACCTGGGATTTTGGCGACAGCACTATTATTATAGGGGTTGCCAACCCTACACAGGTATACCTGGTTCCCGGCACCTATACCGTAAACTTGTTCAGTTCGAACGATGTGGGTTGCAGTGCCACCGCCCAGGCAGTAGTTACAGTAGTCGCCTCAACAACCGGAATAAACAGTATAAGCAAAAATAATGCAACAACCGTAATAAGCTTTGGTAAAACAGTTGTGGTAAATATGAATGATGCTGTTGTATCTCAGGATGCCCAAATATTTGTTTACAATTTGCTGGGGCAATCTGTAGTATCGCTGCCCATTACATCTCAGTCAGAGAATATTAATATGCAAAACCAATCAACAGGCTACTACCTGGTATCTATCCGCAACTCGGGTATTGTAAATACCAAAAGGATAATTATAACCGGCCAGTAATAAAGAAACACCCCAATGCAATTGCCTCGCCTGGGAAAGGGGAGGTTTTTGCGTTTTATAAAGCTGGTGTTGTCAGAATTAACACCTAAAGCCGGCATTAAAATTCTTTTGCACGGTAAAATGCTTGCGACAAAATTTAAAAGCTTACAGTTCAACTAATTACGGGATATTTTTTGTTGATATCCCAAACATGCTTTGTAATGAAATGTTAATCGATGAAGCGATTTTTCTATTAATTGCCTACTTTGGCAGCCGGAACCAAATATCTTAAAAAATCATGGCCAAACATTTTGTGTCGAATAAGGATGAGTCTGTCCCCATGTTTAATCACCCTTTTCTTGATTTTTTTTCAAGGGTTCATTTTACAGTGCCACTTTTCATCTATGTACCGATGGCAGTTTACTTTTTGTATCAGTCGGTGTTTGTATATAATTTGAGTATACTCGTTATCCTCCCGCTTATTATACTGGGTGTTGCGGTATGGACTTTTACCGAGTATAATATGCACCGGTTTGTTTTCCACTGGACCCCACCGGGTAAATATGGCCCCCAGATTAATTTTTTGTTTCACGGCGTACATCATGATTACCCCCGCGATAGTAAACGGCTGGTTATGGTTCCGGCAATAAGCTTACCACTGTGCCTTGTGTTTTATTTTGGGTTTAGATTTTTATTAGGGCCGGCTTATGTTACTTCGTTTTTTACCGGTTATCTTATAGGGTATCTTTTTTATGATATGACCCATTATGCACTGCATCACGCTAATTTTAAAAGTAAATTCTGGCTCGAATTAAAGCAGCACCACATGATACACCATTATACCGACCCTGATAACGGGTATGGCGTGAGTTCGAAATTCTGGGACCATATTTACAGAACTACGTTTACAAAAAAAGCAGGCTGCCCTGTGATAGTTGAGGAGGTTAAAGAAGAACTGGTAGAGGAAGATCATAGCTAACTAAATATTTTAACCATGAAAGGCATTTTATTTATCTGTTTGCTTGCCGTTTGCTTTTGCAGTTGTAGTCAAAAGCCAGCCGGCCATCATCGCTTAGACAAAAAGGCTTTAATTGCCCGGCGCGATTCGCTAAAGGATGACCTTTTAAAAACAGACCTTGCTTTTTCTCAACTCTCGGAAGATAAAGGGCGCAATACCGCTTTTTTGGCGTATGCAGACAGCGGGGCGACGATGCTGAGAAATTTTAGCGCGCCAACCACAGGGGTAGACGCTATTGCCAAACTGCTTAGCCAGTTTCCTGATACAGCAACCAAGCTTTTCTGGCTGCCTATTTCATCAGATGTGGCTATTTCGGGCGATTTGGGGTATACCTATGGTACTTACACCCTTGAATCAAAAACAATGGATCGCTTTGCAGGCACTTATTGCACCGTATGGAAGAGGAGCAAAGCCAATGGGTGGAAATTTCTGCTTAGTACCGGTAATGAAGGAGTAAAGTCTGACGAATAGGGCTTTTATGCTCCTATGCGCGTAGCATGATGTTTGAGCGAAGCATCTTGCTTCGCTTTGCTATGTTTTTAGCGTCACGCTAGTATATTTGTTGTATAAATATAGTATAAAATATTACAGACTCTCCAAATATCAAACCCGCCCGCAGCTGCTATCATGACTTTGGCACAGCTTTAACCCACATTGCAGCCTTATCAGGGACAAATGTTAAATACAAGCCTGCT
>PMXD01000307.1 GCA_003165895.1 Bacteroidota bacterium | reverse complement strand
ACCCTGCTTCTGCGAAATCACCCTGCCTGATTGAATGACTTTGTTATTACCAATTACGTTGTAGATATAAATTCCTGGAGGAAGATTATCTGTTTCGAGAACGGTTAATTGTTTAGTTATCACTGTATTCATTACACTTTGTCCCAAAACATTATAGATTCTCAATTCAACGTTATTAATCCGCAATGCATCATTTATCAGAATGTTAATTGAAGTTGAAAAAGGATTGGGATAAATGGTAACTGCCCCGGTTGTATTTCCATTAGCAACGGAAATAATACCTGTTGGACATAATGTAAGCGTTGCACTCACAGAAGTATCATTGGGCAGGCATGTTCCTGTGATGACAACATTATAGCCGCTGGTTGTGTCCGACATATTCACAGAATCAATCGTCAACGTATTCGTAGTAACGCCTGAAATATTTCCTCCATCGGTTAAGTTCACAGTTCCTTTTCTCCATTGATAGGTAATACCTGTACCGGTTGCTGCAATCGGAAAACTTACCGAACTTCCCACACATGCTGTTTGACCGGCAGGCCCGGTGGTAATGGCTGGAGCCGCGTTAAGCATTAAAGAAACGTCCGGTGAGGTATCACCAGGTGAAAAAGAACCGTGTATAATCACATTGTAAGTGGAAGAAGTATCAGAAACACTGACAGAATCAATAGTGAGTATAGCAGAATTTGCGCCTGATATATTTCCTGCGTTGCTTAGGTTTGTAGTTCCCTTTCTCCATTGATAGGTAAGATTCGTTCCGCTTGCATTCACTACAAAACTGACTGAACTTCCGGCACAAGCCGTTTGATTGGTTGGCTCAGTAGTAACGCCGGGAGCACCCGAAGCACAACCGGGGGGCATGATAGCGGTAATTGCAGTAGTTGTTAAAGCGCCTGTAGTTGTAAGCGCCCTGCCATTAAGCATTACTCCGGTATTTAATGCACCCAAGGCGCCGTTATTGACTATTATCGTTCCGCAGAAAACAGAATAGTTGTTTATGCCCACAGCGCCTTCAATTTTCCAATACACATTTTTTGCCTGCGTTCCGTTAATCAATTGTACCGTTGAATAGGTGCTTGTAGAAAGTGCACCGTTTATCTTGATAACAAATACTGCATTCGAATCGCCTTGTGCATTGAGGAAAACGGTATCTGTAAATACAGTAGCAGCATTAAGTAAGTAAGTATGCGGCGTAAGGACCAGATTGTTTCCAAACTGTGCAGGATACAACAATTGAATATCAACAGGCAGTGTGTTCAGATAATTATATACAATATGCAAATCAGCCGCACATTGCGCTGTAGAAGGATCAGGAATGGGATGGACGGTACCTGTTACCAACGCCGTATCGAAGCCGGTAGTTAAACCTACATTCGTTCCCACATCCCCTGTCACATGCGTTACACCCGAATTTGAAACGGCTCCATCCGAAGAAAACAGTGCATAACATTCGGTAGAACCAAGGGCAGGCGCAATTGGCCCGGTAAGCAAGGGGCTTCCGCAGCCGATAGGCGTATATGCTATCACACCGTTAACAGTTACTGCCCCGGTAGTGGAAAGTGCCCTTCCTTCAAGAGTATCACCAGCATATATTTTGATGGCTGCATTGTTCGCAATAATAGTTCCTCTCATGGTAGTACCTGCTGCCATACTTACCAAACCTTCTACTTTCCAAAACACATTGCACGCCAAAGCTCCCTTAATCAATTTGATTTTGGAAGAAGCGTTTGTAGAAAAGGCTCCATGAATCTGAAAAATAAATACAGCATTGGAATCACCCTCTGCATTTAATATAAGGACTGAGTTAAGCGTTGCCGCACTTGAGATAGCATACACGCCGGCAACAAGGGTATCGCCGTTTCCAAGTAAGGACGCCGGGTGGAAGGTTGGAATTGCACTATTCAGCTGATTATAGGCAATCAGCAAATCTGCCGCACATTGCGCGCTTGCGCCATTGCCATTGTTCATTACACCGTTCACATTACCGAAACCTGTGCTTGAACCGCTGTTCGTGCCTATACTGCCTGTAAGTTGCGAAATCCCGGTGTTGGTCACAGCGCCATCCGTAGAAAAAAGAACAAAATTTGCCGCAGTTCCCAAGGTAGGCGCCTGAGCAAAATTTACTTTAGGAAATGCTGATAAAATGACTGATGTAATAATAAGGAGTAGTTTATTTTTCATAACTAATTATTTTCAGTGGTGATTTAATTTCCCTTTTCATTGTTTCTAAGTTATGCTAAGTTGACCCCCTTTTTAATGGTAAGCCTTACACAATTCCATAAAAGAATTACATCATTCACACATGAGTCTCCGAAAACGGGTTTAAAAAAAATTGGCTAAACTTGTTACTCTATAAGTTGCCCCCTTTGGGCGTAGCATCCTGAGCGAATGCGTCCCGCTTCGCTCAACTATGTTTTGTAGCCTCCGGCTACTGTATNNTTTTAAAAAGTTGTCAAATCTGTAACGCCTGTTGTTCAGGTCTTCCGTTGCAGACGGGCGACCAGGAGCTTAAAAATACCTGCAAGGTTCACCACCTGCGGTTATATTGTTGGAATGATGGGAAAACATTAGAGATAGAAAGTTCAGTTCAATATATTATCTTTGTGAAAACCTAAAAAGCCGGCATGGTAGTTTCTGAAATAGAGTTATTCGAAGTTTTATCGCAACAATTGGGGGCAGAAAAAGCAAAATCTCTGGTTCAATATGTTGAGGCAAAGGTAGATAAACGCCTGGAGGATAAAACCAGCGTATTTTCCACGAAGGAAGATATTGCCAAATTGGAAACAAAAATTGCTGAAAGCAAAGCCGAACTACTAAAGTGGATGATTATATTATTCGCTCCATTTTACGTTGGCATGATTGTATTTTTAGTAAAGCAGTTTTCATAATCCCCTTTTGGGTGTAGCATCTTGAGCGAATGCGTCTTGCTTCGCTCTGTTATGTTTTGTAGCATTCGGCTACTGTCTTCGTGCTCCAGAATGTCTAATTTATCCTTGCAATTTTAATATTCTGTGTTAAATTTGCAAGGATGATAAAGCGACGTTTAGAAAATCAAGTCCAGCAAGCAATACAACGCAGACCGTCCGTTGCGCTGATGGGGCCACGCCAGGTTGGCAAAACGACTATTGCCCTGAATCTGTCAGAACGGATTCCCGCTATTTATCTTGACCTCGAAAACAGCCTTGATGCTGCAAAAGTGCAAGATATTGCCGCTTTTCACGCCGAAAACAGAACCAAGCTGATTATACTGGACGAAGTACAGCGTACCCCGAAAATATTTGCACCCTTGCGCGGGATCATTGATAAGGAGCGCCGTAAAGGCAACAAGGCTGGATTATTCCTGTTTCTTGGTTCTGCCTCGATGGAGTTATTGCAGCAATCGGGAGAATCGCTGGCTGGTCGCATAGGCTATCTTGAACTCTACGGTATAGACGTACTGGAATTTGCGGGAAATAAAATGGAATCCCTCAACCAGCTATGGCTGCGCGGCGGATTTCCGGAAAGCCTGTTAGCGGCATCGGACATTCAAAGCATAGGTTGGCGACGTGATTTTATCAAAACATATCTGGAACGTGATATTCCGCAATTGGGGCCGAGAATTCCGGCACAAACCCTTGAGCGTTTCTGGACAATGCTGGCGCATAATCAGGGAAGCGTTCTGAACGCCTCGCAACTGGCAAGAAATCTTGAAGTAAGCAGTGTTACTGTCAATCGCTACCTTGATTTGATGGTTGACCTTTTACTTGTAAGACGATTGCAGCCTTGGGCGGTGAACGCAGGAAAGCGTCTGGTGCGCGCGCCTAAAGTCTATGTGCGTGATAGCGGCCTGGCACATGCCTTGTTGAACATCTCCGTTTATAACGACCTGATAAGCCATCCTGTGGTTGGCGGGAGTTGGGAAGGATTTGTCATTGAAAATATCATGTCGGTTGTGCAAGGCCGGGCATTGCCCTATTATTATCGCACCGCTGCCGGTGCGGAAATTGACCTTATCCTGGAATTTTCTGGGCAGGAAAAATGGGCGATAGAAATTAAACGCAGTTCCGCGCCTGCCTTGTCTAAAGGCTTTCATATCGCTTGTGAAGATATACGGGCAGATAGAAAATTCGTAGTCTACTCCGGTATTGACAGGTTTTCTCTGGGCGAGAAAATAACCGCGATTTCATTAGCCGATCTTATGCAGGAAATCTTGAGCAAGATAGAGAGTTAGTACTGGCAAGGCTTGCATGTCTTTACCACAGTATTGCGACACTTTCACGACAATACATAATAGTGTAAAGGCCATGAATTATCGCCTCCGAAGCTATTCCCCTTTGGGCGTAGCATCCTGAGCGAATGCGTCCCGCTTCGCTCTGCTATGTTTGTAGCCTCCGGCTACTGTATTCGTGCCCCAAACCACGCAAACTCACCTGCGGTTATTCATAACAATTTCATCTTAACCGGATTTTGCCTGCAATCAAAAACGGTGACAATTTTTACAAGTGGCTCCTCTATCCAGTAAATGATTTTGTAATTACCCTCAACAAGATACCGGTATTCTAAATCCCTATGCTTTAACAATTCCTCAGGCTACCCGGTCCGCGGCTGATTTTCAAGGGCGATAGTAGTATCAATAATTGAGTCAACAATTTTCGGGGCTACATCAATGCCTGCGCTGGTTTTACAATAATCAAAAATATCCTCTAATTTGTTAATCGACGTTTCGGTCCAATAAACTTTTAATCCCATGATTTGGAGTCCTCTTTTAATTCATGAACGCTTTTAAGCCTGTTGTTTTTAGAATCCTCCTCAGCCATATTAATCATTCCCTCAAATTCGCTCATGGTGTAAGGAACCTGGTTGGCGGCACGGTTTTTCCGCTTTTCCAATTTCAGCATATCCTCCAGCTTATTAATAATAGCTTCATTATTGATTCTCAAAAATTCCTGCACAAAATGAATTTTTCTTTCCTGAAGGCCCATGGTTTTGTTTTTTTAAAAATTTACAGAATTTTATGTAGACTGGCATTTTGCTAACCAACTACCCNNACGATTTAAATCGTGGGCTATGTAAAGGTAAAAACCGGATAAAACCGTTTCAACGGTTTCCACGACCACTCCACGTGCCCGGAAAAAGTTAGACCCGATTGCCCTAACCAACTACCCCACTCGTCCTCGTCTGTTGCATAGCCTTTTTGCATAGCTCGACGAGGATGGAAGTGGCTTTAGCATTTGCAATGCGTCTGTATTTTGCACCTTTGGGTGTAGCATCCTGAACTAAACCTTTCAGGTCTTCGCCATGCCGTCAGCCATGCAGAGACCTGAAACGTTTTGCCCTTCTGTTTAAGTTGTTGCCTTTGTTTTAGTTCTCTGCAAACTCCTTCAACCAGGTTCCAATAATAAGGGTCCATCCACCTTCGAAATTGTGTTTTGCAAAATCCGGGTTCTCTTTCAGGAAGGTGTCTAAACCGGTATGGGGAAGTGATGGAAAATAACTAGTAAATAGCCAGTATTTGCTGAATGTGTTCTTCGGTTAAAGGTTTTTGAAAATAGCCCTTTACAAACGGGTAATCCATTTTTTTACACTTTTCCATATCGCGGTCACTGGAGGAGAGCATAAATACATAGGGTTGGGGTACCGGATTTTTGTAATGGTTAAATGCTTCAAGAAACTGAAGGCCGTCCATTACCGGCATATTTATATCCATCAGTATAATATCGGGCAGGGTTTGGGTGTTTTTAATATAGGTAAGCGCTTCGCTTCCGTTCAGGCACTCGTCCATCTGGCAGTTGATGTCGCTTTCTTTAAGCATCAGCTTGTTCAGATAGGTCATTGCCTTATCATCATCAACTAATAAAATTTTATGCAATGCCACTGCAGTTTGGTTTGCTGTCATGTGTTTTCATTGAGGGGTTATGAAATCAGGCTTTCAAATTTTCTTTGCGTTTTCTGTTTGTCCGGGCTCGTTCAAAGTTACGCACAAAAACGCACGGCGGACTATCTCTTGTAAGATACCTGCAATGTATAATATAAAGGCTATGTTGTATTTTGAATTTATCCACATTATCTGAAATTCGGGTCGGCAAACCTTCTGTCGTGCAGAAACTGTTGATCTGTAAGGGTTTTTAAAAAGGCGATGATATCGGCCTGCTCCTGTGCGGTAAGGCCTGTGTTCTTTTCAATGCTCCTGTCGTAGTTGGTAAAAAACTTTCCGTTGGCATAGTGGGCAAGTACTTGCTGCAGGGTTTTAAAACGGCCATCGTGCATGTAGGGGTGGGTCATTTCAACATTTCGCAGGCCGGGTACTTTAAATTTCATGTAATCACCGGCCATGCCGGTTATTCGCATCCTTCCTGAATCTGCCAGTGCGGTATCGGGTTTTAAACCAATATTGCGGAAAGTATTATCAGTAAATAAAGGTTCCTTATGGCAATTAATGCAATGGCTGCGGAAAAGCTGCAGGCCGTTTAATTCCTGCGGGTTAAACTCCTGTTCGCCTTTTACATAGCGGTCGTATTTGCTGTTGCAGCTTATCATCATGCTGGTAAACTGTGCAAGGGCTTTCAGCAATTTCCCGCTCGTTATTACGGTGTCTTTAAAAGCGGCACTGAAATCAGCCACATAACTTTTATTATGCTGCAACTTATCAAGCACATGCGCCAGCGTTTCATCCATTTCTTTATTGTTGGTGAGTGGCGCCAGCGGCTGAACTTCCAGGTGGTTGATGCCGCCATCCCACATAAAGTTTTGCTGCCATATCAGATTTTGTATAGCCGGTACATTGCGGTTGCCGATTAAACTGTTAATTCCGTGACTAAGGGGATGGTCAATATGCGCAAAGGCGGCAATGCGCTGGTGGCAGAAGGCACAGCTTACCGAACTGTCTTTTGAAAGGATGGGGTCGTAAAATAGTTTACGGCCGAGGGTGAACCCCTCAGGTGTAACCGGGTTATTTTTAAAATCGTAAACAGGTTGGGGGAAACCTAAGGGATTAGTGAACTCAATATCCTTGGCAGTGATAATAAAATAAGGATTGGTTTCAGTAAAACTGCTGAACCCGAAATACAACGCGCAGGCAAAGAAGAAAAGATAAACGCACTTCAACTTCATTCATCAGCATTTATGGTAAACATATCGGCGTAATTATCGGCAATGGTGGTGGCATGGTGAAAATCTGTAACTGACGATAATTTCGAGAAGTCAATTGTTGCAGGACTTTTTAGTATTTGCAGCACATCTGCTTTTAAAGCAATGCCGTTGTCTTTATGGTCGGAAATGGTTAAGCCCTTTTTACCAAAATCAAGTTCCACTTTTCTGATGCAATTATTGGGTGCGGCATACCCGCCAATGTGATATTCAAAAATATGGCCCGGCGAGGTGGACGCATCAGCATGCCCTTCCAGCTTTAAAAAAATGTAACCGGTGTTCCAGGTCCAGAACATGCCGTTAACAGGGTCGAGCGCGCCGCTTTGGGCGCCGCTGCAATTGTGCAGGCTATCTACGCCAATAATAAATTGCACGGAGCTATAATTACCTACCGGCACATTACCAAGCGTTATTGATTTTGATTCATCGTCTTCTTCATCCACTAAAAAATAACCGGGCAGCGAAACCTCAGCGCCGTTGTTGCTTTTAAGTTTAATGTTGCTGATGTAATACCGAAACCGCGATACAGTAAACGTTTGGCCCAGTTCGTTTTTATAATACACCGTATCTAATTGCAAGGGCTGAAGGCCGGCGTAATGTTCAATATGGATATAGAGTTTGGCCTTTTCAACCGGTGGTGTGAAGGAGGTGGTGATAATGAGGAGTGCCAGAGTAATCAGAATGCTGATGACGCCGTTGCGTTTCATCTTGTAGCAAGTAGCATCGGGGTTACTTCGTGGTATCCCGATAGTTATCGGGAGGCAATGATGCATCTTTTTTGTTGAGTCCATGCAGCTAAAATAGTTATTTCAAAAGCCTCAATAAAAACATTAATGTGCCGGTGGGCCATCGGGTGGTGGAGGGCCATCGGGGCCATCGTGCGGAGGCCCGTCGTGCTGTGGGCCGCCATGGTGCGGTGGAGGAGGAGGGCCCATGCGGTGCATAAGCCCGGCAATAATGGAATCAAACTTTTTTTGCTGTTCGGCATTGCAGATGGCCCGCACCTGCCTGAAATGCACAAAGGTTAAGGATTCAATCTGCGACCGGATATGCCCCATGGTATCAATAGTAGAAGCTACCAGTGCTGAGTCGGGATTATCGGCATGTATCATTTCAAAAAAGCGGTCGTGTATTTTTCTTTCTTTTTCGTGTATCGGTTCCATGCTGTCGCCAAGGTTGCGTTGCAGCTGCGCGTATTGCTCCTCCTGCTGTTGGCTAAACTTTAACTGCGTAATCAGAAACTTAGTGGTAGCGGGCCCCTCATGATTGCCGGCGTGTTGCGTAAACCACATAAAAGTTACCAGCCCCAGGTTTAAGGCAATTAAAATAAAAATTACTGATATTAATAAGGTACTGTTGCCAATTGGTTTCATAATGCTATATATTTAAAAGGCCATCGCTTGTATCTGAAATGGAATATTGTTTTGCAAAACTCTGCAACTGCTTTTCACGGCTCACATTTTTACCAAACACTACACAGGTAAACACATTCATGGTTACTATAAGCAGTATAGCCGCTACTGCCCGGTAAATGGTGGCTTTACTAACCGCATCGGGCACTATACGCAACCTGTCCGTCTGCAGGTGCTGCATCATGTTGCCATACATACCGGTGGGCGCAATAGCAGGCTGTAAGCCATCCAGGCTGTTCAGTGCTTTATCAATCCATTGCTCTTTACTGCGTTCCATATATTGTTAGATGTTTAATGAGTAGCTAACTTGCGGCCCCTCCCGTCCCCAAAGGGGAGGCTAAAACCAAATACAACTTCTAATCATTGTTCATTCATTCTAAAAATTGGTTTTGTAATAATCTCCCAGCAGGTCCTTCAAATTTTGTTTGGCCCTGAACATCAGCGACTCTACCGAGGGTAAACTTAAACTCATCACTTCTCCTATTTCGTTATAACTCAACCCTTCAATTTTATGCAGGGTAAAAGCGATTTTCTGGTTTTCGGGCAGGGCATCTATGGCCTTAAATAAGTAAGCTGCAGTTTCTTTGTTTTCGAGCTGCACACCGGGGTGAATAAAATCAGGGGGATCATAACGGGGATTATTGCTGGTTTCGCTAAACAGGCTGCTTACAAAAGCAAACCGTTTCTTGCGCTTTTTGCTGCGCAGGTGGTCTAACGACTTGGTCATGGCTATGCGGTACATCCAGGTGCTTAGTTTGGCTTCTTCTTTAAAGCCGCTTATACTCCGGTATACCTCCATAAACACTTCCTGGGCCATATCCTCGGCATCCTCTGCACTATGCAATACACCCAGGCAGGCATTAAAAATCCTATCCTGGTAAGTTTTTACCAGGTATTCAAAAGCCTGCCCATCGCCCTGCTTTAAAAGGGCTGTAAGTTCAGCATCGGTCAACGCGTTGTTATATGATTAGACGATGTGTGAATATAAAACTTGCGGGGGAATACAAACTCACCCTGTCCTGCCGGATGCAAACCAAATTGTCGTTGTCTGGCAGGAATTCCGGTTGGCGGGGANNTCTCTTTGAAAAAAAGAGAGGGATGTACAAAACAGCTCCCCACCAAGGCATCGGGCACATACACGCCGAAACGAGGCATACCTGTTTACCCCTGCAACAGCAAAAAGCCGGCTGCGCTTTAAGCCGGCAACTAGTGGACCATGCCATTTAAATAAGTAACCACCTGGCGCACTTCGCCCTCTTCGGTATATAAAATGCGGGTGCCGTTGCCGTTTTTCAGGGTGCCGGCATCGCGGGTCTTACTGGTGCTGTCAAAGTTGTTGAGCACAGTCCAGTCCAGGCCGTTTTTAAATATCTCTTCGGTCCACAGCACGCCGTTGGGGTAGTAATATTTAAGCGTATCGTTAAACTGGCCGTTTAAAAAAATGGCTGTGCTCATAATACTGCCGTTGGCGTAGTAAACAGTACCGGTGCCGTTTTTAATTCCGTTTACCAGGGTTTGCACCTGCTGTTTTTTACCATCTTCAAATTTGGTCATAACGGCCATCGAGTCGTTGGCAAACTGGCATGTTTCGGTTACGGTTTTGCCATCGGGGCCATAGTAAACCGAAAAGCCCGACTGGCGGCCTTGGGTAAACATCATGTCGTATTTAAGCGTGCCGCCAAGGTCGTAAGCCTTCCAGTGGCCGTCCAGCAGATTGTTTTTAAAGTTCTGTTCGTGTATCTTATATCTTTTATGGTGGTCGGTGTTATCGGTTACATAAGTGGTAAAAAGCCCATTCCGCTGGCCATTAACCAAAGTGCCCTCCTCACACATCAGCACGCTGCCGGGCAGGCCTATGCGGGTTTTGCTGGCGCTGCTAATAAACGAAACATCGGGGTCGGCAACCTGGTAGATGCGCGTAAAACCGTTTTTGCCGGGTGTAATATTTTTAAATGCGGTGGAATCCCTATCCCTCACCAGGTCGGGCATCATGCCATTGGCTGCCGGGGTTGATTGCTGCGCATGGGCCACACTGCCCAGGCATAAAAGAACAAACATTAAAAAAGCATTTTTCATAAGCGGCAAAGCTATGTAAAAAGCGGAATTTGGGGGGATGGGGAGAGTTAATACAAACAGCTGTGAATATAAAACCTGCGGTGAGATTCAGCCAACTCAACCTGTCCATCGCGGGGTAAGGTGGGTCTGATCAATCAAACATTTACTTTTAGTTCCGGGTGCCATTGTGCTAAGAAACTGTCTTAAATTACATTAATAATACATTTAAAACGCAGGAACCAAAACTAATTCTTGCCACAAAGGCACTAAGNNTTTTGGTGCTCTTTGTATTTAACCAGTAACTCCGCTGAATCTATACGTAATATAGTTGTAAGGGGCGGATATAGCTTGAGGTGGTGAGTTTTTCAATCATTTTTACATATTACGTATATACGTATGATATAAAATGCCTTGAAAATGGTACTAAGTAAAAGAGAAACCCGCTCCCAGCAATGGTTTGGGATTGAATTGCGTAAATCAATTACGTAAATGAATTGCGGAGTTACGGTTTAACTTTGCGTGCTTTGTGAT
>PMXD01000068.1 GCA_003165895.1 Bacteroidota bacterium | reverse complement strand
ATGGAGAGGGGTGACGAGCGATAGTACCGATAGCTATAGAGAGGGAGAGGCCCACTCATTAAACCAAATCAACAACTCATAAATCATCATTCACAAATCATAAATCCAACCACATGCAAGCAATCCTCGATCCCAAAAAACAAGGCGAATTCATAGCCGGTGCCATCTTTATTTTAACTGCAGCTATCATCATGCACAACCTGATGGCCTAAACCTATTCAGACGCGGATGTGTTCAGGTGCAACGTAAGAAAGCCTAAACCGCCGCGCGCAAATTTTTCATTCCGCCCTTTGCGGAAATCACATTCTCCTTTTCCCGGCCCCTTTTCGTTTTGCTGACATCAGGGAACACCGGCCTGGTTGCCCAACACTCCTCATTTTCCCCGAATGAGGAGGGGCAGCCGGCGGGAGGGGAAGTTAACTTGATAAAACCACTGCACATGCCCTTAGGGGCATTTTGTATTTCAAAGCGGTACATTGTTCAGATTTACGCATACTGATATTTAAATTTAAAACAGATATATTTGATCCTGATTTAGATAGTAATGTTGTTAAGCCCCCGTTTTAAGTTTTTATCACTGTTGCACTCAAAATCTACCCGTTTACACCAATAACTGCGACGGTTACGAATTAAGTCAATGGCACGGTCCTTAAACGTTTATATTGCCAACTATACCCATGAAACAAAAATACCTTCTCCATATATATTTACTGCTGATACTGGCCCTCGGCTTTAAAACCAGCCACGCCACTATTACTGTCGATTCTGTACATGTTACCCTCAGCACATGCCCCAACAACGGCACGGCTAAAGTATATGCGCGCACTACTAACAACAACGGCGTATTTCTATTCGACCTGGTATCAGGCCCGGTAACCTATACTCAGCAAAACGACAGCACTTTTTACTCCCTCTACCCCGGAAACTATACCGGTTGGGTGCATGATGTTAATAGTTTTGATAGTGCGCAGTTTACGTTTGCTGTAACTGGTACTTATGTGGCACCTGTGGTTTCAGCCAGCAGCTATTTCCCTTTATGTGCTACAGGTGCTTCGGGACGTGTAGTGGGGCAGTTAGCTCAAAATACAGGTCTTGCGCCTTATCAATGGCAAATTTACGCCCCCTATTCAGGGGCTTACCAGGCAAGCGATACCTTTAATGGGCTTACTGCAGGCAGGTATACAATCCGGGTTTCTGATGCCTGCGGTATTGCCCAACTGGCGTATACCAATCTTGACTCGGGCACCACAGGCCTGACTGTTGAAGATTACAGCATTAACTTTTTAAACTGTAGTTCAGAAGAGTTATATCTTGGATTGCATATTGACAGCGCTAAAGGTAATTTACCTGTAAAAGTAAGCGTTACCCTTTCTTCCGGTGTTTCGGTTTACTACGTTGTTCCATACCCTGTTACCACTACTGATCCGCAAATTAATTTTGAGGTTAAAGCTATTGTTCATGGAATCCAGTATGGTAAGCCCTGTAAAATATGTGTTATTGATACCTGTAATTATAGTAGCTGTTTTTTTCAGGATACGATAATACCTTTTAGATACAGCATTCAATTAGCAGGTGGCTGTGGCGCAATACCCAATGGTATAATTATTAGAAATACCAGTTTGACCTCAAATTACCAGGTTAGTCCGCTAAATAGCGATTTATGGCATACATTTGTAATGAAGAATACCTCAACCCTTGCAGTAGTCGATTCATTTCAATTTTCAGACTCCTGCCAGATATGCAATGTTATACCAGCACCGGTTGATAGCGGTAATTACCTGGTAACCATAAGAGATACTTGTGGTAATTTTTTCCAACAAACTATTTATTGGCCAGGCAACAATCAGCCATCGGTTCAAACTTATGAAGCTTCACCCAACCCATGTCTTGATTCTGCATGCTCAGTGCAATTTTACAATTTTCATGGTTTTAATAATCCATGCCTAATTACATTGCTATCAGGCCCGGTATCGTTGCACAGCACACGCAACGGTTATGCTTATCGCGATACATTAATTTACCCGCTGCAATTTTATGGCGATGTCATTAATAATACACAAATTGTAAGTCTGGCGCCTGGTAATTACACTTATAAGGTTTCAGATTCTTGCCATACTATATATGGTTCATTTACATTATCCGCTCCCCATCAAATAAATAATGGCGTTTTACAATTGGCTAATAACTGCGATGGTAATTCGCAAGTTATAAATAACGGCGAGGCAGATAACAGCTTTGCCTTCATATTTGATATGGTCAATGGTATAGGGTATTCTTTTAACAACACGGGTTCAAATTATATATCACCGCCTTTAATGCCAAGCACTTATCTGTTTCAGGAATATTTTTATACCTATGGTGGCGAAGCCCCTTCAGGCATATCATGCTGGTCTTATGCTGATACAATAAACATCCGCAATTATAACGATAGTACATTCCGCACTATCGCGGTTGCAGCATGTAATAATACAATTCATGTATCAGTAATAGCTGATAGTTCTAATGGTGTTCCTCCTTTCAGGTATTCAATTATAAACGGCCCGCAAACATTTGCGTTTCAAAACAGCCCTGATTTTATTGTAGATAGTTTTGGAACTTACCTGGTGGGGGTTATGGATTCGTGCGGTGATATTGATGCACGTTACGTTACTGTTGATACGGGCCGTTTTGACCCCATAAGTAGAACCGGAGGCCATTGCGCAGGTGGAGCAGGAAAATTATACGACATATCGTCGCCCTATTTTACTTATACATGGTATATGCCAAGTGGTGGTATTTATACCGGTGATACTTTAACGATATATCCGTTAACTGATGCTGATACCGGAGTTTATTTTGTAAAAAAATTGGTGGAGATAAACGGCTGTCGCGATAGTGCGTTTAGCAGTTATCAATTTCTTTTTGCCGATACATTTCATCAGAGCGTAACAATTTGCCCTAATACCAACTACTATATTGGTAATAATGCGCATAGTGTACCGGGTGTTTACTACGATACCCTGACCGGTGCTTATGGTTGCGATAGTATTGTAATAACTAATCTTAGTAATTTCCAGTCAGTTTTGCTTTTAACTTCCGCTTCACCTGTATGTCACTTGGATTCAATCACTTTAACAGCCACTAATACAGATGTGGTTGAATGGTTTATTAATAATTTTTACGATAGCACTTCATTATCTGATACAAGAATTACTTTTAATAGTGATACAGTGGTAACAGTCTACCTGTACGCCTCGGATACAGCCGGTTGCTTCATTACGGATTCCGTAGTCGTTTACCCCTCGGCCATTCCAATCTATCTAAATCCAACACTTTGCCTTGGAGATACTTTCTTCATAGCAAGTCATTTTTACACACAAACTGGTAGTTACGCTGATACCCTTACAAGCCATTTAGGTTGCGATAGCGTTATTTTTATCCGACTAACTGTCTATCCACGCGATTCAACTTATCATAATTACAGCCTTTGCGCTGGTCAGGTTATCACAATCAACAACCACCAATATTCGCAAGCCGGTATATACACCGATACGCTTACCAATATAAATGGGTGCGATAGCGTTTTGCATATAAACGTAAGCGTTAAACCCGGCCCGCAGGTGGGCATAACAACCTCCGATTCGTCAAAATGCAATTATACCCCGGTTACGCTAAGCGCTTCTGGTGCGAATACTTATTTTTGGCAGCCAGGTAATATTTCTACGCAAAGCATTGTAGTAAGTCCGCAAATTACAACCCTGTATACTGTCACCGCAACAGATACTGGTCTTTGTACTGGTGTAGATTCAATTTTGGTTTATCCTGTTATTGGCGCACTTAATATTTCGGCCTCCGGCAACCAGCTTGTTTGCCCGGGTAATTATGTTTCTTATGCATGGTATCTTAACGGCCAGGCTCTTCCCGGCCAAATTTCCGATACAATTGGTATAAACAGCGCAGGTTCTTATACTGTACAAATAACCGATAGTAACGGCTGTATCATAACATCCAATGCATACATAATTTCCGGCATCAACAGCGTAATCGCTCCATATGTATCCGTTTTTCCAAATCCCAACAACACCAACCTGTGGCAGGTAACGGTAAGCGCTGAGCTTGCCAATGCCCTATGCCAGGTATATGATGTAGATGGCAAAGTGGTTTACACCACGCACCTGACAGGAACTAACAACACTATATCTACCAACCTGAGTGCGGGCACATATATTATGCGCATAAGCACCGGCCAAAATATTTATAACATTAAGTTAGTGCAGTTTTAAATCGGCTAACCATTATCTTGTGATATATGAAATACCTCCTGTCTGCAATATTGTTGTTTGTAATGTATCAATCAGCTTGTGCGCAAATACCATTCTCTACTGTGGCGCAGGTATTCGACTTTAGCATCGGCGATACACTTGAATACGAGTGCTGGGCCAATCAGGGGCCTAATGGGTGTGTCCCGCGGTCTGATATGATGCAGGTGGTAATTGCCAAAAACATTACTCCCGATTCGCTTCAGTACACTTTCCGCGGGGTAGGCTATACTTACAGCGATCCATGCCTCACACCTCCTTTCGGATTTATTGACACATTTACTCAAATCTATACCAACCCGGACTCTTCCATCTTCTGGTATCATAACCCTGCCAGGTATGTAGATAGTAATGGATTCTTATATGCCGATACTGCTTTTATTGACCCTTCAATACATAACCGCAAGAGGAACGAACACAATGAGAATTCATTTGCATTTTGGGCTGATACCGCCTATGCCGATGGCCTTGGTAATATTTACTCTGACTACGGCCAGGAAGATAACGGCCAGGTTACATATTATTGCGCCCTCCAATATTACCATAAAGTTGTTGGCGAAACCTGGGGCACACCGCTTTATATCAATCCCAGCCTCGGTGTTGAAGATATAAACGCTTACGATGGCATAAACGTATACCCTAATCCCGCCCATGGTATTTTAAACATTACAAGCGCCGGTGCACCTGTTACGGGCATTGAACTTTACAATGTTACCGGCGCCCTGCTACGCATCCTCAACCGCCTCCGGGATATGCCAATTGATATTTACGATGTAGCCCCCGGCGTGTACTACGCCCGCATTACCACCACCTTGGGCACAGTTGTACGCAAATGGGTAAAGCTGTAAACCTTCAGGTTAAAACAAACTGGAGATAAAGTCGGAATTAATTTCAGCCTGAATTTTTTAAACTCCCTCCCACCTCACAAACACCTCCTTCTTTTTATTTATCATTCTGCTTTACAGTAAATTCAGTTTTATCAATTCCCTCAGGTCAGTTCTTGCAGTTTCATTCGCTGTAGGAAAACCCGTTCACCCTTCTGCAACAATACTCGCCTCAATATCCGCCGGATAAAGCTTCGGAAATAAATACGGGGCATACTTTACCGGGAAGTTAATTTTTAATGTAGACGAATGCCCCCCTTCCGATTTTAGTAAACCTTTATCCAACAGATCTTTCATTAACGGGCGGGCTACTTTCTCGCTTTTATTAATAATACGCTCAACCTCACTACGGCGCACCTCGCCCCTTAAAAATACTTCCTGTAATAAATATTTACTTTCCGCCCGCAACTCTTTACGGGTAACCATCAAATCGGTAAAGGCATCTATTCTATCCATCAGGCCTTCTATATCAAATAAACTGTTCATAAACTTTACCTGGTCAATAGCGGTCTTTAAAAAAAAGATGCACCATTCCCCCAGGTAACGGTCGCTCAGGTTACCACGGCCATCATAATCGCCTGTTCTGATGTGGTCGGCATTGTTCAAATGGGCGTAATATTGTTTTTTAAAAACCGCCAGCCCTCGCGATATGCTCCACAAGCCGTTAGCGTCTAATCCTTCCTTTATAAAAAAAGCTTCACTGAATAATCGGATAACGCGACCGTTGCCATCTAGAAACGGGTGTATCCATGCCAGGCGGTGGTGCGATGCAGCAATAGCCACAATACGTTTAACCGGGTCTTTAATATTTTCCGGCGAATAGTTCTTTTCAAATATTTCCATAAACGCAGGTAAGGCTTCGGCTGAGGGCGCTATGTGGTTGCCAACAGTTACATCCATATCTCCGCTTCGCAGTTGACCTGGGGTGACGGTCCAAACAGATTGGTTGTTTGTTTCAACCTTTCTTAAACTTATAGGCAAATGGCTGTAAAACTCATGGTGCAGCCAGCACAAAAAATCGGTAGAACAAACTTTTGTATCACCTGTTTTTAATTTAACCCGCATAGCCCGGTTTACATTAATGTGCGCCTCTGTTTCCAACTGAAGCGTACGCTTTTTTTCATCCTCCGAATAATCTTTCTTCAGCGCCTTTTCTATATCCAATGGATGAGTAAATTGTCCTTCTATCAGGTTTGAATAATAGCTATTCATAGTTACCACCAACTCTGCCATGGCCGAAGCGGTATGATGATTTATTATCCCTGATAACCCCCCAACAACCTTGTGCAGCTCCAGGATAAGCGACTTTATCTCGTTTTCGCCCGATTCGGGATAAAACGGCGTTATTGCGTAAGTATCTTTAGTTGGTTTCACTTCATTTTTATTTGATAATATGAAGGTGAAATTAAGATAAAAAGTTGGAATTAAAGTCGGAATAAAAGTCGGAAACTAAGTCGGAAGTTACTTTGTGCTTTAAATATCTGTTTTACAATGTATTATGAATTCAATTTGAAAGGGAAATTGAAAATAAAGTCGGAAGTAAAGTCGGAAGTAAAATCGGGGCTATTGAATGCCGGCAACGAAAGAGGCATTATTAAGATAAGTTAATAGAACTAGAGATACCTTGCTTTTGTCGAAAAAAAACCGTAACTCCATATAATGGCTGTTTTATTATTAGTAAATTGAAAGGCCATTACCGTATCTAAAGGATGGCATCGAAGCATCAGTTCCGT
Organism: Bacteroidota bacterium; assembly: GCA_003165895.1. GTDB lineage: Bacteria > Bacteroidota > Bacteroidia > Chitinophagales > LD1 > Bog-950. Next base: position 13,008 of record PMXD01000068.1, on the reverse strand, counting down.
CGTGATGTTTCATCACGACGCTGAGACTCCCACTTTTTCTAACTTTGAGCATACTCTCAACTTTTTTAGTATGGTAAATGCTTATGAGGTTTAAACTCCCACCTCAACAAAAAAATCCCCCCAAATCTTTGCAAATACTAAAAATATTAGTAACTTGCACCCGTTATCCAAAAAGGTGTTCATGTGCGCATGTGTTCATGTGCTCACGTAATCAACTCCGAACACTGCCCTGTCATTCATTATCACATTGGCTAATCATCACATTCCCAAACGTTCGCATAACATGCGCACCTGAACACTTAAACACCTGAACACCCCCCAATGGCAAACAACATCCTCACCCGCTTCATCAACGCCTTCAACCCCGCAAGCTACAACATCAACCCGCTCGAGGCACAAAAACAATTCACCAAAAACCTCAGCGGCTACATCGCACCGGTGCAACTGCAACGCCTGCGGCACGACATACAAATGTGGCGCGAAGCCGTAACCGAAGCCGAAAACGCCTGGTATCCTCAGCGCGTGCGCATGCAACGCATGTATATTGACACCATCCTCAGCGGCCACACCCTCGCCTGCTTCCAAAAACGCAAAGACCTCACCCTCATGCGCGACTGGACCTTCAAAGACGCCACCGGTGCCGAAAACGAGCAACTCAAAAAACTACTCAACCAACCCTGGTTCGCCAACTTTATTGAGTACGCCCTCGAAGCCCGCTTCTTTGGCTACAGCCTCATCAGCCTCGGCGATTTAGTTAACGACCAGTTCCCACAACTCCGCTCCATCCGCCGCTGGAACATCTCGCCCGACCGGTTAAACGTTACACAATTTGTATATTCGCTATCCGGCGCACAGTTTATGGAAGAACCCTTCTGCGATTGGCACGTATGGGTACCCACCAACTCCGACACCGGTGCCAGCGACTGCGGCTATGGCCTGCTCTATAACGTAGCGCAATACGAAATCCTCGGACGCAACCTCCTCGGCAACAACTCCGATGCCGCCGAGCTTTACGGCATGCCCGTTCGCGTAGGCAAAACACAAAAAACATCCGAAGCCGAACGCGGCGAACTCTTCCGCGCCCTCCTCGACATGGGCAGCAGCGGCGCCATCCTCCTCGATGCCATGGACGACCTCGAACTGCTCGAATCAAAAGGCAACGGACAAGGCTTCAAAATCTACGCCGACCTCGAGCACCGCCTCGAATCCAAAATCAGCAAACTCATCCTCGGCCACGCCGACGCCCTCGACAGCACCCCCGGCAAACTCGGCGCCACGCAGGGAGAGGAGAGCCCCGCCCAGGCCGCCCTAACCGATAAACAAACCGCCGACGGCGCCTTTTTACAAGACGTAATCAACGGCACCCTCATCCCTAAACTAATTAACTTAGGTTTTAATATATCCGAAGGCCAAAAATTCACCTTCAGCAACAACCAGGAACTAACCGAAAAGCGCAAAAAAGAAGACGCCAACAACCTCCAAACCGCCACCCTTGCCTACACCATGAAACAAGCCGGCCTCGAAATGGACCCTGCGTACTTTCAACAACGCACCGGTATACCAACAAAACACAGCCCCCTTCCGTCCCCCGAAGGGGGAAACTAAAGGCAAGGTTGTCTTTACAAAATGGGTGGCAGCTGTATTGGTATTGGTTCCCCCATTGGGGGCGGAGGGGGCCGGGCGTGCCCTGCGGGCCGGGCTATCCGCTGCAATCTTTTTAATCCCCGCAAAACCGGCGAGGCAATAAAAAGGATTTCCGCTTCTATCCCTCACGCGACCAGCAACGGCAGATTTGACAACTTTTTANNTTTTTAAAAGTTGTCAAATCTCTCACCCGGTCAAATCGTTCTTTGACAAATGGTGGTTATAAAAAATTATAACTAATATAGCAGGAGTGAAAAATCCGGATAGCGATTTAGTTACTGTGATAACTTTTACCTACGCACATCACCTTGCACCAGTGCGTGGTAGATTGGAAGCTGAAGGAATTGAGTGTTTCACAAAAGACGAGTGGACAGCCACCGCGAATCCGTTTATCTCCAATGCCATTGGGGGCATAAAATTGCAGGTAAAGTCAGTCGATGTTGAAAGGGCCCAGGAAATTTTGCGGCAGTCAGGTCATCTAAAACACGATGTGGAGCGGCCTTCTGATTTTTATAAAGCCGTTGATAGCTTTAGTAATCATATTCCATTATTGAGTAAACTACGTTTCGAATTTAGGTTTCTGATTCTCGTTGCAATTAGCGTCATCGGTATAATGCTGATTATTTACTTCAAAACTAGGCCATCAATTTCAGAAAAGTTAACTGCCAATCGGTGGTGTGTAAATGAGGTTAAATACCACGATAAAATTTATTCTGCTAAAACGTTCGGGCTTAAATTGGTTTCCCCCGGTTCTTGCGATGAAGCAATTTTTTTCAACGAAGATGGAAGAGTTTCATTGCCTGGGTTTCATTCATATTTCGTTGATGCGCATTGGCGAGTCAGGAACGATTCTGTTCAAATATTCGGCGCAGATTCTTTCAGTAATGTTTATAATGGAACTTATTACGCGGATTTTTCAACGTATGGATTAGAATTAAAATCAGTATCAACTTCAATAAACTGTGATATGGAGAGGCCTCGACCGATATCTTTCCCATGGTAAACTGGTCATTCCAATTGATGGCAGACAATTTAGATTGCCTCAATGGATCTTTGCATCCCGGTGCCTTGGGATAAAAATGTATCCGCATTCAATCCCTGTATTCTCTTAGTGCTCCTTAGTGTCCTTAGTGCTTTAGTGGTAAATTTCCCTAACAATGAACAAATTCAAACTAAACCAATCCCTTAAAATTCTCGAACAACAAAAATCCACCCTCCCCATCGCCCTCGCCGAAGCCACCCAACAATACTTCAACAAATCCTTCAGCAACCAGGCATGGAATGGCTACCCCTGGCAAATCCGCAAACCACAAAAACCTGTAAATACTAAACCTATACTATATAAAACCGGTGCCCTAAAAAACGCAGTCAGCAAAAGCCTTGTAAAAACCGATTTTAAAACCCTCAAATTTCAGGTGCAAAACATACCCTACGCCGCAGTGCATAACAATGGCCTAAAAGCCGGCCGTGGCCGCTGCTTCCAAATGCCCCAACGCCAATACATGGGCCACACTGAAGAACTGGCTAACATTCAAAAAAAAATCATCAAAACATACATCAGTAAACTATGGACAAAATAAAAAAGCTCGCGTCATTGCGCCCCACACCCCGTCATTGCAAGGCTCTGCGAAGCAATCCTGTATTTAGTCACTGTGTCTGTATCGTAGAATAAAAACAATACCGGATTGCTTCGTCGCAAAGCCTCCTTGCAATGACGTGCTAAATAACCTTCGCGTCTTTGCGATAAAATGTATTAAGCATTCGTATTAAAAATCAGTATTCATCATAAAAATCATAACAAATCAGCGTTCTATCTGTATTTAAAATTCACACACCATGGCAGGTATAATAACACCCATCACCGACCTCATCAACAAAATCCAAACCGGCAGCTGCATCAAATACTGCCGTATCTGGAACAACCAGTTCAAATACATGGAAGCACAGCAAATAGAAAGCTACCCCTTTCCCTGCGCCTTCATTGAAGTCCTCATGCCCAACAACTACGACCAGCTCGGTCTCGGCTTCACCGCCAGTGAAGTCACCTTCCGCATCCACATCGGCCAAACCCAATACGACGCAGGCGATGGCACCATGGAACAAAACACCAGCATCTTCAATCTTCGCAACACTATTATAACACTACTCACTTACTACGAACCCCCGCTTTGCAGCGCCCTCCAAAAGGTAAGCGAAACGCAAGACTACGAACACACCAACGTCTACCACTACATCATTGATTTCAAATGCAGCTACATCGACGAACCCGGCGACCAAACCACATCTCAAATAATAAAACAACCCCCAACCACCCTGATTGATAACGCAACCATCACTCCGCAATTCTAACGTGCTAATGTGCGCAGGTGTTCATGTGTTCAGGTAAAATACAGAACAACAATACAGCCCAAACATTAGCCGCCAAATTTCACCTGAACACTTGAACACTTGAACACCTGAACACAAAACCACCTTAACACAAAAATCATGGCAAGAACAGTTTCCCAAATCCAATCCCAAATCATCGCCGCAATTGCCTCTAACACTAACCTCAACTATGTTGACGATAACGGCATCACCCGCAACATCACCTACAACACCAGCAACCGCGCCATCTGGCGGAACATAACCTTCATAGTATCCGCAGCCATCGCCGTATTCGAACAATTGCAAGACCTCTTCCTGGCCGCAGTTGAAGCCCAGGTAGCCCAATCGGCCGCAGCTTCAACACTCTGGGTACAGGCCAAAATGTTCGCCTTTCAATACAGCGTAAGCAACCCGCAGGTAGTGCAACTGGTAAATACCATCCCCCAGTTTCCGGTGGTAGACCCAACGCTGCAAATAATCACCGCATGCAGCGTAACCCCCGGTCTCGACTACACCGTTAACGTAAAAGTAGCCACCACCTCCGGCAACCAGCTTGCGCCTTTAAACCTGCAACAGGTAGCCGCGGCACAAGCCTACATCACTACCATCGGCGATGCCCGAACCACCTACAACGTAAGCAGCCAGTATCCCGATAGAATATATGTCGTTCCTATGATATACTACTCAGGCCAATACAGCCCCGTAATTCAAACCAACGTAACCAACGCCGTTAACAGTTACCTGCAGCAGCTGTCACAAATAAATTTCAACGGCTCCATTAAAATGAGCGACCTCGAAAACATACTCCGCAACCTCACCGGTGTTCAGGACGTGGTACTCAACACCGTAGCCGCCCGGCCATACAACGCCACACCTCCACCCACACCGGTTTTTACCTCCACCATGATTCAGAATTCAACCGTTATGCAAAGGCTCTTTCAACCCACTGCCGGCTACATGATATTTGAAGACACTCCCGGCTATACCCTCACCGATGTCCTCATCCCCGGCACCCTATCGGCCTCCGGCGCTATTACACCCGGCAATGCAACATTAATAGCAATATAGGTGTTCAGGTGCGCCGGTGTTCATGTGTTCAAGTTAAATACAACCAAACCCTTAAATAGAACACCAGCGCACCTGAACACCTGAACACCTGAACACCTGAACACCTGAACACCTGAACACCTGAACACCTGAACACCTGAACACCTGAACACTTAACCACTCATGAGCATCTACGACATCAACTACGACATCAAAGCCGTTGAATGGCTTCCGCCCGATAAGCGCAACCCCAACATGGTTGGCTTCATCCGTGCCCTGTTTGCCGAAATAAAATACCTGGCAGCCAAAATCCTAACCGCCTACCGCACCGGTGGCAGTTACCCATCGTGGGCCAACGGCGGAAGCTACAACACCGGTATGCAGGTAGTGCAAAAGCAGGTAGTATACGAATCGCTGGTAAATGGCAACACTACCCAACCACCCTCCGCAAGCTGGCAGGTTTATCTGCCCTCGTTTATTGGTGTTAACGACCGCGTAAAATTCGACAGCATTAAAATTACACTGGAGTATGCGCTCAACGAACGCTTCGGCGCCAACTTCCGCCAGCCCACCATTACCGACCCGCTGTATCCGCATGTGAGCGATATTTATATTACCTCAACGCCATTTACTTTTACCGGCTTCAACTTTGGCTACACCACCGGTTCAAGCTATGGCAGAACTGAAAGCAGTGGCGATATAGGGCCCAGCCTGCCATTTGTACAACCGTACATGTTCAATATCATGATACCGGTTGCAGTATACAATGCACTTAACACCAACGGCGGTGCGGTTGCCGAAATATCCGGCTTTGTAACCCCGCTTTGCCCCGTAGGTACCACTTTTTCAATCACTACATATTAATAAGCTATGAAATTCCTAGACCCCACCCAGGCCACCGACACCGCGCAGCAACCCGTTAAAAACGGTACCCTGCAATTTTTGCAAGACTCACATAAAGAAAACCTCGCTAACCTTATTCAGGGTCTCATTGGCCCCGGTTATAGCGTCAATACCCCGTATGCACTTTGGGGTTGCAACAATTTTCTTGCAGGCTACAGTCCCGACTTTTTGCTTTATGCCGGGGCTGTTTTTTACAAGGGCGAAATATTTTCTTTCCCTGTGGCAACCGTTATTCCTGGCGCCGGTCAAACAGCCGTGCTGATTATATCCACCGCTCAGTACACACCCGCCTCGCCACTGCAGGCCGACCCGGTCGTTTTTACCGATGGCACTTCGCATAACGTGCATAACGTCCGTTCCATGCAGGCCCTGTTAGGCCCCATTGGTGGCGCCGGTGTTGCCAACTACATTGCCGACTACAGCGCTCTGCAATTTCCTGCACTCGTACTATCGTCAGAAATTGCGGCCCGAACCGCCGCCGATGCCACCCTTCAGTCGCAAATAAATGCTACTCCCATTTCTACGCCACTGCAAAGCCAGATTAATTCCCTGCAAACCGAAATCGGCACTGTGCCGGGCGGAACAACCGTTGAAGGACAGATAAATACCATCAACGGACAGATAAATGCCTTTGGCGCTAACTGGCAAAGTGGCGCCCCAATGCTAAACGGTGCCAGCATTTCGGGCACACCCTTAATCGGCTGGGTAATTATAGGCAACACCATGCACCTGAGCTGGAGTTTCGATGCATCAACTTCCGGCAGTCCCAATTCATTCCAGGTAGTTTTACCGTCAGGTGCAACGGTTGGCCCGCATTTTAATGGTGATGCAGTAACCTGGGTAAATCAAGGCTCAAATGCCGTCCGTGCCTATGCCTCACCCGGAAATACATTTTTTACAATTGCAACTATGGATGGCACTAACCTGCCCGGTGCAACATCAGTTTACAGAGGCTCCTTAACTCTCGAGGTAACCGTTTAATTTTCTAATTGTGCCTGCTATTTTTTGTTCAGCCTAAAACAGTAATTATGTCCCTGGTTATCAAACTCCGCGACCGCCGCGTACAAGCCTATCTTAAACCCGCCAACTTCGCCACCTTCAACCGCGTGGTGCAGGTAGAAGGCATGAGTGAAAGCAAATGCCTCAACCTCATCATCAAAGAATGGTTCAACAACCTTTCCGATAGCCGCAAAGAAGAATACTTCTCCACCCATCCGGAGGAAGAAGAAACAACACAACGAGCCTAAAACAAATCAGGGCGTGCCCGCTGAAACAGCGGTCGGGCTATCCGCTCCAAGTCCTCGGCTTCGCAAGGCCTCAGCCTCCGGGCTTTCCGTTCCTATCCCTTACGCTGACAGCCAAATTTGTCATGGTGAGCGCAGCCGAACCACGGACCGCCTCACGCAAACAGCCAACCACCCTACGCAGGGTAGTTGGCTGTTTGCATTTGTTCCTCTCCAAAGGGGGCGTCATAACTGTTTGGAAGATGGCTTTTGTTCTTCGTTTTTCAGGCGAATCGCCGAAAAACGAAGAATGTCCCCCGCTGGCGCATATGCGTTAAGTTAAGGATGGTCAAAATTGGTTGAAACTGAATACCTGTAAGCCTTTTAATGACAAAGTGTACATCTTGGTTATGTATTCCAACAGCCTAACCACCCCCAGGNNGGGGTGGTTAGGCTGTTTGGCACTCTGAAATGGCAGCCATATTTTTGGATGAACGCCGCACCAGCATTAACTTTCGGACGCAAAAAGCTCATCTTAACTTAACGCACATGCCCGCTGGCGGTGGCGTAGGGGGTGGTGAGTATTTATAATTATCGAAGACCTTAACTACGGTAGCCGCATTTTCAGAATACTGAGTAGGGGCCATATGGGATGGTAGCTATTTGTATTTGAGGATATTGATGCCAATAAGATTTCAAACAACCGCCTTCTTCATAAACTCCCCAATATACCCCGCAATTTCCTCCCCCCTTATCCTCCTGTAAAAAGTGCCCGGCACCGGTTATCTTAATCATTGGGTTTTGTGTGGCAGTGGGTATCAGTTTATAAAAGAATTTATCCAGGTGCCCGGTAATAGGGTCGCCGTCCGAAAACATAATAAGCACCGGTTTGTTCCATTGCGCTAACTCTTTCCTTGCCATTTGCATAAAAGGCGTAGCCTCATCACTGGGTTTGGTAGGCACCAAAAACGGAAATTTCCTCGCTGCCGCTTTATAAGTATTATCCGGAAACGGAGCACTGTATGCATTCTTCACATCATCCGGTAATTTGGTTTTGCAACCCATTTGTATGGTTTTGCCCACCGGCTTGGCCATTAGCCCTTTGCTGGCCCTTCGCCACATAAAAAATCCAAAACCCTTTATAAACTCCATCAGGCTTCGCACCCCTTTTCCGCTGGGCAGGCCGGTATTCATAATCACCAGGCGTTTTATACGGCCGGGGTTAGCTGCTGCATAAGGCAAGCCTATCAGGCCGCCCCAGTCCTGCACCACAAGCGTAATATTTTGCAGGTCCAGCTTTTCAACAAACATTTTTAAGGTGTCGGCATGAAACTGATAAGTGCAATCATCTTCGTGCACCGGTTTATCGGACTTCCCGAAACCGAAAAAATCAAATGCTATAATGCGGTAACTTTTAGTAAGCACCGGAAAAAACTTTCGGTATAAATAACTCCAACTCGGTTCGCCGTGCAGGCACAATATTATTTCGCCTTGTCCCTCATCAATGTAATGTAACCGGCCCCCGTTAATATTAACATAATGCGGCGCAAAAGGATAACCCGGCAGGTTATCAAAAGCGCTGTCGGGTGTTCTTAAAAAGTCAGTCATAAAAATGAGTATTTTATGGGCAAATCTGATGTAAGATACTATTCTGCTGGCAATGTTGCAGCATAAGGCAACGCACGGTGTGAGGCAGGCTGTTTGTATTTCAATTGATGCAAATGTCAACCACCCAAACCACTACCGGTCTCCCATCTCTATCGTATGCATGCGTAGCTTGCTTTCGATGGAGAGGGGAGATGCCGAAGGTAGAAGGGTGAGGCCGGCTGTTCATGCCTCAATTGTTTTTAAGACATATAATCAAAATAACGTCCGATTTATATTTATTTGCATGGCAGAACAAAGCTACTTATGTTTTTAAACGTGCGGTTAATTTTCTTTATAGTGCTAACCTTATTGGTAAGCTTCTGCAATGCGCAGAAGGAAGACTATGGTTTGGTTGACTTGTTTATTTACGAAGGACTGCTGCATGTAAAAGCCAGCGACTTTGATTTTCGTGGAGTGAATGACGGGCTTTTTTGGAGTGATAATAAGTTCAATTCCGACAGGTATACTCCGGCTGACATAAATAGTAATTTAAACCAAAGCGTTTATTTAACCGGTAAGATTACAAATCTTGATAAGTACAATTCCCATAATGTAGACTCGGTTATAGCCGTTCTTCGCGAAGGTAATACAGAACAGATAAATTCATTTACTGATCCCATCTTTATAGGCGATGGAGATGTTTCGATGAGTACATTCTGCTTCATTCAAAAAAAGATGGTTGGCAATCTTAAAAATTTTAGCGTTAACCAAAGGGAAACAATATTCATTAAGGCCTGCAGGCGTACTTATGTCAAAGTATCCGGACCGGCAGTTTTTTCAAAGGCTAATGGCTTGCTTATTCTGTATTTCAGGCTTTCAGATACCAACCAGCTGTGGTTGGCTAAAATCGATTTTGTTCCGTATAACAACCAGCAAAATGCATTTTTTAAAGCACTGTCGCAGAAGGATGTCTATAACATCAGATATGGGGACCTAAAAACTTTGGAGCAGAATTTCTCTCCTTACTTTTCAAAACAAATATCAAAGCAACGCAAGCGCTTCGAAATGGACCTTAGGGAATACGAAATCACCGATACCATGTATTCCTTTCGCTTGTTTAGTCGTTGGGGTCAGATAACATTAAGAGGTATTTTTCTCACAAAAGATTCTGATGATAAAATCAATATAAGCTATACACCAATCGATAAAAAATTTATGATTGACCTGGTTGAACTGGCAAAATATAATAAAGAAAATTGGTAGCTGACAGTGGCAATTACCGGATTACGGGTAAATATCTTTTTATTTTGCCCCACACGATTTCCAAGTCACAATCCCGCTCATTTATTTTCTCCTCCTTATCTTTGCATCGAAATTCAAACACTGTTTTCCTTAACGCTCTTTGCGTCCTTTGCGATAAAAATGTATTAAAAAGTATTTCGTATTTCTTATCGCATTTCCGGTAAAAAAAACCTTTCACCCCCCCCCGCGAATTCCAAGTCACTTTTAACCCCATTTATTTTCTGCTACTTATCTTTGCATCCGGATTCAAACACTGTATTTCTCCGCGCTCTTTGCCCCCTTCGCGGCCTTTGCGATAAAATGTATTAGCAGTTATTGCGGTAAAAAAAATCTTTCAAAAACCACACGAATTCCAAGTCACTTTTAACCCCATTTATTTTATACTCCTTATCTTTGCATCCGAAATAGAAACAAGAACTTAGATGCAAGAACCAAGACCTGAACACTCCGGTCACGCATCGAAAATCGCACATCCACATTTGCCTTTAAAATCATAATCATCATAACCAATCAGCGTCCCCGCATTGGCTGTTCCATTATCACATTGGCTAATTATCACATCATCACATTAGCAAATTATCACTTTGCCGAATCAGCAAATTAGAAAAATGTATTGCATCGACCCCCACTCCGACGAACCCATCATGCTCATCAACACCCACATCGGCGCCGACGAAACCGATGGCCAGGGCGTAGATGGTTCCCTCTTTCAACAGGAGTTACTGCAACTGGATAGCCTCGGCAAAAAACGCATCCAGGTTTGGATAAACAGTCCCGGTGGTGTGGTAATGGATGGCTACAACATTTACAACGCTATACTAAAAAGTAAAACGAAAGTTGATACGTATTGTGTGGGTATTGCGGCCAGCATTGCAGCTGTCATCTTCCAGGCCGGAAGAGAAAGAGTAATGGCCGATTACTCCCTCCTCATGTATCACAACCCCTACGGTGGCGATGACCAGCAACAACTCGAAGCCATGAAAACCAGCATAGCCACTATGATAGCCAGCCGCGTTGGTAAACCCGAAAGCGAAGTGCTGGCTGTTATGCAGCAAACCACCTGGATAAGCGCCTCAGAGGCATTCAACACCGGTTTCTGCGATAGTATAGAGGTAAGCACCGAGCACAACAAAAAACGCCTCAGCGGCGGCGCCAAAACCATGTGGAACCAGGGCAACAAAGTATTAAACAACATTTTAAATAAAGCACCAAAAATGATAAAGGTTACAAACAAACTTGGATTAACCGATTCGGCCGGTGAAGACGCTATCGTTTCGGCCATCAGCGCCATCGAACAAAAGGCCAAAGAAGCAGAACAAAAAGCTGCCAAACTTAAAGACGACATGGACAAGGCCAAAGCCGACTACGACCGGCTGAAAGCTGAACACGACAAGCTGCAGGAAGAAAAAGCCGCGGCAGACAAAGCAAAAAACGATGCCGAAGACGCAGTCAAAACCGAAGCCTGCAAAAACATGCTTGAAGGCTTCGTACGCAACGGCCGCATTAAACCCGAATCAGTTACTGACTGGACCAACACTGCAAAAACAATTGGTGCGGATAAAGTAAAAGCCATGATTGAAGCCCTCCCCCTAAACCGCACAGCAACCAAAGTTGAAAACTCAACCAAATTCGCCAACGTCCAAATGCCCACCACCGCCGTTTCATTAATGGCCCAACTCAAAGCGAGAAAATAATGTGTTCAGGTGCGCCGGTGTTCAGGGGTTCAAGTTAAATACAAAAGGCCACCTCAAACAGAACACCAGCGCACCTGAACACNNCATTAACACACTAAATAAAACAACAACATGGCAGATTCTTTAGTAATCAACGACACCAGCTACTCCGGTACCTTTGCAAGCTACTTCTGGCTACCGGCAACCTTTGGTATGGACACCGTGCAAAAAGGTGGTGTTTACATACAAGACGGCATCAAAAAGCAGCACACCATTGGCCGTATTGATTTTTCGCAACCTTTACAGCAACGCGCTGCAACCCCAACTACCTCGGGCACCTTCACCATTGATGGCCGGGTACTGGAACCGCTCGATTTGATGCTGTATACCGAGTTCAACCCCCGCCAGTTTGAAACTTACTGGCTGGCCGAACAACTTAGCCCAACCCTGTTAGCGCGCGAGTTACCGGTTACCGCCGAAAACTACATGATTCAAATTGGTTTGAACAGGATGTTCGAACAAATTGAAACCGGTTTGTGGATGGGNNGGATGGGCTCTACCAGCTACACCGCAACACCCGGCACCACCGGTAACGGACAAATCTGTTTCTTCGATGGCTTTTTGAAAAAGATGCTCAACGACTCTTCTGTGCTACAGGTGCCGTCACCACTGCCTTTAACAGCAACAGAACCAACACCAGGCGGCTACTACAACATTGTAGATGCCATGAACGCCCTGCTGCAATTATGCGCCACTAACCAAAAGGCGTTGTTAAGCCGCCCTTCGCGTTATGAGCGGTTGAAGTTCTTTGTGTCTATCAACACCGAGCAGATTTATCAAACCTACATTACCACCACCCAGCAGTTTAAAGGGGTTAACACCACCGATAAGGGTATCAACAAATTCAAAGGCTACGAAATCGTTCCCCTGGCAGGTTTGCCCGATGATACCATCATATTCTGCGAAGGCCTGGCTGATACTACTTCAAACCTTTACGTGGGTATGAACAGCACCGAGGATAACGCATTGCAATTAATGCGCCTGCAAAACAACTCCGAGTTGTTCTTCCTCAAAGGCCTGATGAAATATGATGTGCAGTATGGTTTCAGCGACGAAATATTCCTGTATACTACATTAACCGCATCATCTTTTAATTTATAAACTGTAATTGAGTAAAAATACGTTTCGGGTCGGTGCCGGGCTTCCACAGCCCGGTGCCCTTCCCGGAACCCGGACCTGAAAAACTCCCCTCCTGATTCAGG
>PMXD01000371.1 GCA_003165895.1 Bacteroidota bacterium | reverse complement strand
ATAAGGCTGCAATGTGGGTTAAATTTACTACGTAAAAAGAGCAAAAACAAGCGTTTAATAAAATACCGTATTTATACGGTTTAGTCGTGCGTATAAATACGTATACAACATGAACGCTTTTTTTGGTGTAAACATTTTATACGCCCACCAGATAAAATGGAATGATGAACTACCTTTTTGATTTTGGTTTGTGCCGGTAACAGTTGTTGCTACAAGTTATGGCGTTTTACCTTCTTTGCTCAGTTCCCTGATTACACCGGTTTTTACATCATTGTTTAATATAATATTATCGCCACGCTCTGCAGCTTTTAATGAAGCATATTGACCTACATTAATAATACTGCCCCCGGCTAATTCGTATGTTTTAGCCAAATCATGTAGCGGGAAGCCATTTTCCAGCACCGTAGCTTGCGAAAATGAATTGGCCCATAGCCTTGTCCTTTGCTCTGCATCGGGTATCTTAAATTTTATCATGCTTTGAAACCGGCGCGAAAAAGCTCTATCCATATTGCCTTTTAGGTTGGATGCCAAAATGATAATGCCATTATAATTTTCAACCCGCTGCAACAGGTACGAAACCTCCTGGTTGGCATACCGGTCATGCGCATCTTTTACCCCGGTGCGCGTGCCAAAAAGAGCGTCCGCCTCATCAAAAAAAAGTATCCAGTTCTTATTTGCGGCCCGATCGAAAAGGGCCGAAAGGTTCTTTTCAGTTTCGCCGATGTATTTGGAAACCACCAGCGATAAGTCGATACGGAACACATCAACTTTCAGCTCCTGGCCCATCAGGGCGGCCGTAAGGGATTTGCCCGTGCCCGGCGGGCCGTAAAACAATACCTTATAACCGGGGCTGAGCATTTTTTGCAAATTCCATTGGTTAAGCACCACATCGCGGTGCTTTTGCCAGGCTGTTATTTCCTTTATCTGGCTTAGGGTGGCTGGGTCGAGCACCAGGTCGCTCCAGCCAAGTTTGGTGGTAATTTTCTGTGCCGGAAAATCGGCCGAAAACTTTGGGCTGCAATATTCGCCTGTAAAGAAATAAGTCAGATAATCATCACCAACGGTAACCACGTGGTTAAGGTGGTTGTTTTTAATAAGCACGCCTGGCAGGGAGGTTGCCTTTAGAACGCCCTGCTTAAAAAGGGGGTCCTCAAGTATTTCGCTGCCGGCATTCATGGCTCCTTGGTAATCCGTACCCTGTAGCACTACCTGTAGCGTTTGGATAGTGGGATAAACAATATCGGTTTGATTATCGTTATACGCGCCTAATGAGTTATCGCCCCTTGCCTTGAGGCCGGCCGAAAGGATAAAATAAAAGCTGGGGTGGGTATAAGCCACCAGGGCTGCGGCCAGCATTACCTGCTGCCGGTGGTTAAGGTTGTGTTCAGCGGAAAAATCAGCAAAATAATCCGGGTGGCCATTGGTTGAAGCGGCGTTGAACAAGTCTTCGGTTTTCTCAACAGTGGCCGTTGCATCGCTCAGGTGGCTTTTCAGACAACTAATTATTTCAAACAACATATCGTAATAACCGGGGTAGGGGGTGTTCATGGTTTGTGCTGATTGCTGCATAAGATTAGGTAATATTTTTTAAGGCTTTCGCCCGTTGCTTACAATTGCGGGAAAATACGGTTACTTGCTGAGTAGTTTTACGGTATTTTGTTAAATCCGGGTAATTTCATATCCGGCCTAAGGTTGTTTAAATACGCGGACAGGGCGCTTTATCCGGTTAAATAAATCTCATGCCGATGTCAATATTGCGAATTATAATTTAATAATTGCTTAATTCTATCTTCAAAGCTTGAAAATAAATATCAATTTTCACATTCTTGTGAAACCATTTACCTGTGTGCTTACTTTTTGTATTGGCGCGCGCCTTGTAGGCCGGGGGCAGGCTTATAATAGTTTTAATGAAATAACACTGGCCTTAAAAAATAAGGCCGGTGCCATTACCCTTGACAGTGCCAATATCCCTTCGGATGTTTATTTGATCGTCATCACCCCAACCCGGCCCGGTGCTTACAATAAGGAGCATGAGGTTTTATATTTTGCATGCAGGTCCCATTGGGGCGATCCATCGCCTGATTCAACCCTATTGCTTGTCAGGTCTGATAAAAATGAACTGCACTTTATGCCGGGAACAATTATAAAAGGAGGTATTCTGAACCCTAAGGATTTAAGGGTTGGGAAACGAGGTGATACTGTTGAACTGGTTTACTTTTTTAATCGGGAACGCAGTGCAGATGGCGACACGGCTATTGCGATACACTACATTTACAGGTACAACAAAAATCGTTTAGTGCTTTTAGCTGATACGGCGTTTGCATCCTTCAAAGTAAATTCCTACCTGGATGTAAAGTCCGCCTTGTCCTTGCTTCCGGATTTTGGGACGAAGTCCTTAAATATATACAAAGGTTTGTTGCCGGAAGATTTTGACACCAGGCCGGTTTCGGGCGAGCTGCCATTCAAAGGGCCCGGCGAATTTTTTATTACTTTTAGGTTAAGCATGTGGGATATTGCTGATGCTAATCCGCTTCTGGCGGTTGCTTTTAAATGGGGATACCGGTTTATACCGGTAGTGTATCAACGGCCTGAACAATTGCATTTTAAGCAACCGGATGTAAGCGCAAATTTCGCCAGAGACACGCTGGAGATATTGTTTTATGACGTTGCCAACAGTTTGCGCGAAAGTTATGTTTATCATATGGCTTACCAAAAAGGCACCTTATATGCAGGAAAACTTGAAGAGAAAAGGCCCTGAATAAAAGGGAATATCTTTTCCGGCAGATTTCACAGCTCCTATTTAATTACTTTCCAAACCGCATCATCCAGATAAACAACAGTACCCGTAAGGGTTTGGGCCGGGAGATTGAGCACATCCTGCCTGGTTTGCGTATTCTGCCCGTAATCAACAATGCGCACAACCCCGGTAACCTCAACTTTCTTGTAAAGATTCTGCTCGCTCCATGCCTTCAAGTTGCTTATATAGTAAGGATGCTCACGGTCAAAAATAACTATGGCACCAGCCTTGGCATTTTCCGCACGGCCGGTTATCGTAACTTTTATACCATTTTTCAGTGAATCCCTTGAAATGTTTTCCATAGTTTTAGTATTCATAATTTGTGAATATGAAAGGTTTAAAATCCCGCAAAAAAATATCCCCAAAAAAATCCGGTACATAAATTTAATTGTTTTTTACTATGATAACACTAAATACCTGCCGGTTGAAATCGCCTAAATGCCGGGAATATTGCTGCAGTGAACTTTGATATATTTCCATAGGCTGCTTTACGGGATCGTACTGGGGGCAGTCCTGGCAGTGGTTGGCATGCCACCATGTGCCGGTTTGAGGCTCATAATAACCAAAGTCCAAAATTTACATATCCACCAGGTCTGGTATTGTTGTGAGATTCATACTTGCTCATATCTACTTTGCCATCTTTACCCGTGAAACCATGTGGGTCGGGCTTATTATTATTCCAGAAACGGTGAGAGAAGATAACCGCTTTCAGGTTATCTGGGTTGCCCGATTTTCTCAAACCATCGTTAAGTTCCCGGGCCTTGGCCAAAGCCTGTTTAAAATTATCATAGGAAAGTCCCTGCAACTGCTCTGTAGCTATGGGATTGCTCCACGTATTTAATGCCGTTATACCGATGCATCCCTTTTTTAACACTTCAAATTCTACTGGGGTCATGGCCCGGCCTTTATCCTTCTCCCAGCGGGCTTTATATTGCTCCAGGGTCCAGGTTGTTACATTTTTGGCACCGGTCGGGTCTTTCGGTAAAATAAGTTCCGAAATATATAGGATTGTTCCCTTAACCGAGTCTTTGTCGGTCAAACCCGGGTTAGCCACTTTCAGCTCATCCCCGGTCATGTGAAACCTGTGGGCAATTTGTTTAATCGTATCGCCATCTGCTGCTGAATAATTCCCGTTAAGGGCATTAAACTGGCCACCAGCACCGCTATGGGAACCTTTATCCATTTTTGGTAGGGGCGGTTTTTCGGTGGAATGCGGGGCATGTGGATGCCTGCGGGCTGCAGGTTTGGTAGCATGAACTCTTTCCATATAGCAAACTTAAAAAATACTCTTATGAAAAAGAAAAGAAATTTTTGTTTCACTTTAAAGCTATCCTTTTTCCAATACCATAAAAACATTGGCGTACGATATCTTCTTTATATTCTCTGCGCTAATCCTGTTTAAATTAGCCGGTGGTGGATTAATATATTACATTTTTACTATTAATAAGCTATGCTCATTGTGCATCCTCTTCTTTCTTTTTCTTCATATCAACCGGTGCAGATGTAGCCGGTTTAACACTGCTTCTCAGGCTGGCAATCTGGCCCAGCAAATCAAACCAGAAGGGTGCGCCCATGCTTAAAGCAAAAATTGTTATCAGCCAGCCAAATACCGAATACAGGCTAAAAAGGCCCAGTGCCCCTCTGTTGTTCCAGGCATTTTTCAACCGGTTGCTGTTTTTTTGCAGACTCATTTTTAATGCTATAGCGGCATTGTTCGCACTATCAGCTACAGTAATTTTAATTATAGCCGCAATGTCAGCTTTAAAGGCGCGGTCAATGGTAGGACTATGTGCGCTTTCAACACCACCATTCGCATTTGCCGAATCAGGTGTAAAAATTATATAGGTTATCCCGTTTATGATAGTATCACGCAGAACAACTTTATACATAGAATCTGCACCAGCGTTACAGTGCATGGAATCGCGTATTAAAAAGGTTTTGGTTGAATCTATACTCCAGCAATACCGTGTAACCGGTTTGGTTTTGGCAACTGGCGCCGCAGGCGTTTTACTTGAATCAGTTTTAGTATAGTAGCCATACAGGTAGCAGAAAGTTGCAAACTCCTTTCCAGTCCAGCCAATGGGGATCAGGCTGCTTAAATTACTAACCAGCGAATCGGCATGTTTAATCTGTTTGGTAGTTATCGTAATACCCGAATCAATATTGATAGTGCGAATAATGGAGTCGGTTTCAGTAGCATTATCCTTTACCTGTATATTGTTCACCTCGTTTTTAAGATTCTGGTCGTTAGCGGCCCTATAGGCAGCTTGCGCCAGGTTGGCCCTCGCTGTATCATCCGAGGCCAGGTATTGCACCAACGAAACTGAATTAATATTTAGTCCTATAGTAATCACGGCGGCAACAATAGTTGTCCATTTCATGGCCCGGCGTTTATAGTTACCGGTTAACCTTTGCATCATGCTGTCAAACCAATTCTCAATAAACTTTTGAAACAATTGCAATTCGTTTGCCGGGTTAGCAGCGGTATTAGCCGATTGGGCCTGTGCAATAAATAATCGTAAAGCGCGCTGCAAATCCTGAGGTATAATATTTTTTTTGCCCTTATCCTGATTATTCGGATCATTAAAATAGTCGAGCATCTGGGTTATTTCCTGCAGGCTTTGGGGCACAGTTCCTTCCTTCCAATAGCTCGAAACAATTTCGAGGAAAGCGTTGTAAAAGTTTTGAGCCGAAATATAACTGGTAGTCTTTCCTGTGTCAGAAAGCCCATTAATCAAAGTATGATCATAAAATTTTTCGGCAATGGCCGGAAAACTATTTAAAATCCATTGCTCCAGTAATTTTGCGCGCAGACTCCGCCATGCAGAAATGGCTTCGAAAATGCTGTTGCAAACCAGGCTCAAAATGAAATAGATAAATATCATGCCCGCAACAAGGTCGATGGTTGAAGTAATATTCATAGGTCTTATTTAATTCGTTATAATTTATGTTCAGGAAAATACGATATCGGTTACAGGGCGATTGTTTATAGGCATAAATGCATCGTTGTTCACCACATTGTTCACTGCACCTTTGCCCGATATTTGTCCATCCATAATTGACACCCACTGCTCTGTCAAAACCGGTGGGCCGCCCGGGGCATTATCCGCTATAGTATAGTAAGAAATGGTAGCGAGTTCTTTTTGCAGTGTAAGTGTTGCATACCCATTAAAGCCCAACGGAATCGGGGTCTGCCTTACCGGTTGCGAAGGATTCGTTACACTCTTCCGGTACCGGTAATCACAAATAACAAGGTTACTGGGCAACACCTGTTTGTTATATGCTTTCTTTTGCAACAAACTCATACGCGCCGGTATCATAGTATTTATTTCCACCGGCGTTCCCCCCTGGCCTATGCATCGGCCGTAAGCGCTAACTCCGGTTTTCCCTTTATTTTTGCTTTGGAAACGCCCGTAAGCTGCAAAACGGTGTTCATGGCCCCAAATCCATAATACTTTCCTATTACTACCAATAATATCAGCAAGCTGCTCACCGGGCAAAAAGTACTGGTCTTCAAATGCTGAGCAATATTGGTGGTGCGAGAGGAAAATGATGCCTCTTTTATCATTTTGCAGGTCCACCGTTCCCGTAAGCCAGGCAATTAAAGCAGCAGGTAATTCGCAATTGCCGGAAATAATAGAGGGCAATGGAAACTTAGAACAGTTATATCCGGTGTCAAGCGCTATAACATTCCAAAAGTTGGTTTGCAGGCAAAAAAAGGGAGCCATTTGGCCGGTATACAGACCGGTAGTTTTATCGGTTATTCCAAGGGTCTTCAGCAGCACATCAAAGTAAGCACTTCCGCCCCCGGAGTACATTTCATGATTACCCAACAAACTAAAACTGCCGCAAGGGCCCTTCGGCCATGGCGCCCCGGGAACAATATAATTGCTCATTATCTCGGATTGGGTACCGGTGTAATACGTGTCCCCCAAATGCACTGTATAATCCGGATTTTTAGCCAGTATTTCCATCGAAACCCCAATAGACTCTGGTGTGTTGGTCGCCCAATCTGCGGTAATAGCAATGGTTATATCGCTATCGGGTGAATCATCAATATGCGACCGCAAAGTATACACGCCATCAAATTTCCTCGTCCCATTCGCATTTACATTCAATGCATTATTAAGATAAGTGACGTAAGCATGTTTTTTGCCAAATAAATGCCCTACAGTGCTTGCAATCCAGGCTGCGGTACTTTGCGTTAAAAAGTCGCGAAGGATATACAACGGTTTATTGAACATACCAGTGGCAGGCGCAGCATTTTTGGAGGCCCCAAGCCTTGATAACTTTACGTTATTGCCTATCGTTACCGGCATTTTAGTAAGCTCCGCCTGGCTGGTAGTGGCAATTGGTACGGTATTTTGCTGATTATCCATTACATTGTTTTTTAACTATTTCTTTACAAGCTTTTTCATTTCATCTCCTCCTAAGGCATTAGTTTCTTTAAAAAGGCATCGCGGTAAATATCTTTGCCGTCATATTTCGCCAGTATGGCAGACGCCTTTGCAAAATTGTCACCATAGTATTGCGGTATCCTGTTTTTAAGCACATCCTCATTGCTCCAACCGCTTCCTCCTGTTCCACTCGTAGCATCATCCCGTGTATAAGCCCATCCCTTCGACCACTCAGGGCGCATGGTGTTGGTACCGGTGGTTCCCCAAACACTATCCATCCAATCCTCCAGTTCCCCGAAAAACTCATTCATATGCGTTGTGCCCGGAATGGTCAAAACATCTACCCAAAAAACAGTATCAAGAGAAGAATCGCCGTTGCTGACTGCACTGGCAGCAAGTAGCGGGGGCAGCATGGTACCCGAAGTATCAGCGGGGTTTAGCTGCGATACCTTATCAACTAAAGTGCATCGCATTTCAACAGCAGAATTGACCGGGTATTTGTTGAGTGCCTTATACTTATTAAGCAGCCGCATAAAATTTGTATACCACAGGTTGGCCGTTTTTTGAATGTCTGTCCGTTTTATTTGTACCGCATATCCAAACGAGGTAACCAGCAAGGTTGTAGGTTTTACATACAGCAACAAGTTGCGCGAAGTGCCATTCATTTTATAACCGTTGCTGGCATGCAAAGCGGTACTGGCAGTTTGAAAGCAGGTATTTTGAAAGTTAATAGTTCGGGTAGGATCGTTCTTTAACCGGTTGCGTATAATCTGGTTTATCACCGGTCCCAGGGTATCGGCAAAAACATAATTGTAAGGACCGGGAACCTGGACAATAATCCGTTTATCCTTCTGCTCCCATGTTTTAACCCATGGCTTTTGCTTATCGGCCATCGGAAACCAGATAACCTCAACACGGCCATACTGGCACACATAACGTTGCAGCGAATCTGCCGGCATCGGATTTGAATCCAGCGCTGGCGGCGCAATAAAAAGATTAGCCGCCTCAGGCCACCAGTTGGTAACTTGTAAATAATAATTGGGTACAACCCGTAAGGTAACCTCGGTAATAAATGCCCTGCCCAGGTGCACCAAAAATGCGGCTGCATCTTCAGCCAACGCTCCGCTACGGTTAAAAGTCTTTACTTCGTACTCATCAGGTGATGTGCCATTAGGGTCTGTTACAATCGCGTTAAACGAAAGCACCAGGTTGCTCAGGCATCCTCCCAAATCCCAATCTGTGCCAACGCCTATGCCATCGGGTCTTATACTCGTCCCGTGACCTCCAATAGCTAATGCTCCGCCAATAGTAAGGTCACCTGGACCGGTCATATTAATAAAACTATAACCGGGCGCCGGGCCGGTACCGTTGTTGCCTGCTTTCTTTTGCAAAAAATCAGTTATATCGTCAATAGTAACACCTGCTCCAAACGTAGCCGCAGGCATCCCATCAAGTATGGCAAAAGACTTTGTCTGCAGGTTAGTAGTATCTACAAATAAAAGTTGATCCTGATTTGGGTCTTCATCTTTTCCGACAGCCAGGGGAGACCAGTTATGTGACTTTCCCTTAGGCCTTACCTTATATCCCAACGTAGCTGCCCAGTTAGCAATGGTAACCACATCTGTCTCATTTTTCGGATAAGCAATCCATACCGAAGACAGGGTAGTATCCAAATCCCAATTCTGAAAAGTACCTT
Source organism: Bacteroidota bacterium (assembly GCA_003165895.1). GTDB lineage: Bacteria > Bacteroidota > Bacteroidia > Chitinophagales > LD1 > Bog-950. The sequence continues at coordinate 214 of PMXD01000371.1, read as the reverse complement.
CAAGCAAGGTAATGTTTACAGGAAAATCCGGCGGCCTGGTACCAGCAGCCACCGGTATAGATTCGGCATCCAGTTCAAAATCCGCAAGATTGAAATTTGTCACCTTTCCATTATAAAGGCCTGCCAGTTCGATATCAACATCCGTCTTGCTCATTTTCGGCAACTGCCCGGTCAGTAAATTTTCGAAATCAAAATTATCCATATTATATAATTT
>PMXD01000123.1:193-30759 GCA_003165895.1 Bacteroidota bacterium | reverse complement strand
TTAGCCATGATTTAGGTAAACATACGGATAGGCATTAAGTTTCGCTTATCTGGCTAACACAGAGCGTTAACATGCTTTATCATTGGCTGCCTTTAAGTCTGGATAAAACATGCTGCAAACTGAATGCCTTAGTGATTCATTTTGGCCAAAAAGAAATCGCCCCCTTTACGGCTTGCTTTAACATTGGGCAGAATGATTTTTCCAAATACAAGGTCTTTGCCTTTGGATTCGCCTGTTAAATAGATATTTCCTTTTGTGTCTGCAGCAATACCCTTGCTAACGCCGGACACTACACTTGTTTCGGCATCGCTGATTATACTCTGGGCCCATAGCACATTACCCTGTCCATCAAATTTAAAAACAGTTGCACCTGTGTTTAACAGGCTATCGCTTCCATAAACAGCGCCATTGTAATATCCACCGGTGGTGTAACAGTTCCCATCTGCATCCGTGCATATATCCAGGCGGTCGCCCCTATCAATTCCCCCGGTAGTTTTCGCCCATTGAAACGCACCCGATGCATCATATTTGGTTATAAATAAAGCCTTGTTAGCCGCATTCATGTTTGTTAAAGTAATACCTCCAATATCCAGCTTTTTGCCCATAAAAGACCCGATAGTGTATATATTACCAGCGGGGTCGGTAGTTATACGGTTAGCAAGGCTGGCATCATCCATTTTAGTGCCATGGCCCCAAACTGCATTACCCTGGGCATCGTATTTGGCCACATAAAAATTACTTAGGCGTATACCCGGAGTTTTAGAGTTATCAATAGAAAACGTCCCAAATGCCATATAGGCACTTCCAAAATAGCCCGTAATACATGCGCCCCCATCAGGGGTTACAGCAACGCCGGTTGAATAACAAGGTCCCTGCCCGCCTGCACATTTAGCCCACAAGACATTACCCGAACCATCATACTTAGCTAAAAATGCATTAAACGTTTGTGCCAGGTTATGAAAATCAACCGCCACATAATTTTTGATAGTGATGTCACCAAAATTCATTTGTGGCCCACCAAAAATACCAGTTAAATATACATTGCCGCTACCATCAGCGCTTACTCCATAAACGTCTTTATCGCCATTACCCCCGGCGCTTTTTACCCACAGCACTTTACCCGCACTATCACACTTTGCAAGGTATACTTCCCAGCCGCCAAGTACCTGAGAGTTGGTTATGCTAAACGTACCAAGGTTAAATTTGGGTTCGTTAAAATCACCTGCAAAATAAACATTACCATTGGCATCAGCAGTTATTGCGTATGTATGACCCGAACCGGCATTAAAAGCCCACAACACCTTTCCGGCGGGGCTATACTTTGCCAAAAAAGTTTCTCCTTTATCTCTGGTTAAAGTGGTATTACCCAGGGTAAAGTAAGGGCATTCCATGCTACCCAGCACATATATATTACCCTGCGCATCAATAGCCATACTTCTGCCATAACTATGCTCAGGCTCCACCTTAAATGTGGTGTAAGGCCCATGCGGGTCTTCGTTGCGCGCCCAGGCCCAGTCCCTTTTTTGGGCACTGCAAAATTGTATCATTAACAGCAGCGCCCAAAAGAGCGTAAAGTATGGCTTTTTCATATACAGCAATTGTAAGTAATATTTTTTAAATAATCGAAAGTAAATTGGCGGGGTTCTTACCAAATTGCGAACGCATAAAAAGCTATCGTTGTTTGCACGGGTCCTGCCCCTTCTGTCCCCTAAAGGGGCATTGGCGTTAAGTTTAGGGCGGTAAAAATTGGCTGAAACTGAATACCAGTAAGCCTTTCAGGGTTATAATATACTTTTGCTTTAAGTGAGCCAACAGCCTAACCACCCCGGCGCTGCGCGCCACCCCTCCTAAATTAGGAGGGGAGCTTTGATGCAGCAGACCCTTCGGATCCGGCTGTGGCTGCTAAACTCCCCTCCTGATTCAGGANNAAAAAGCTCATCTTAACTTAACGAGTATGCCTAAAGTGGAAACCAAGGCAAAACAGCCCCCCTTCAATTTAAGGTTCTCAGCATATCAGTTGCCATACAAAAAATGGGCTTTCTCCCCCAGCCATTTCAAAGGCTTTATATCCTGGTGGCGTTTCAGGCCGAATCCTTCGATGGCATATTTACTGATATGATCCCTTGCCTCTTCAATCGAATCGGTGAAGAGGAAAAGGCCGAGGTCATCCTTGCCAATGGTTTCCGCTTTTATCAGACTTTGCAAATGGGAGTATAGTTCTTTGTGGTATTCTTTACCCATTAAAACTACAGGAAAATGTTTTAGCTTTTTGGTTTGTATCATTACTATAGCCTCAAAAAATTCATCTAAAGTTCCGTAACCACCGGGCATTACAATAAAGCCGTAGCTGTATTTAGTAAGCATTAGTTTGCGGATAAAGAAGTAATCAATATTTACCCAAACATCCAGGTAAGGATTAGGGTGCTGCTCAACCGGCAATACAATGTTGCAGCCTACCGACTTCCCCCCTACTTCTTTAGCCCCACGGTTGGCAGCTTCCATAATGCCGGGGCCGCCCCCGGTCATAATTGTGAAGCCGAGTTGCACCATTTCAGCGCCAATTTTACGGGCTACTTCGTAAAAAGGGTGCCCTTCTTTAAAACGGGCAGAGCCAAACACTGTTATACAGGGGCCAACAAAATGCATCTTTCTGAAGCCTCTTATAAACTCGCGGGCTACATCTATCACAAACGTAAATTCTTTGAAACGGGAGTGCGGGCCATCTAAAAATGAAGTTTCTTTAGGCGAAGGGGCGGGCGAGAAATTTTGCTCTTTGTGAATATCTTCCATGCCTCTAATTAAAGGTTGTTTGATGATAATGAGTAGATAATTTTTATGGTTTAACTAAAATTTGGGGGAGACCATTAAATCAATTGAGTCTGTTTTAGTCAATAAGTATTATCTTAGCTAGTACTTATGATACGCACAATAGTTATCCCTGACAAACAAACTATCTCTTTTCGCATTCCGGAAGACTATATTGGAAAGCAAATAGAAGTAATAGCATTTGCCAAAGATGAGGGATTGGGCAAGGAAGTAAACTCCAAAAAGAAAGTAACTTTCAACGCCCTATCTATTGATACCAGGGGATATAAATTTAACCGCGACGAGGCGAATGAACGATAATGTAAGCGCAGAAATCTTAGAAATTACATACACCAAATTGCGCTTTCTTCATTACCGTCAGCTTTAGCTGACGGTAATGCACAACCCACATTTACGGCTTTAGCCAAAAGAGAAATGTGGCTAAAGCCGTTGTTATTTTATCCTGCTGACCGTCAGCTAAAGCAGACGGCAATAAAATGGCAACTATCCGTATATTGCTTTTATTAGAGTTAACTGCATTTAACAGTATATCCAACAAACATGAAACTCATTGACCATAAAACTTCAGACAACAATCCCTACTCGCCTTTTGATAGCGAAATTGTAAGCCTGGCTAATGGACAGGATTTACTTTTAGTTTCACCATACATAGGCCTTTCTTATTTAAAACGTCTTATCAAAATTTCAAAATCATGGAAACTGGTAACAGATTTTCAAGAATGGATCATTTCGCACCCTAATAAATCTAAACGTTTTGAAATCTGCGATTTTATAAGCGAGAACTTTGAGAATATTAAACATATCACAGACATTCATGCTAAAGTATTAATAACAGATACTTCTGCTTTTTTAGGCTCAGCGAATTTTACTGAAAAGGGCATACAAATACGAACTGAAATGTCCATCTCATTTTCTGAAACTGAAAAGGTAGAAGAACTAAAAAAATGGTTTAATCTATTATGAGGCAGATGCAAGCGGCTTCTCAGAAAAACAACTCACTGATTTCGTAGAACAAAATGAAAATGTAATAACCCAACCCAAAATTGTAAGTTTAAAAAGTCCATTTGACAAGCAAAAAAGAAAAGTAGGCTTGGTTCCGCTCGATACATTTTTCAAAACGGACAGAGACATTGAACAAGAACTAATTAAAGCACTCAGAAAAACAGGAAAGGACATTAAGTGGATTAATAAATATTTCGACATGGTAAAAGATATGCTGACGGAATTTCAAATAGATGAAAACTCACCTAAAATTGCGATGTCTGTAACCAAGGGATCAAGAATAGCAATTTCAATTGGACAGCGTTATGTTATACATCCAATGGCGGATGTAATTGGCTTCATTTTACCGTTAGAATTTAATGATATTATTTCGGACTATTCAAATCTAACCGGCACAGCATACTTTCAAAATAAGAAAGGGGAAAAAGAAGCTTTCTGGGGAGAATTTGACGGCGATATTATTTTCTCAGATGATGCTTTTTTACTGGAAAATTGGAAAAATGCCATTAAAGCTGAACTAAACAGAACAACGACTTCCAGCTATAGAAAGTATCATAACCCCTTTTATTATAAAGCGGTGATGGATTTAAATTATAGGAAAGCCATACTGAATAGCGTCTATTAAAATCAAACTTACAGGTGCCGTCTCCTCCGGGTATCAGCTTCAGCACCCTGCGGAGACGTGAAAACTGATTTGCCGGGCACGTTTTCTTTGCCTTTAGCCTTTCACTATTAATGCAACCCATATCTGCATATTAAGATCCCTCCTGCGTCGGGATGACAAAGGGTTCGGTTTACTTACCTATGGAGTGTTAGCAAAACATTAAACTTTGGCAAATGAACAATTCCTCAATTGCATTTGAAAGTTTCTTTTTTACATTCGGGTGTCTTTTCAACTCAACGCCACTTACATTTTAAAACTCCCTCTATGAAACACGTCCTGCTTTTTATATTGGTATTTATAAGTGCATTTTCGTTTGCCCAGCAAAATGCAAAAACAGAAAATGTGATATTGATAACGCTGGATGGCTATCGCTGGCAGGAACTTTTTGGCGGGGCACAGAAGAAAATAATCAATGTAAAAAAATACGCCGGCAATATTAAAGAGATGAAGGCGAAATACTGGGATAAAGATGCCACTGTAAGAAGGGCTAAAGTAATGCCATTTTTATGGACCACCATTGCGCAAAAGGGCCAGATTTACGGCAACAGAAAATATGGAAACAGCGTTAAGGTAACGAATGGTTATACTTTTTCCTTTCCAGGATATAACGAGATTTTTTCGGGTTGGGGCGATAAGCGCATTAACAGTAACGGATATGGTTACAATCCGAACAATACCATATTTGATTTTTTACAGGCACAAAAAGGATTTGAAAATAAACTTATGGCTGTGGCAACCTGGGATGCTTTTCCGAAAATTATTAACGATAAGCGCAATAATGTGCCTGTGTTTGTTGACCTGAAAGTAAATAACAAGGGCCTGGTGAATGCCAAAGGCGCTGAATACACAGAATGGAAAACCACAGTACCGGCGCACAACCCATTTGCCAAAACAGACTCGCTTACTTATCATTTTGCTAAAGAATATATAGCCCGTAACCATCCGCGTTTTGCATTTATCGGCTTTGATGAAACAGATGATTATGCACACGATGGTAATTACTCTGCTTACCTGAACACTGCAACCACGTTAGACCGTTACATTGAAGACCTCTGGAATTTTGTGCAAAGCGACCCGCAGTACAAAGACAAAACCACCATCATTATTACCTGCGACCACGGACGCGGCGATATACCTAATTTAGAATGGCGTCATCATGGCCATGTGTTACATGCCGATAATGTTTGGATAGCAGCTATAGGTGCAGGTATAACTGCTAAAGGTGAGGTTAAAAACAAAGGGCAATTATACAGCAACCAGATTGCAGCTACGATTGCAGAACTGCTTGGTTACACTTATAAGACCGACCACTTTGCAGGTGCGGCTATTGACCCGATAGTAAAGTAATTGCTGAATTATGATTTTTGAATTATGAACAAATACATAGTTGTAATTCATAATTCAGAAATCATAATTCAGCATTCCTAATACTTAAACCCTAAATTCCCCCGCTTGCCTTCCTGAATTTTAAATTCTTTCAGGTCTTCGATGGTCATGGTTTCAAGCATTTCTTTGGTGCGTTCGTCTTTGGGCAATGAGGCGAGGCGCAGGTTTTGGTTCTGCACCGCATCAACAACCAGTTTTCTTATCTCGCGCCCATTGCCGAAAAACTTATCGCGGTAGGTGTAAATAGAATCGATGTATTTCTGCAGGTAGTCATAAGCCTCATTATCCAGCCTGATGTTCTCTTGTTTTAATAAGGCAAGTGCTATGCGGAAAAGTTCAGTCGAGGTATAATCCTGGAAAATAAAGGTACGGTCGAAACGCGATTTCAATCCGGGATTTGATTCCAGGAAACGGTTCATGGGTTCAGTATAGCCGGCGGCAATTACAGCAAACTCACCACGGCTGTCTTCCATCCGTTTCAGCAATGTTTCAATGGCTTCGCGCCCAAAATCGTTGCCTTCGCCCAAAGCATAAGCTTCGTCAATAAACAACACGCCCCCTTTAGCTTCTTTTATGCGTTCCTCGGTTTTCAATGCCGTTTGGCCTATAAATCCTGCCACTAAGCCTTGCCGGTCTAACTCAACCAAATGGCCGCGTTCAACCAGGCCAAGAGCCTTGAATATTTTACCCATAATACGGGCAACAGTAGTTTTACCGGTGCCGGGGTTTCCTAAAAATACCGTATGCAGCGAGAATTTATTTAAAACATCTTTTCCAATATCGTGATAGAAACGTACCAGCTTAATAAGTTCGTTTACTTCGTTCTTAATATTGGTGATGCCTACCAAGGCATTCAGCTCATCGAGCGCACTTTGTAACAATCGTTCGTTTACACTAATGTTAAACTTACGTTTGCCCCTTTGTTTAAATACGGTTTCAATATCCTCTTGCTCGATAGTTGAAAGAATTTCTGAATCCAGCTCGCGAAGGTCTACGCGTTTCATCAGGCGGAGGCCAAGGTCCATTTTGGCTTCGTCTATAATTGAAATAGCATAGCGGGCATTACCAAAAGATTTATCACGATTGCGAAAACCCTCCATTAACTGCTCACCTAAATAAGCATTGGCAGTTTCGGTCAGTTTTACGTTCTTCTGGATTGCGTAACTAACTGCAATGGCATGTAACTCATCAGGCAAATAGTCTTCAAAATGGAAGTAATTAGCAAAACGCGACCGCAGGCCTGGATTTGATTTCAGGAACACCTCCATCTCATGCGGATAGCCGGCCACCATTATAGCCATATCCCTGGTGCCATCGCTCATTTCCTTTATCAGCACTTCAATGGCTTCTTTTCCGAAATCTTTGCTGTCGTCAGCTTCGCGGGCCAAAGAGTAGGCTTCGTCAATAAAAAGGATGCCGCCTTTTGCTTCTTCAATTGCCTTTTTAACCTTAGGTGCGGTTTGGCCAATGTATTCCCCTATTAATTGGGCCCTGTCAACTTCCTTTACGTGGCCTTTGCTTAGCAGGCCCATGCTCTTGTAAATCTGGCCCAGAAGCTTAACCACAGTGGTTTTACCAGTACCGGGGTTACCGGTGAACACCGAGTGCAGGTTAATGCGCTCAGAGTCTTTAAAGCCCCTCTCCTGCCTTAACTTCAAAAAGTTGAGGTAATCAATGTGGTTCCTGACTTCCTTCTTCAGTTCTTCCAAACCTACAAGGCTATCCAGTTTCTTTAAATTGACATCAAGCGATTCATCGGGGGCCGTTGGTTGCGATGGGCTAAGGGTGGCTACGTTACCACCACTGTAGTTAATTTCTACTTCGCCTTCTTCGTCTTCATCGGCAGTTTCGAGGTGTAACACCGCAATAACCGTATCCATAAATACAATTTCGAGGCGGTAGCGGCTGTCTTTCCAGGTACCGGGTATGTCGTTACCCCAACCTTCGTTAAACGAAATTATTTCGCTCACTTTTCCCGCTTCAACTTTTCTGAACCTTTCAATACGGGCTTTTAACAGGCCCGATGCATTATACCAGTTAAAAAAAACTTCGCAATTCCATTCGGTTGCAAGCTTGTTCTTTAATTTAAATTCGGTGTATAAGTATTGGGTTTCATTGCGGCTTATCTTTTTGAGGTAAACCTTGTTCTCGTTATTTACCGCGTTATAATCGCCGGTATAAAACCTGACAGATTCAATATTAAAAAACGGATTGCCCTCTGCGGCCACTTTGCCTACGTCTTCTATATAAAAGCGCTTGGTGCCTATTAGTTCGCCATCTATAAATGCCTCCCAGCTATACTCGCCCTGGATCCAGAACGCGCCGGGGGTGGCCATACCCCAACCCTTATTGATGTAAACCACATTCTCATCTAACCTTATTTTCCTTTTTTCATCCTGGCTGCTCAGTTCTTTCTTTTTGCCGTCAACATGAGAAAAGGCTTTGAGGTTAATGGTAGTTTCCCAATCCTGCTCGTCGAAAAGCTTGTTGTAAAAGGCTATTTCGGCCGATATGTAAGTGGTTTCACTACGGTCGAAAACAGAGCGGTACTCGCGGGTACGATTGGCAAGCCATTCATCGGAGGCAAACACGCGCAGTGTCTTAAACTTATAATTTTTGTATGCCATGTTCTTGCGCTTTAGTCTGATATCAATCTTTCCCTTCCCTTTTCCATTGAATATACGGTTATACCGAAAACAGATAGGTTTGCGAATCCATCCGGTATATACCATCGGAAGGGTTTTATTGATTATCCGCAAACCTGTCCGCCAATGGTATACTTACAAAATCCGGCCTAAAAAACAGCCTGAATAAAGCAAAGCAAACCAAATACCAAAACCAATTGACTAAGAAACATTCAACTATCTAAAGTATAGACGAATAATAATTGAAAAAGAATACTGAACAGTTGTGAAAAATTCAGAAAAACTAAATATAGTGGTCATTGCGAGTGATTGAAAATAAAAAACTTCTCTGCAGAGTCTCCCCTTTCCGGCTTTGCGGAATGGGGGACTGCGTATGGACGAACCACCCTAACGCAGAGTCCCCAACCTTCGGAAAGGAGACTCTGCGAGGAAGGTCTTTTTTCTGCGTCACCCCGATTTTTCCTTTTCCACAAGGGTGGTTACCCGCAATGACGGGAGCTTTATTTCAGCTTCTCCAAAGCGGCTTTTAAAGCTTCGAAGTTTACCTGGTCGCCGGGAGAAGGTGTTTGCTCCGCATATTGTATAACGCCATCTTTATCTATCAGAACAACCCCTCTTTTGGCCACTCCTTTCATACCTAACGCAAAATTCTCTAAATACATATCATATGCCTTTATAAAATCTTTATTGAAGTCGGATAGGAGGTCAAAATTAATACCGTTTTTAGCTTTAAACTCGCCTAAAGAAAAGGGCATATCAACAGATACTCCCACTACCGATGCGTTCATACCATTATAAAGCGAAAGTTCATCGCGGCTGCTGCACATCTGGGCTGTACAAACGCCTGTAAAAGCAGCAGGAAAGAACTGAATAATAAGGTTCTTGCCCTTAAAATCGCTCAACGAAACTTCTTTTTTGTCTGAATTAAACAGTTTAAAATCAGGTGCCTTGGTTCCAGGTGATAATGCCATAGATATTGTGTTTTTTAATTAAAATGAAAGATGAACAATATTAAAACAAGTAAGTTGAGGATGCAATCATTTTTTTCAACAATCAATGCAACCTTTTGCCAAAACGGAGGTCTATGAAGTATGTTTAGTTATTAAGGGTTAAACAAAGAAGCCCTCCATTCAGGTGGGGGACTTTTCTTTTTGAAATCCCAGGCCCCTTCCGTCCCCGAAGGGGAAACTAAAGACAAACAGCCAGCCTCTTCCACTGCACAGACAGAGTATCAAAACCGATATCGTCTTAAATTTATTATCTCCTATATCCTAATTAAACTCTGCGAATCTTAAAACAAGAACTCATTCCGCTTGACATGGCCCTTGTTTTAGTTTCCCCTTCGGGGACAGAAGGGGCCGTATTTACTGATTGGCATAAACCGAAACCGGCACAGTATGCAGCCAGTTGTAAATATCTTCAGCTTTACCTGATTTGATGGAAGTTAACCTGGATTTGAGCTTGTTTGAAATTTCGCGGCCTTCAACCGGTGGTAATTCATAGTTCTCGCCTTTATAATGGAACTCGCCAATGTGCGATACTACTGCTGCCGTTCCCGTGCCAAACATATCTTCAAGTTTACCTTCGTGGTAAGCATGTATAACCTCGTCAATTGAAATATCACGCTCCTGGATAACGTAGCCTTCACTTTCGGCCAGGCGTACCATACTATCGCGGGTAACGCCATCCAGGATAGTGCCCTGGTCTAAGGCGGGCGTAATAATAACGCCATCAATAATGGCAAAAACGTTCATGGTGCCAATTTCCTGTAAATAGCGGTGATGGATACCATCTAACCAAAGTATCTGGTCGTATCCCATTTTTTGAACTTCGCGGGTTGGCATCATCACTGCACCGTAATTACCTGCGCATTTGGCATAGCCAACACCGCCCGGAAATGCCCTTACATATTTGTCGTGTATAAAAACCTTTACCGGCCGGCTGTAATAAGCACCTACAGGGCCTGTAAAAATTACAAAGCGGAAATGCTCTGCCGGTTTAATACCAACAAATTTTTCGGTGGCAAACATGTACGGCCTGATGTATAAAGAGGAATCTTTAGTAGTAGGAATCCACTCTTTATCAAGCGATATTAATTTGTCAACCGCGTTCATAAAAAGTTCCTGAGGAACTTCCGGCATGGCCATCCTGTCGGCCGAAATATTAAAGCGGTTTACGTTTTTGAGCGGACGGAAAATAATGGGGTTTCCTTCAGCATCTTTCTCAGCTTTCAAACCTTCAAAAATTGCTTGTCCATAATGTAAAGAAGACAATGCAGGATGAATGCTGAATTCGCCAAAAGGCATAATGCGGCAATCATGCCAATCGCCATCATAATAGTCGGCAACAAACATGTGATCGGAAAAGTGTTTACCGAAAGGAAGGTTGTTAAAATCAATCTCCCCGATTTTTGACCCCTTTGCCCTTTCGACGGTTATTTTGTAGCCCATATTGGTTAGTTTTGTGTACCCGTTAAGGAACAAAATTAGTATAACTTTTCATTTTCACTTTAGTTCAGAATTTTATTTTTGAACATTCAATAAAACGCGCAAATGCTTGAACTTTTATCGCCAAATCTGTTGTTTAATAAACAAAAGGTATTCCATTTAAATGCTAGTGTCAATAAGAGGGCAAGTAACAACACGGGGCGAAAAGCAGTTGTGCTGTACGACCAGCCTTTAGAAGAATTGCCCATTGGCATGAAGGAAATGCTGGACAAATTAATACAGGCCTGCCAGTTTAAACCCGAAGAAACATTGTATTTGAACGCCCGGTTTATACCGGGCATTTCGCTGGGAAATTTGCAGAACGAATATAAGCCACAGGCGGTACTTATTTTTGGTGATGTGAATATCAGCCGCAATATATCCAAGCTTAAAAAGAACTTCGTTTATGAACTGAGCGGAGTAAAAATTATCAGCACCGATAGTTTGGATACCCTGATGAAAAATGATGCTGCAAAAAAGGCATTGTGGATTGCTTTGAAAAAGATGTTGGGGATTTGAGATAGTTGTTGTTGCAAGTGTGTCAGCCCCTTCCGTCCCCTAAAGGGGAAACCAAAGCCGAATATAAATACAAGGACAGTCGTTAAGAGCTGAGGCCAGTGCAAAATATACACATTTATGAAGCATAAATTACCTATGTATTATGGGGCAGCAATGGAACTGTTTAAATTTTCAGAAAAAATGCGCTTTGCGCCAACGAGAGGAGAAAAGGCGATGTGGCTCTTATTGCAAAGTGAATTATTGTGCAATTATAAATTCAGGAGGCAACATCCAATATCAACTTTTATAGCAGACTTTTATTCGCATAAATTAAAACTGGTAGTGGAAATAGATGGCGGTTATCATCTTGAACCTTTTCAAAGAGAATATGACGAATTCAGAGATGAGGATATGATTGCTATGGGTATTGCAGTAATCCGTTTTACCAACGAAGATGCTATTCATAATGGGAAAATAGTTACGCAAAAGCTTTTAGAAAAAATCCGAATTTTAGAAACTCAGCAGTTAAATACAGTTTAAATCCAAATAAGCGAAGGCCATGCGGCTCTGGTTTCCCCTTTAGGGGACGGAAGGGGCTGGCTGTTGAGCCTTTACAATTAAATAATCAGTATGAAACTAATCTTCGCCACGGGCAACCAGCATAAACTAAAAGAAATTCTTTCCATTGCCCCGGCAGGTTTTGAAATCCTTGGTTTAAAAGACATAGGCTTTACAGAAGAATTGCCCGAAACGCAAAACACCATTGAAGGCAACAGCCTGCAAAAGGCCGAATACCTGGCCAATAAATTCGGTATTGCATGTTTTTCGGAGGATACTGGGCTGGAGATTAATGCTTTAGATGGCGAACCCGGCGTTTATTCGGCGCGGTATGCAGGGGCAAAAGCCACATATGATGATAATACCGATATGGTATTGCAAAAAATGAAGGGAGAGGCCGACCGAAGCGCCCGTTTTAAAACCGTAATTACATACCACGCCGATGGAAAATACGTTCAATTTGAAGGAATTACAGAGGGTATGATTCTAAATGAGCGCAAAGGCAGCCAGGGTTTTGGCTATGACCCCATATTTATGCCAATGGGAGCAGATAAAACCTACGCCGAAATGACTTTGGACGAAAAAAACGGTTTTAGCCACCGAAAAAAAAGTTTTGAGCTGTTTGCCAACCATTTAGCAACTATTGCCGTCTTAAAATAGAATACGGAATATTTTTAGTAAATTTGGTTAACCTGAAAAGCAAATTATGACACCAAATCAAAATTACACCGAAACGCAAATCATACAGGGCTGCATGGCCGGTGACCGGAAATTTCAGCAGGTTCTGTACAATCAATTTGCGGGTAAAATGTTTTCTGTTTGCCTGAGGTATGCCAATGAGTATAACTCAGCGCAGGATCTTTTACAGGAAGGTTTTGTAAAAGTGTTTAAGAACATTGACAAATTCAGAAGCGAGGGCGCTTTTGAAGGCTGGGTGCGCAGGATATTTGTAAATACTGCCATTGAGCATTACAGGAAACATGTTAACCTGTATGCACTACATGATTCGGAAGTAAATTATTACGAGTGTTATGAAGACAATGCTTTGGAGACTTTAAAGCATGAGGATATTTTAAAAATGATACAGACTTTAAGCGATGGTTACAGAACGGTTTTTAACCTGTATGTAATTGAAGGTTACAGCCACAAGGAAATAGGTGAGATGATGAACATTTCAGAAGGGACATCAAAATCGCAACTGGCAAGGGCCAGGTATTTACTGCAAAAAATGATTATAGAGGGTATAGACAGAGACAGGAGAACATCTACAGCTAACTAATCGTAAAAGATACACAAAGGGAACTAATATTAATTGGAAAGAAAAGAGCAAGTTATGGAGCACAATACAAAAAATTTCGACCGGAAGATAGAGCAGATGATGAACGAGCACCAGGTTGCACCGCCCTTTGGAGCGTGGAACAGAATATCGTCTGAGTTGGATGCAATGCCTGCGGCAGTTGCGGCCGGTGTAGCGCCGGTAGTTACCTCGCTTATACCTAAACGCGCAATGGCAGGAATTATTGCGGCAGCGTTGGTAATCGGCTCTTCGCTTATTACAGCTTACCTGATTAATAATTCGCACAATAATAATCAGGCTAACAGCGCCGTTGCTAACACCACAGTTGCCAGTACCGTTACAACCAGGCCGCCAACTGTTCAACAAACTGAGCCGGTTAAAAGTACTTTAGCCCCGGCTGGTATTGCTTTAACCAGGGTTAAGGTAAGGCACATTGCGGCTACCAACCCGGTTCAATCAACTATTATAGCCGCGCAGCAGGTTCAACCGGCTATAAACCAACCGGTGGCATTAACACCTGCACCAATTATTAATAACGAAAACACAGATGTTCCTACACCACTTGAACCGGTAGCACAAAAGGCAGAAGATACCCAGACTTACTTCTTCCCTCCTATTGATGTAAGCACGCCTGAAAAAACAACTACACCGCCTAAAAACACGATAAGCAATAAAGCACATACCGGCGACGGAACAACTGCCAGCAGCAATGATGATGATAAACCAGTTCGCAAAAGGTTCCATCCCGGAAGGAAACATAATTTCAATTACGGAAATATTAACCGCCAATAATTTTACAAACTTCTTTCAGAATGAGGGGCGCTTCTGTGAAGCGTCCCTTTTTTTATGCCCGGCGGTCGTTACCGGGAGGAGATTTGACAACTTTTTAAAAGTTGTCAAATCTGGCAGATATTACCTTATACTTTATTGCCAAGTATAATTTAAATTTGAGGCTATGAAGGCAGCGCTTTTTCTGGCTTTTATTCTTTCTAATTCATTTCTTTCCGCACATACCGCTGATACCACTCAAATTATAGATAAGCACGATACCATTCACCTTAATAAAACCTGCTATCTGGCTTTGGAATGGAAAGAAATAAAGGGAAGCGACACTGCCGTTAACCGGAAAATAAATGATGAGATTTCAGGCACCGTATTTGAATTCAGCCGGTGGGAAAATGATGACTCCGCCAACATCTGCGATAATGGGATAACAACTGTTGCCGGATTTTCTAATTACAGAACCCTTTTTGGCAAGCATAACTTTGTAAGTTGCACGATAAGTGCAAGCCCCCCTCTGCCGCGAGATGAGGATGGCAACGTATCGGGGCAACCCTATACCGAATTCACTACCCTGAACTTTAACCTTAAAACCGGGAAGCCGGTAAAGTTTAACGAGCTGTTTGATGCGCAAAAATTAGTGGTAGTTGATACCTTGGTAATGAAGGGCCTGATGGACAGATTAAAGGATTTTAATCCTGATCCAGAGGAATGGGAGGCGCAATTAGACGACCTTGATTTTACCATGAACGAAAACGGGGTAGATGTTTATTTTAGAGGAAGTACCTATATTCTGAGCATTATTGATTTTGTAATTTTTTATGATAAGCTAAAACCATTTATGGGCAAAAAGGGGTTACTTAATTTATATTACCTGGACATTAAATAATCAGGCCAACCGAATCTAAAGCAATAAACTACAATCATTTTTTTTTATTTTCATACCGCATGCGGTTGCCTATCCTCTATTTTATTTTGTTTTTGCTGCTAACAGTAAATGGCTTTGGTTTTACCATACACGGAACCGTATATGATACCAAGGGCGAAAAACTTGGTTACAGCAACATTTATGTAAAGGGCACCAGCAACGGAACCTCGGCTAATGGAGATGGCCAATACCATTTAGACCTGGCTTCCGGAACCTATGATATTGTGTTTCAACACCTGGGTTATAAGCAACAAATACAAACTATCAATCTGCAAAAAGATATGGAGATTGATGTGAAGCTGGAAGAGACCCAATACCAGATAAGAGATGTGGTAGTAAACGGAAACAAAGATGCCGCTATTGAAGTAATTAAAAAGGCAATTGAAAAACGGAAGTACTTTTTAAGCGTGGTAGAAAATTACCAGTGCGATGCTTATGTAAAAGGCATGCAGCGCATACTTGAAGCGCCCGATAAAATACTGGGCCGTAAAATTAACCGCACCGGTATACTGACCGGGCCTAATAATTCAGGCATCCTGTACCTGAGTGAGTCGCAATCGAAACTGTATTACAAGAAGCCCAACAAGTTTCATGAAGTTATTTTATCATCTAAAGTGAGCGGCAAATCAAACGGCTTTACCTTTAATGCGGCGCAGGATTTTTACTTTAACTTTTACGAGCGCAGTATTACCATCCCTTTTATTGCACAGCGTCCATTTATCTCTCCTCTTTCTGAAAACGCATTTTTTTACTACAACTATAAAATGCTGGGGGCTTTTAAAGAAGGTGATTATCTGGTAAACAAAATACTGGTTACCCCAAAACGCAAAGCAGACCCCTGCTTTACAGGGGTTCTCAGCATTATAGAGGACAACTGGAATATACACTCACTGGAATTGTACCTCACTAAAGAGAACGGGATACAATACATAGATACATTGAAGGTAACGCAGTATTTTATACCGGTAAAAGATAACATCTGGCTGCCATCGCAACAGCGTTATGATGCCAAGGCAAGTTTTTTGGGTGTAAAAGGCGATGGCTATTACCTGGGTATTTTTAAGAATTATATAGTAAATAACGGATTCGCCAATATGAATGCGATTGCAAAAACGGATTCTACAAAAAACAAACTGATAAAAAAGACAGAAAAACAGAAACAGAAGGCAGCGGCGAAAGCTGAGAAAAAGGCTGAGAAACAAATTTTTACGCCAGAGGTTGTGAAAATTGAAAACGGCGCCAATAAACGTGATACGATCTATTGGGATAGCATAAGGCCCGTTCCGCTTACCGCAATAGAAATGCAGGATTACGAATTAAAAGACAGTATACAGGTAATCCGCGACTCGAAAAAATTCCAGGACTCAACAGATAAAAAGAATAATGCCACCGGGGTAAGCTCTATAATACTGGGTTATGTTTTTAAAAAGCAGTATAAAAAAATTGAAGTTGATTTCCCTTCGCTTTTAAGTATAGTCAACTTTAATACGGTTGAAGGAGCGAATCTTCAATTTCATTTCGTTATCAGAAAACAATTTGATACGCAACGAAGAATTTCGTTTGATCCTGTTATCCGGTACGGTTTTTCGGATAAACAGATAAATGCCAAGGGGACGCTTAGTTATAACAATAGTGAAATACATAACGAATATATATCCATAAGCGGAGGCAGGTACGTAGGCCAGATAGATGCGTCAGAGCCTCAAACGGAGCTTGGGAACACCTTTCAAAGCCTTGTTTTTAAGAATAATTTTATGAAGTTTTACGAGCAATACTTTGCAAGGGCAGCTTACTCGCGCGAGTTGTTCAATGGTTTTCAAGGTACCCTGGCAGTCAATTATTTTCAACGGTCGCCGCTTGATAATACAAATACATTCTCCTTCTTCTCTACGGTCAAAAATGCATATACCCCCAACGGCGTTGAAATACCGGCTGTGGCTGACTCGAATATAAGCAGGCACAACAGTATCAGGATAGACCTTAACTTTCATATCGTATTTGGGCAACAATACATAACACGGCCGGATATGAGATTCAGGACCGGTTCAAAATACCCGGAGTTATATATTACTTACAGGGAGGCCGTACCAATAAAAGGGGTAAGCGATCAGAATTTTATTATGCTTGAAGCGCAGTTGAAAGGCGATATACCATTAAAAATACTGGGCACCACTTTTTACAGGTTTGGCGGCGGCGGTTTCCCTTTAGCTAAAGCAATTGACTACCCCGATTATAAGAGCTTTAGCGGAAACTTTTTAAATTTGGGAGGAACCGATTTATTAGGATTTTACCTGATTCAATATTACAGAAATACTACCGACCAGTATTTTGCCGAGGCGCATATTGAACATCACTTTGGCGGTTTTTTATTCAATAAAATACCGGGCATCAGAAAACTAAAACTGGATGAAGTAGTGGGCTTCCATTTCTTATATACGCCGGTAAGAGGAGCATACTACCAGGTAAATGCAGGGCTTGCCAATATTTTAAAAATCATCAGGGTTGATTTTGTAGCCGGGTTTGATGATAATCTGATACATGAGTTTGGTGGAAGGGTTGCTTGTGTATTGGATTTCAGGAGGTAAATGAATCAAAGGCATTTTTTACCGCAAAGGTGAAAAGAACGCAAAGATGAATACACAAATTCAGGCGGTAGTAATAATATCCAACGATTCCTCTATCATTTTATCAATTACCTTTTGAGGGTTAGCACTAAATGCCTGACTTCCACGGTCAGCCAGGATGGCGTTGACAGAGAGGCATTGGTGACCTAACATTTTTCCAAACCCATAAATAGCGGCGGTTTCCATTTCGAGGTTAGTTATACGAAAATGCTTGTGCCTGAACAGGCTAATGACCTCAGTAAAATTTTTGAATTCATTTTTAGTGCGCAGGCTGCGACCTTGCGGTCCGTAAAATCCACAGGCAGTTATGGTGGTGCCTTTGTGATATTTCTTTTCGAACTTATCAAGCAACACCGCGTCGGCGCTGGCAATGTAGGGTTTCACTTCCTTAAAATAAGGCTTAATGTGGCTGGTGAAGGCTTCAAGATAGACTGTTTCCCAGATTGAGTTTTCGAGCTCGTAAAAGTTCATTAGTCCATCCATACCAATGGCTACTTCCGATATTACAATGGAATCCATAGGCACTTCACCACTTACGGTGCCGGATGTGCCCATACGGATAACCTGAAGTGACGTCAGTTCGTCTTTAACCGTCCGGGTAGAGAAATCAATGTTTACCAGTGCATCCAGTTCATTCATTACAATATCAATATTATCGGTGCCGATACCTGTTGAAATTACGGTTAGCCTTTTGTTGTTTAAATAACCAGTATGCGTCAAAAATTCGCGGTGCTTTGCTTTGTGTTGAATATTATCAAAGTGCCGGCTTACTTCCTCTACCCGGCCGGGGTCGCCAACAGTGATAATGGTATCAGCCACTTCTCCGGGGCGAAGTTCTAAATGATAAATAGTGCCGGTTGGGTTAATGATTAATTCCGATTCGGGAATTCGTCTTTTAGTTGTCATGCTTGGTTTATTTTTTCCATAGTTACAGCAATGCCCAATACAGGCCTCTCCCGACCGGCACTTCGTGCGGTCACCCTCTCCATGCTACGCATAGAGAGGGCAATACTACCTTACCCGTGTATATCCCCTCTCTATCGCTTGCGATGGANNGTCGGGGAGAGGCCTGTATTTGGCGGTTCCATTTAGCTTGATAAAACTATTAAAATAATTGCAGCCGCAGCAAATGCCAGGCCGGTAAGGTTTATCTTTGAAATACGTTCCTTAAATAATACAAAGCTCACCAGCGTTGCAACAGCAACCGTTCCGAGATTAGCGATAGGAAATATAACTGAGCTTCCCCAGCTTAAAGTGGCCAGTGCCTTTAATAAAAACAGAAACGCAAGATAATTGGGAATACCCAGGGCAATACCACCGATAATACTTTTAATATGCAATGTTACCCGGCGGGTAGCCAGCATAAAGAACAGGATGATTAGGCCCACTGTTCCGGCTGCAACAAAAATGAACATGGCAAATTCTGCAATGCCCTGGTGCATTAAAAAGTGTTTGTTGGCAAACTGGGTAACGCTATCGCAGGCGCCGTTGCCGAAGAAAACTGCGAAGGGCAAAAATTTGAGTGCCGTGCCTGCCGCCGAATGTACAGCAGGTTTATCTTTTATACTTGACAGCACCACGGCAACGAAAGCCAGCAGTATACCAACCAATTTCATAGCATCAAAGCTCTCGTGATATATACCGAAGGCCAGCAACACCGGAAACACCAACCCCAGCTTAGATGCCACAGAGGCAGTTGAAACCCCAAAATTGACAGCAGTTAAGCTGGTTAAATTGAAAACCATTATAAACATAGCCCCCAATACAACAGAAACGGGAAACCAACCCTGGCTCAAAAAAGCGCCGCTGGTAACCGTGCTATGGTCAGGCAGAAAAATGAAACCGCAGGTGGCCGCAGTACAATAATTAAAAACGATAGCCTGAAATATGGGCACGCCGTTCCTTTCAAAAACTTTAAAAAGTAAAATGAGGATAGCCGAACAAATAAATGAAAGGATTAAAAACAGCATACCTGCGAATTAAGGGAGTTTCCCTCATTAAAGAGAAATAGAACGCTGATTTATTATGATTTTTATGATCAATAACGGTATTTGAATGCAAATCAAACTGACGTATTTGATATATACTTTAGCTTATCATCTCCTATCCACTCCTCCTTCAATAACTCCCCCGTTATTTTCGGAGATGCCTTTCCTACCCCCAATTTAACCGATGCAGTAAATACCCTCGCCTCATCCCATAAATTTTCGTCAATAAAATGTTGCAGTGTGGCAGGGCCGCCTTCGACAATAACCGATTGAATATTCTTCACGGCCATATTTTTTAATACCTGCTGAAGAACCGGTTGTTCAAAATCTATCTGTATAAAATGGGTATGGCCGTCAACCTGTTCTTTCAAGTCGTTGTATACAAAAACCGATGCATTGTCGTGGAATATTTTTTTTGAGGCAGGCAATGACAAGCTTCTGTCTATTATAACTCTGGCAGGGTTCCTCCCTTCTATCAAACGAACAGTTAGCTCAGGGTCGTCAATTTCTACGGTTCTTTTACCAACCATAATAGCTTGTTCCTCGCGGCGCCATTGATGCACCAGTTTTTTTGAAAAATCGTTGGTTAGCCAAACTTGTTCAGGCTCGTTGGGGGCCATATAGCCGTCTGAAGATTCGGCCCATTTCAAAATAACGTATGGGCGGTGTTTTAAATGGGCTGTCATAAACCGTCGGTTCAAAAAATCAGCCTCATTTTTCAATACACCGGCAACTACTTCAACACCGGCATCCAGTAATTTTTTAATGCCCTTACCTGCCACCAGCGGATTAGGGTCGTTACTGGCAATAACCACTTTGGGTATCTTCTTACTAATAATTAAATCGGCACACGGAGGTGTTTTGCCGTGGTGCGAGCACGGCTCCAGGCTGACATAAATGGTGGATTCAGTAAGAAGATAAACAAGTTCAGCAGCGACTGAGTTAATGGCATTTACCTCAGCGTGGGCCTTTCCATATTGCTGGTGGTAACCCTCACCAATAATTTGATTATTGTGGACAATTATGCAACCCACCATCGGATTAGGCGCAACATGGCCTATTGCTTTAATAGCAAGATCGAGGCAGCGCTGCATGTAAAATTCGTGAATATCCACGGGAGTGCATTTCTTAAAAGTACCAAATACATTTCGCACGGAGGCACGGAGAAAAATGCAGAGGAATACAATGGATCCTCACCCAAACCCTCTCCGAAGGAGAGGGCTTTAAGTCCTTCTCCCTCTGAGAAGGATTTAGGATGAGGAGGCTGTTTAACTCCCTGCCTCCGTGCGAAACAATTATCAGCGAAAATATTTAAAACTTATTAGTGCATGGGCTGACTGTAAGTTTTATTTTTGATATAATGACAATCAGCGAAATTCAGAAAGACTTTTGGGATGCCTTATCGCCTTTGTACGGAGATAGAGAGGCAAAATCTATTACTAAAATGGTTTTGGAAAAGGAGTTGGAGCTAAGCTCCACCAAATTATCATTTGAGCGCTTTCGGCTGGTAACTCAACCTCAGCAGCAAAATTTACAAGTAATGCTGAAGCGCCTGATAAAACACGAGCCTGTGCAATATGTACTGGGCGAAGCGTATTTCTTCGGCTTGTGGTTTAAAGTAAATGAGCATGTTTTAATACCCCGGCCCGAAACCGAAGAACTGGTTGAATGGGCCGTTGCCTTAGCCCGCGAGAATAAAAACGAAACCCTGCATATACTGGACATTGGCACAGGGACAGGTTGTATCCCCATTACACTTTCTAAATCGTTGCCAATGGCGCATGTAGAAGCCTGTGATATAAGCGAAAATGCCTTAGTAGTAGCCAATGAAAATAATGAGCGCCTTAAAACTGAGGTGAGATTCTTTAAACTGGATATTCTGAATGACCCTTTGCCCGGTAATAGCTACGACCTGGTAGTGAGTAACCCACCTTATATTGCCCAAAGCGAAAAGGAAAGCCTTGCACCCAATGTGCTTAATTTTGAGCCTCACCTGGCGTTATTTGCACCCGGGGACGATGCCCTGATATTTTATAAAACAATAGCTCAAAAGGCGCGCGCGGCTCTTAACCCAAACGGCATATTGCTGTTTGAAATACACGCAAATAAAGGACCAGAAGTTGTTGCTTTGTTGACAGAATTGGGCTACCGGCATGTTGAAATAAGGAAAGATATAAATGGCAACAACCGGATGGTTAAGGGTATAAAATAAAAATGCCCTCTAACAGCTTTCAACTATTAAAGGGCATGGATTATTTCGCAAACAGGAAGGAGTCTACATACTTTTTGCAACCGCAGTGCTATCAGCAGCGGGGGCCTGTGCTGCCGGCATTGGCATTGCTTCAACAGCTGTTTTTAATGCCTGCAAGCCATCGGTTTGCGCTTTACCATACATTTTATTTACAAACAAGCCGAAAATGCGCCCACCGGGAAAAGGCAGACCACCTCTGTTAGTCCAGGTTATTTTTGTTTTATCGCCTTCTGCCTCCAGCTTCAACATATCCTTACCGCTTGATTTCACGGGCTTAACCATTTCAAGGTCGCTGTAAATAAAATCGTTAAAACCGGCAGATACAACTGTTATGTTGCCTACACCGCTCTTTTTGCCTTGCCAACTCATTTTTTGCCCGGCGGTTCCCGGTGTGCCTTCTATCGTAACTTTTGCCTCGGGATCCATTTTCATCCATGGGTCCCAGGTGCCCCACTTGTTGTAATCTGATATTTGTGCATAAACCATACCGGCTGGCCTGTTTATTTCAATACTATTGGAAACTGTAAATTCTTTCGGCAGAAAATATAGAACTATGCCTGCTACTACAACAATCACTGCAAGGGCAATTAAAAGGTTCTTTAAGATTTTCATACAATTGGTTTTTTTATGATTAATGTCAGAAAGGTAGGATTTCTTTGATAGAAAACCGAATTTTTGTCAATAAGCACTACGATTAGCCCGTTTTGAATTAACTTCGCATCGAATTACCACGAAGATGAAAAAGATTCACATAGTTGTATTGCTTTTGCTGGCCGTTGCGGTTGGGGTTATACTTGCCATGACGGGCGATTATACCACTTATGCCAATTTTGCCCAGGCTCGTGCCAAAATCAATAAATCAGTAAACGTAGTAGGTTATTTAGCCAAAGATAAACCCCTGAATTATGACCCGCAGAAAGACCCTAACTTCTTCTCTTTTACCATGTTAGATAAGGAAGGAAATGAGCAAAAAGTAGTTTATAAGGGCTCAAAACCACAGGATTTTGAAAGAAGTGAACAACTGGTGGTAAAAGGAAGAGTTTCGGGCGATGTTTTTGCTGCTTCAGAGATTTCTATGAAATGTCCATCTAAATATGTCAACGACGAAATAACATTAAAGGAAACTACGGTAAGCATTAAATCAGGCTCCTAGTTCATGTCAAACCCCACGGTGGAATAAAATAAACGCATGCTTCAATTTTTTAGTGAAAGGTTTGGCGCCAATGGTTTTCAGGGAGAAAAACTTTGGCTGGGCCATTTAGGCCAGTTTTTTATAGTTCTTAGTTTCTGCGCTGCCCTGCTCTCGTTTATCTCATACTTCACTGCTGAGTTTTCAAAAGACGCTTTGAAAGAAAAATCGTGGAGAAAACTGGCCCGCGCGGGGTTCATAACCCACGGTGCTTCAGTGCTTGGCATTTTTGTTTTACTGTTTATAATGATACTGAAACACATGTTCGAGTATCATTATGCATGGCGGCATTCTTCTACCGAGTTACCTGTTAAATACATTATCTCCAGTTTTTGGGAGGGGCAGGAAGGCAGCTTTTTACTTTGGCAGTTTTGGCTGGTAGTACAGGGTTTTGTAGGTATTTGGGTATTGAAAAAATATGAGAACCCTGTAATGGGCATTGTAGCCTTAACGCAGGTTTTTCTGGGCTCCATGATAATTGGTATCTACATCGGGCACTATCATGTGGGTAGCAGCCCGTTTACTTTGCTGCGCACTGAAATGGCTAATGCCCCGATATTTCAACGCCCGGATTATCTGACTTTCATAAAAGACGGAAACGGCCTGAACCCCCTGCTGCAGAATTACTGGATGACCATTCACCCACCGGTGCTGTTTTGCGGCTTTGCTTCGGTAACCATTCCGTTTGCTTTTGTTATTACCAGTTTATTAAGGAAAGACTGGAACGATTGGGTAAAACCCGCTTTTCCGTGGATACTTTTTTCAGTAGCTGTTTTAGGCACCGGTATTTTAATGGGGGGCGCATGGGCTTATGAGTCGCTTAGTTTTGGTGGTTTTTGGGCCTGGGACCCGGTTGAGAATATGAGCTTTGTTCCCTGGTTGATGGTAGTTGCAGGATTGCATATGCTGCTGGTTTACCGTTATACCAAACAATCGCTGATAAGCACTTATGTATTTTTTATTCTTGCTTTCGGCCTGGTATTATATTCCACTTACCTTACCCGCAGCGGGCGTTTAGGAGATACCTCAGTCCACTCATTTACCGACGAAGGATTGGAGCCTCAGCTTTTAGCTTATCTGGCTTTCTTTCTTGTAACCGGATTTACTCTTTTAGGCATCAGGGTATTTAAAGGCCAAATCCCCTCTGTTGAGAAAGAAGAAGATTTAGGTAGCCGTGAATTCTGGATGTTCATTGGCTCTCTGGTTCTGCTGCTTTCAGTTGTGCAGATGACCTTTACCACTTCTATACCCGTATGGAATTTAATTTTTCACGACCAGCTGCACATCCTGAAAGATAAGATAGCACCGCCCGAAAATGTAGTGGCGCACTATAACGCCATACAGGTTTGGTTAGGTATGTTGGCCGGTTTGCTAACCGGTTTGGTTCAATTTCTTGCATACAAAACCGGTAAGGCGCCCAAAGGGGCAGCCTGGGCTGTTTATTCATTTCTTATCTCGGTAGTGATTGCGTCTGTTGTTGCCTGGGCCATGCATGTTGACTTTACCCAACAGCATATTATTGACCTTACTTCTATTTCAAGCAGTATCTATTTTAAGTTTCCATTCATCTCCTCGTATTTTATGTTTTTGGTTGCAGGGTTTTATGCTGTGTTGGGCAACCTGGCCTACTTTATTTTTGTAGTGAAAGGGAATTCCAGGTTATTGGGTGGCACTATTAGCCATTTCGGTTTCGGTGTGTTTTTAATCGGGGTTTTAATATCACAGAACAAACGTGAGATTATTTCCATCAACCGCCAGGGTGTAAATTTTGGAAAAGAGTTTAAGCCTGATGAGAAACTGGAGAACATACTTTTATTGCGCGACAGCACCCTGATAATGGGCGATTATGAAGTTACTTATACAGGTAATGAAGAGCAGAAACCCAATCACTTTTACCTGGTTAATTACATAAGGCGCGATTCAGTCACCCATGAAATACTGGAGCAGTTTACGCTAAAGCCTAACGCGCAAATAAACCCGAGAATGGGACTTATTGCCAACCCCGATACCAAGCATTACTTAACCAAGGATGTGTTTACCCACGTTTCTTCCGTACCTAACAACACCGATTTAAAAGACACTATGTATGGTGGCGAACTGGCTGTGAAGGATTCTTTAAGAACCAGAACTTCATACCTGGTTGTTGAAGCGCTTGATGCCAGGCCACCCCTGCCTGCTAATTTTGATGCAAATCAAAAGCTGATGGTGGGTATAAAACTGGAGGCGCATGGCTTTGATAAGAAAATTTATAGCGCCGAACCTATTTTTGTAATTGATATGGCTAACGGCAATTCTGTAAGCTCAATACCCGGGGAGATTAGTGATTTGGGTATTACCGCCAACGTAGATAAAATTGACCCGGTTTCGAAAATGGTTACCCTTTCAATCCGTGAAGTTGAAAAACCGCTGGACTTTATCATCATGAAGGCCATTGTGTTCCCCTATATCAATCTTGTTTGGCTGGGCGGTATTATTACGTTCTTAGGAGCACTTTTCAGTATGTATCGCAGAATACGGGATAATAAATAGTCCATTTAAACCTTATTTTTAGGATATGAAAATAACAATACTGGGGGCCGGTAATGTAGCTACGCAACTTGCACTGGTCTTGAAAAAATCAGGACATCAGATTGTGCAGATATACAACCGCAGTAATGAAGCAGGCGTTGAACTTGCTAAAACAGTAGGGGCTGAGTTTTCGTCGGACCTTAGTAATTTAGTCGAAGCAGATGTTTACCTGGTTGCTGTAAAGGACGATGCTATCGGCGAGATAGGCACCCAGTTCAAAACGCCTGATAAAATTATAGCACATACCAGCGGCACAAAATCAAAAGACCTGTTGCAAAATGCATCGCCCAACTTTGGCATTTTCTACCCTTTGCAAACCATGACAAAAACCAGCAAAGTAGATTTTAAAACCGTGCCCGTTTTGGTTGAAGGAAGTAATAAACAAACCACCGCTAAACTTGAAGAACTGGCAAAAACCATTTCAAAAAACGTGCACCGGGTTGATGAACAGCAACGGCAGTGGATACATGTAGCGGCAGTGTTTGCCAATAATTTCACCAATCATTTATTCGGCATCTCAGAACAACTGCTTTTGGCACAGGGTTTACATTTTGAAATATTAAAGCCCCTGATTTTTAATTTCATTCAAAGCCTGGAAACCCATTCCCCTTCCGAAATTCAAACCGGGCCAGCCATAAGGGGTGATTTTCAAACTATTGAAAAGCATATGATGCTGTTAGGGGATGATATTCGTTTGCAAAAGGTATATCAGGTATTAACAGAAAGTATCATTGAGCAGGCTTCGAAACATATTCCAACTAACGGCGATTTTTAATTTTAAAAAAGTTAACCACTAAGGCCCTAAGAACACTAAGGTTCACTAAGAACCTTCTAATACAAAGAATACAAAATATTTAATAAAGCATTTGGGGAATGACTTGTGCCGATAACCGGAGAGATATCCGAATTTCAGAATTAAGGTTTTGATATTTTATCATCTTAGTGTTTCTTCGTGCCCTTAGTGTCCTTAGTGGTAAATTTCTATTCATGCAAAAACTATCTGGCTTCTTAAAATTAGTACGCGCAGGCAACCTGTTTATTATTGCGCTAGGCCTTTCACTTTTCTATTATCTCGTTGTCCTTCCTGTGCATCGGAATATTCTTCAAACCACGCTGGTTCCGTTTAGCAATAAAGAGTTTGTGCTGTTTGTATTATCGGTAGTACTGCTGGCAGCCGGTGGTAATGTAATAAACGATTATTTCGACTTTGAACTGGATAAGGAATTTAAACCCGGCCGTCCATTGGCGCAAGGCTTAATATCACTGGATGCTGCTATGTACCTGCACATGTTTTTTGTGTTTGGGGGCGTTGGCTTGGGTTTTTACCTGGGCTGGAACAACGGCAATATCCACCTGGGTTATTTATATGTTGTATGCGCCCTGTTGCTTTATGTTTATTCAGCTTTTTTGAAAAAGATACCGCTGGCAGGTAATCTTGTTGTTGCCGGATTAAGCGCATTCGTATTTGTGTTGCTGCTTCTTTTTGAAGCAGACTATTTAAGGTTAATACACGCCAGCCATTTATTTGAATCTACCCCGTATGCATTTGCAGTACTATTGGAACAAATGAAGTTTTACGCGGGTTTTGCCTTTGCCACCAGCCTGGCGCGCGAACTAATAAAGGATATTGAAGACCATGAAGGCGATGCCGCTTATAAGATAGATACCTTTGCTGTACAATATGGAGATATAGCAGCTAAATGGCTCAGCGTTATTATTATGGCAGCACTGGTATCCGGGCTTGGTTATTACATGTTTATTTTTTACAACTCAGGGGCTATAAAAGATATGTTATACCTGGCCTTTGTAGTGACGGTGCCGGTTATCATTACCATAGTAATGACCGTTATTGCCAAACAGCCAAAAGATTACGCCCGTATCAGCAACATGCTTAAATTAATTATGCTGCTGGGCATATTGTCTATTCCTGCATTTTATTTGTTCCATCAAACTGCTGCGTAAATGAACCGCAAAATTATACTTGCATCCAAATCGCCCCGGCGTTTTGAACTGATGAAAATGGCCGGATTTGAATTTACGGTTGATTCGAAAAATGTGGAAGAGAATCATCCCAAAGGAATGGCCCCACAATTAATACCGGCTTCTTTAGCCACAAAAAAAGCGAAAGCCTTCTTAGGAGAACTAGACGATGACACCGTTGTTATTGGGGCTGATACCATCGTAATTTTAGATGGAGTGATATATGAAAAACCAAACGACCGCGAACATGCTATTGAAATGCTGGCAGCCCTCAGCGGCAAAATGCATGAGGTTGTAACCGGGGTTTGTATTCTATCCAACAAAAAAGAAGTGGTTTTTTCCGAGACAACAAAGGTTTACTTCAATCCGTTTACCAGGGCGGAAATTGAATATTACGTAGATAACTACAAACCGTTCGATAAGGCCGGCTCGTATGCCTGCCAGGAGTGGATAGGCGCCATTGGCATCAAAAAGTTTGACGGCGATTATTTTAACGTAGTGGGTTTGCCCATTAATCGGGTTTACCATGAAATGAAAAATTTTTGAACCATTCGCCCGATTAAGTGTTGTCTTATTTGTCCATATAGAAGATGCTGACAGCAAAGGCTGTCTATATGGCACCTATTCGGCATTTTATTACCTGCAATGGCTGTTTTTGATATTTGTATGCCCAAATGTCAGGAAATATTTAGTTGCCCGTCCAACAGATATGGCAGCCAATGTTATCTATAGTTCCTTCTTCTATTTAGTAAGCAAAAGATTATCAGCCCATTATGAAGCTTGCATCAATTTTGTTAATGTTTTAACTTTATTTATTGCAGAAAAAACTTGCTTCGGTAAAAAGTGGCTCTACCTTTGTATATACAATTGAGGAATGATTCAGTATAAGCTAATTGCAGTAAACATATTTTTTAAAGTTCAAAAACGGGAGATTTATGATACCTACAAGCGAATTCGGAGTTGAGATTATGCAATATGAGAGAATGTTGCGTCCTTTTGCTTTTAACCTTACCAAGAACAGGGAAGAATGTGAAGATCTGGTTCAGGATACATTTTTCCGGGCTCTTTCAAACAAAGAGAAATTTGAGGAAGGAACAAACATAAAGGCGTGGTTGTTTACTATCATGCGCAACATCTTTATCAATAATTACCGGAAGAATCAAAAACGCAACACAGTTACTGATACTTCCGATAACCAGTACCTGCTAAACAGTACCAGGGAGATTGAGAAAAATGGCTCTGAAAGGGCTTTCCTGGCACAGGATATTGAGAAGGCTATGGCCGGGGTAAGTAAAGATTTTACCGAGCCCTTTATGATGTATTACACTGGCTTCAAGTATCAGGAAATTGCAGATAAACTGAACCTCCCTTTGGGTACGGTTAAAAGCCGGATATTTTTTGCCCGTAAGGAACTCCAGGAAAAGCTGATTGATTTGGGTATCAACACCAACTCATTTCAAAACTAGATAAAAGCCCTGCAAAGAAATTTGCGGGGCTTTTTCTTTACACTTATTGCTGCTGATAATTATCAAATCATACATCGTGTAGTCAACACGTTTAAGCCTTAATTTAGCGCTATGGTAAATCCGTTTAAACCGTCTCCTTTACAGAAGCTGGAAGATGAGTTTCTGAGAGAAAAGGGCATTGAACTATACGTTAAGCGTGATGACCTGATACATCCTGAAATTCAAGGGAATAAGTGGAGGAAACTAAAGTATAATTTATTTGAAGCCAGACTGAACAGCATCCACACCCTTTTAACCTTCGGCGGCCCTTATTCCAACCACATATATGCTACCGCGGCGGCGGGTCGGCTTTTTCATTTTAAGACCATTGGTATCATCCGCGGGGAAGAACATGAAGTGCTAACTCCAACTTTACAATTTGCCGAATCGCAGGGAATGGAGTTGTATTATATGGACCGGGAAAGTTATCGCGAAAAGGATGACCCTACCAATATTGAAAGCCTGCGTACCCAGATTGGCAACTTTTACCTGGTGCCTGAAGGAGGAACCAACGCCCTGGCAGTTGAAGGTGCATCAGAAATTATTGAAGAAATTGATATTCCTTTTGATTTCATCTGCACCGCCTGCGGAACGGGAGGAACACTTGCAGGATTAGTTTCAGGACTAAAGGGTAAGAATCAGGTTATCGGGTTCTCCGCATTAAAAGGTGCTGATACCCTTACGCCCAAAGTGAGCGAACTGGTAAACTATGTAACCGGTTTCGGCTATACAAACTTCAATATCAACTTTGATTACCATTTTGGGGGCTATGCAAAAGTTAACCCCGAACTAATTGTCTTTATTAAGGATTTCAAATTGAAATATAAAATACAGCTGGAACCGGTTTATACCGGTAAGATGTTTTACGGGCTATTTGATATGATAAAAAAAGACAGATTCCCCGGTGGCAGTAAAATTGTTGCGCTGCACACGGGCGGCCTCCAGGGATTGAGCGGATATATGAATTACTTTAGCGAGGCTGAAATAGCCTAGGCGATTACGTTAAAGCCCTCCTACCCTATTCTGTATCTCCTTTTATTGATGAGGGGTCCTCCGTATTATTTTTAATTACCTGGCCGTTTCCATATGGGCAATGGCGGCATCCGTTGTGGCAGCAATAGCCCCTGTCTAAATGGTATTTCTCAGTAAATACCACCAGGCCATTGTTATCTATATAATAGTGTTCGTTGGGGGTTGATGCCATAATAACGCAGGTAGCTGTCGGGGGTTACAAGGTGCCAAAAGTAATACGTTGATCGGATTAAACGGTGCATTTCAAATTGTCGCTGATTATTTTTCCCTTATTGCCGTTGGCTTCAGCCAACGGAGCATAAATCAAATCCCTGTCGGCTTTAGCCAAAAGAGTCTTTTGGCTAAAGCCGTATTTTTTT
>PMXD01000123.1:0-155 GCA_003165895.1 Bacteroidota bacterium | reverse complement strand
AAAAATTAAAGCGCCAATTTGATATGCACCCGGATTAAAGGTGGCCTGTTCTTTTAAGGCCGATTTTAGAGGTAGGCGCTACAACCAATGGAATCTTCTCTACCTGGGTTTCGCTGGTATCCAAACCAAAAGCTTTGTCATCTGGAAGGGCCCAT
>PMXD01000065.1 GCA_003165895.1 Bacteroidota bacterium | reverse complement strand
GAAATGGGTTGACACATTTGGGGGTGTAAAGGCGGCCCCTCCCGTCCCCGAAGGAAAGATAATAGCAAACAGCCTTTACCACCTCCAGGGCTGCTCCTCCTAAAATAGGAGGAGAATTTAAATGCAAGCAACCGCCCCGGCTGTTTCGCGTGAAGGATAGAAGTGAAAAGCCCGCAAGCGAGGCTTTGCGAGTGCGGACTTGCAACGGATAGCCTGACCCGAGGTTTTACGAGGGGCACGCCATTACAAAAATTTCACCACCGCATCAAACTCTTCTTTAGCGGCAATGGCATCTTTCAGGATGGTAACATCGTCAATTTTAAATTGCAGGGCCAGCAGGTTTGATAAATAATCAATTTGTTTTTCGGCATTCTTCCGGTCGAAAAATATTTTGCCGGTGCGGCGTATGAGGAAGTCGTTGAGATGGTATATCATTTCGTTCTCGATGCTGTACATCAGTTCGGCGGCTTCAAATAGTTTATCAGGGTCGGCAATTTTGGTGTGCAAGGTTTTAACCTGTTCAATAATTTTTGAAGTGTTGGTGCCAAACCGGTAAAACCACTCGCTTATTTTATCGGCCGGTATATTTTCTACACTGCCCTGTTCAAGCAATTTCTCTATTGCTTTTTTAAACAGCGTTTCATCAGCAAACTCACCCCCGCTTAACCGGTAATTTTTGGTTTTACAGCTTTTATATTTTTTGCCTGAGCGTTTAGCTACCAGGTCAACAATCTTTTCGGCCATTAACCGGTAGCCGGTCAATTTGCCACCTGCAATGGATATTAAACCCGAAGTAGAATCCAGTATTTCATCCTTTCGCGATAACTCTGAAGCCGACTTTCCTTCTTCGTATATCAGTGGCCGTAATCCTGCCCAGGTAGAAACTATGTCACCAAATCCAACGTTTACGCTCGGGAACATTTTATTAATGGCCGTTAACAGGTAAGCCGCATCTTCCTTACTGCAATGGGGGTGGTTAAGATCCTGGTTGTACACCGTATCGGTAGTACCTACGTAGGTAATGTTGTTGCGGGGTATGGCAAAAATCATACGGCCATCGCCTACATCAAAATACGCAGCTTGCTGCAGCGGCAGTTTTTCGTACGGGAAAACAAGGTGCACCCCTTTGGTTAACTGCAGCCTTTTGCCTTTTAACGAGTTATCTTCTTTCCGTAGTAAATCTACCCAGGGGCCGCAGGCATTTACTATGGCGTTTGCTTTTATTTCAAACGTTTCGCCGCTCAATTTATCCTGTACAATGGCACCGGTAATTCTCCCCTTGGCATCGTAGGTAAAATTCTTTGATTCGGCATAATTTAAAAGTAAAGCCCCGTTTGCAAATGCGCTTTTGGCCAGCTCGATAACCAGGCGCGAGTCGTCGGTGCGGTATTCAAAATACAGGCCCCCGCCATGCAACCCGTTTGAACGAAGCAGGGGTTCTGCTTTCAGGGTTTCGTGCTTATCCAGCATTTTACGGCGCTCTTCCTTTTTAACCCCGGCCAGTATATCATAAACCAGCAATCCTACTGAGGTTGAAAATGAACCTAACGAACCTTCCTCAACAATAGGCAGCAGCATTTTTTCGGGGATAACAATATGCCGGGCATTGCGGTGCACTACTGCGCGTTCGCTGCCTACATCATGCACCAGTTTAATTTCAAACTGTTTAAGGTAACGCAACCCGCCGTGAATTAATTTTGTTGAGCGCGAACTGGTGCCCGATGCGAAATCATTTTTCTCAACCAGCGCAACGCGCATGCCCCTTAAAGCAGCATCTAAAGCAATTCCACAGCCGGTAACACCACCACCAATAACCAACAGGTCAAACTGGTTGGCGGCTAGTTGACGGGTAAAATCGGATCGGTGGAGGTTAGAGAAATTCATGTAAGTATATATTTGGGGTAACCGGTTTTTAAATATTAGTTTTCATCGTATTCAGAAGATGTGCCGCGTTTTTTCTTTGGTTTAAACATGGGGATGCCTGCGGCCTCCAGTGTATTGTAACCAGCAGCTACAGCCCTTAGTCGCTGAAATCCATTTCGTTTAAGCAAAGAGCCGGCTGTAACGGCCTGGGCGGCTGTTTCGCCGTACAGATAATACATATCCTGTGCTTCCATCTCTGCCAGCAAAGGCTCAAGGTCTGAAAGGGCAATGTTTTCGGCATCCTCAACATGTCCCTTTTCGAAATCTTCCTTATCGCGCAGGTCTATTAAAAAAAATTCATCAAACTGATAATCTATTGCAAACTCATCGGCGTCAATGCTTATCAGCATATCAAACTTATTGCCCGCCTGCAGCCATACCTCGTACCCACCGGCCAGGTAACCCTTTACATTGTTCAGGCCCGAACCTTTTATGGCCTTTATAAGGGCGGGGATATCGCTTTCACCGGCTACCAGCAGCACCTTTAGCTCACTGCTTATCACTTCCGGTAAAGTATTAATAAAGTTATCGGTAAAGGGGATGGAAACCGACTCTTCAATAAACCCTTCTGCAAATATTCCGGGCTTTCGGGTATCAACAATAACGTATCCGCTTAGGTCCAAAGCCCGGAATTCGTTTAACTCAAATTTCTGCATACTTAACTTTGAGGCGCGAAGTTATACCATTTCAACTTTCAAAATAACTGATTGTCATCTTTTGACCATAGTTATTTGAAGCGGGAATAAGGTACTGTGGTATTGCACAGTAATCTGACAGCCTTGCGGCAACGCCATTTCCACTTAGTAACCTGAAATGATAACTCCCCCCACGGGAGAGAATTACTATTAACCAGGGATAAATTTATTTACGCCGTCGGCAACAGCCTGTAGTTTTGGGTAATTAACGGTATAATAAATAAGCTTGCCGTTGCGCTCGGCTTTTACCAGGTTATCCTCGCGTAAAATGCGCAGATGTTGCGAGGCAACAGATTGCTCCATTTTAAGCGATTTGTATATTTTATTTACGTTAATCCGGCGGCTTTGGTCAATAAAGCCAATAAGTTTAAGCCGCAAAGGGTGAGTTATTGCCCTCATAACGGAAGAGGCGCCCTCCAGCTTTTTATTAGTAACAAGTTTGTTAGCGACTCCGCTCATAGTTAATGTAATTAATAACTAAACAAATAAATTCAAAATACACCTTTAATACGAAACCAATACCGGCGGAACCATGGCCAACCATATAAGGCCTGTGGCCTTACATGGTTTACGCCAAATCATTAATTAATACCGATACCTCGTTAATCCGGTTCTTATTAACAGAGTAAAAAATAAATTTTCCGCTCCTTGAAGTCTCAACAATTTCGGCTTTGCGTAAAATTGCCAGATGCTGCGATGCAACAGACTGCTCAATACGTAATTTGACATAGATTTCAGTAACCGTCAGTTTTTTCTGCTCCTCAAGCAAGGTGAGCATTTGTTTTCTGAGCGGGTGGTTAACTGCTCTTAAATTAAGGAGTGCTTTTTTAAGCTAACTGTATTCAAGCTTAATCTCGTCTTTACCGTTTTCTTTGGTAACTACTAAAACATCTTTTGCGGTTTTTAGGGCCATACCTGGGGGGAGGGGGGTTTATAAATTAAAAATGGTTCAAATTAACTTATATGCTAACGATGATTTTAATATTTTACACAATTTAACAAAAAAAATTCATACCTAAAAGTCGCAAATAAAAACTGAAAATGAATTTTTGATGTTTTTGGGGTT
>PMXD01000010.1 GCA_003165895.1 Bacteroidota bacterium | reverse complement strand
AGCAGATGAAATGGGGGAATTTCATATTTCTTTACGTTTAGATTCATGTAAGTTTACAATATCATACCTAGGCTTTAAGACATTGACAACAGACGCTATATACATTGAAAAGCATAAAAAATATATAATTTATTTTATCACAAAATATGAAGACCCGCCGCTATATCAGGCTAAGTAGATGTTTTCCCCCCTGGCCGTAGCATGCCTTGAGCGAAGCGTCTCGCTTCGNNGTTTGTAGCGTCCCGCTACAATATCATTTGCATTTCAGACTAACATTGCCAAAGGCTAACTACATCATCAAATCAACATCAATCAATCCCTTCCTACCGGTGTAATCTTTAGCACTACTGTATAAATAATGCTCTGCTTCAGCAACTATACCGGCCCTTACAGGATTTTGATGAATATAATTCAATTTTATCAAACCTTTTTCAGGCACTCCCATTTTGCAGTATATTTATACAAAATAATACTGTAGCGGGACGCTACAAACATAGCAGAGCGAAGCAAGATACTTCGCTCAAGGCACACGTTACGGTCAAAGGAGTTGAAAAACAAAAGCACGATGAAATCATAAAACACGTAGATTTACTATTAGCATTAAACGAAGAATTAAAACAAACCCAGCTACCCGCTAAAACCCAACAAATAAAACAGCGCATTGAGCACAGTGAAGAGAAAATAAACCAACTGGTATATGAGTTGTATGAGTTAACGGAGGAGGAAATTAAAATTATTGAAGAGAGCATAAATGGATAAGTAACCCCATGCTTTAGTATGGGGTTGATAATAAAAAAAGAATGACTATACGCATGTATACCCAACGGTAACCCGAGCGACTAAACAGCCTCATGGCTAAAGCCAATTTTGCTGTTTTCGACCTCCCCAACTTGAAAGTTGGGGTTATTATTAACCCCACTCTTTAGAGTGGGGGCCGAATCATAAGGGAATCTGGCTTTAGCCATGATTTAGGTAAACATGCGGATAGTCATTAAAAAAAGACCAGGCTTTAGCCGTGATAGAGACACTATGATGACAGATGCAAATGGGCCGGTTCAGGGCTAAAGCCCGGTAAGAACAGAGAGATGGAGCCCCACACTAAAGTGTGGGGTTAATTGACGATAGATTAACTAACCCCATGCTTTAGCATGGGGATGATAATAAAAAAAGACCAGGCTTTAGCCGTGATAGAGACACTATGATGACAGATGCAAATGGGCCGGTTCAGGGCTAAAGCCCGGTAAGAACAGAGAGATGTGGCCCCACACTAAAGTGTGGGGTTAATTGACGATAGATTAATTAACCTTGGGCTCGTAGCCCTGATAAATGCAAAGATATGTCGTACGTAAAAATTTGGGTACATGCGGTTTGGGGCACTAAAAACCGCTACCCTTATTTAACCAAAGAAATAAAGGCGCAGGTTATTGACCATATTAAGGAAAATGCAAAGAAAAAGGGGATCTTTATTGACACCATTAACGGACATACCGAGCATCTCCATGCCCTATTGGCTTTAAATGCCGACATGAGTATATCGAAGGTGATGCAGTTGATAAAGGGCGAAGCAGCATTTTGGGCGAACAAGGAAAAAATAGCCGGTGGAAAATTTGAATGGGCTGATGAATACTTTGCAGTTTCTGTTAGCGAATCCTCGCTTGACGCAGTAAGGGCTTATATCAATAATCAGGAGGAGCATCATAGCAAAATAAGTTTTGCGCAGGAATATGAAAAATTTATGAGTGCATACAATTTCTAAAGTCAGGGCTAAAGCCCATTTATTTTATGTTCAAAATCTCCGCGCTAAAGCGCGGAGTTATACAATACTAATTAACCCCACGCTTTAGCGCGGAGTTATATAATACTAATTAACCCCACGCTTTAGCGTGGGGCGCTTAATAAAAAAATAATACCGGGCTTTAGCCCTGAAATTGAAGAATGAATAAGGACACCCGAATACAGGATTGTATTGATAACCACGAAACCTACGTGCTTACACTAGCTGCCATGCCTGATAAAAAGCTGGCCGGAAAGCTGGAGGCCATACACCTGCAAATGGCCATAGCCGAACAAAAAAACGACTCGGGCAACCTTGAACTGCTCGAAATATGGCGCGCCCAAACCATTGAAGCCCGTACCTATAAAGCCGAAAACAATATACCCGATGCTGTTAACGAAATTGAACAGGCAACCAACCAGATTGAAACCTTTGTTGCTGAAGTTGAAACACGCACAGAGGTATTAAACGATTACAGCCATGCCGTTAACCAAAGCCGCCCCAAAGCAAAAAAGGAGGAAGGCAGTAATGAGCAGCTTTCGTTTTTTTGAGGGCGGCCCGCATATCCGCAGAGTCCCCCATTCCGCGGAGCCGGAAAGGGGAGACTCCGCGGGGAAGGTCTTTAATAACGAGCAGCTTTCGTTTTTTTAATATCCCCTTCTTTAATTAAAGCCAGAGCTCAAATATTCAATAGACCTCTTTCATAATTCGCTTTTTTTGAATCCTCACCCCAGAGCGGCCCTCTCCGAAGGAGAGGGAAATGTTGAATTATGAAAGAGGTCTAATTTGCCCACACGGCACAGGCGACGCAAAATTTTGCGTCTCTACAGGCAATTTGCACGTCATTTTTAAGGTTAATGCACATTGATAAAGCATAAACCATCTTGAGGGGAAAGTGCCTTTTAGGGTGCTTAAAATTGAAAAAAAACGGTTATCACTGTAACCGTATGTAAAGGGGTAAAGGGGTTGATAATGAGGCAAGTAATGAAAAAAAGTGTATACCGTGCCGTATGGTTACCATACTTACCGGCTGGGACGGAGATGGGGCTGGCTGCTCTGCATGAGGTGGTTCGTAGTTCGGCTTCTCACTATGACATGGCTTTGCTTACCATGACATGGGGGGAGGGTGGTCGCGTGAGGGATAGGAGCGGAAAGCACGCAAGCGAGGCTTTGCGAGTGCGGACTTGCAGCGGATAGCCCGACCCGCAGGGGCACGCCCTTATTATTTACTTCGTTTTCTTAGCCTCAAAATCTCCCGCCTGCACGTAGGTAATTTTTTCGGGTTTAAGCCATTTGCGGCTAGGTATCGGCAGATACGTACGGCCAATAGAATGATAAGGTGGTTTAATTTGGTGGAGCATTCGGATCAATGCCCATGCAAATGCCGGTAATAATAATCAGCCAGAAGATAAGCCCGAGAAGTAACAACATAATTTGCCGGTCGTTTAGTTTGTCATTTACATATCCGTTTTTACTGCCGGTAAAATAGAAGTTAAGTTCGCGAACCGGAAACAGAAAAGGGATAAACCCGAGGATGCTTATCCAATAGTAAGGGCTGGGAAGCCGGGCAATAATGTTTACCCCTATTACGCTTGCCCAAACGGCTATTGAGTTATAACTCACATCAGGTTCGTATTCCAGGCAGTACCGTTTTATTTTGTCAAACAGTTCAATGCCGAAAAAGAGAAAAAGCACTGCGCGCAGCCCCGGCCATGTATCTTCCTCCTCGCGTTCTTTAAAGTATTTCCAGCACTTGTATTGCCACCAAATAGCGTAGATGCCAATAGTGGCTAACCAAAGCAGGGTAAAATACCAGGGATTAATAACAACAGGCTCAGGGTCGGTAGGGCCTAATATATGTTCGTCATTTCCGGCTTCAGGGTTTTCAAATTCAGGCATATTCGGCTCCATGAGGCGAAAATATGCAAATGTTGGATATTGACCGGTCGCAGTTTGCCATTGGGTGCATAACAAATTGTCGCGGTAGCCCTGAAAGGGTGAGAGAAACCCTTTCGGGGCGCACACCCTGAAGGGGTTTCCCCCACCCCCTCAGGGTTTTGGGGAGACGGAACGACAATTTGTTATGCACCGTTGCCATTTGTATTTATTTTGCAATCATTTAATTTAAGTCACCACAAACGGTTTGTAAAGATGGAATTACCTTTAAATATTCGCCTGGTTACAGAGGCAGATTATGCGGGCATGCTGGAGGTTTATAAACCTAACGTACTAAATACAGCAATCACCTTTGAATACGAAGTGCCGTCGCTGGAGGAGTATTCTAAACGGATAGATAACATTATCAGCCATTATCCCTGTTTTGTTTGCGTGCAAAACGGTGTTATTGCAGGTTTTGCTTATGCCGGGTTGTTTCGGGTTAAAGACGCTTATCAATGGTCGGCCGAGTCTACTATATATGTATCTGAAAATTTTCAGGGTAAAGGCATTGCCCGGGTGTTGTACGATGTATTGCTATCCACGCTTGAACTTCAGGGCTTTGTAAACGTGTATGCGGCCGTTACTTTACCCAACCTGCCCAGTGAGAAGCTGCATACTTTTATGGGCTTTGCCGAAATAGGCCTTTTTGAGAAAATAGGTTTTAAACACGGCAAATGGCACGACCTGAAATGGTACGAAATGTATTTGACTGAACATCCTAAAAATCCGACCCCGCCGGTTTCTATATATGAGGTAAAAGAAACGGTTGGTTTTTTGGATATTCTTACCCGAGCCAATGAGTCGTTGAACAGGGCGAGCGAATAAATGATGACATCTTTTTTGACAATAACAGGTATTCTACCATATTGGTAATCAAGGCAGGGCAATCGGGTCTAAATTNNGCAAAAAATGGTTTTAACCATTTAAATGAGGCCAAAATTTTCCAGACCCGATTGCCCTGGGTTAATTTGCTTTTCGCTTCCGCTTAATTACATTTCGTGTGGATAACATATTGTTGCAATACCAACAGCCGCCCCTTCCGTCCCCTAAAGGGGAAACCAAAGCCAAATACAAATACACGGACT
>PMXD01000091.1 GCA_003165895.1 Bacteroidota bacterium | reverse complement strand
CCTATAAGTAGGTATTGCGTTTTGTAAAAAACGTTCTAACCTTTACCGCATAACCGGAAGTGCAGCACTGAAATGATTGTTTGGAATTAATTTGCTGATATAAAAATGTGGTGCACCGGTTGTATAACTACTTAAAGTATTGCGCAATTGGTTAGTGAATCAAAAGTGCCAGGTTGAATAAATGGAAGCTTCATGCAGGCTGCATAATAAATGTAAACCTGCAGTCTTCACGCTCGTGATAGATATGTTACAGTAATTGGATTGTTGGATTTATGTGCAATTGTTATCTGCGGTTAGAACCGGCAGCAAGGCAGCGTTGCGCTGTAAAAAATCAGGTGTTGTAACAAGTAAATATTATTAACCCATAAATAATCCCCCATGGCTAAGCAAAGAAAAGCGGCATCCCTAAAAGCTGCAACCTCCAAAAAGAAGTGGTGAATTGTTGAAAA
Source organism: Bacteroidota bacterium (assembly GCA_003165895.1). GTDB lineage: Bacteria > Bacteroidota > Bacteroidia > Chitinophagales > LD1 > Bog-950. The sequence goes on along the minus strand of PMXD01000091.1, from coordinate 9,228 downwards.
TAAAAAAAAGTAAAGCGTGGGCTTAAACAGCCCTTGCTTTAAGTGCGTGTCCCAGGTTCCCGGTAAACACTTGCGCCCGGGAAAGGAAAACAGATTAGAGTTAGTGTGCAATTAGATAAAGATGAAATCAAAAATATTCTCTCCCCCTAAAATAAAACCCAATGGAAATAGTCGACCCCTCCTTTGACGTAGTGTTTACTCAACGCGAAAAAGAAATACTCATCCTTATTGCACAAGGGATGAGTTCAAAACAAATTGCTGGCAAACTATCTATTAGCCAAAATACCGTTTCTAACCATCGAAAAAATATGCTGGCCAAGGCAAGTGCTAAAAGCAGCGCTGAACTGGTTTGCATTCATTTAAATTTTATTCAAACGCGGCAATAGCCATTAATAGCTATTTGTATAGCTATTAATGGCTATTGACACGCTGATTATTAAAATCAATTTTTGGTTGCTAAAGCAGCGTGAGCCCAAAAGCTGTAATAATATATATATAGCAGGCAACCGGTTAGCTGAAAACGGGATATAGAGTAGGCGGAAAATAATATAGTAATATGGCTAACATCAAAACTTTTGCTGAATTTCAAAATGTACTGGCAAGCGATACCAAACTACAACAGGCTTTCAAAGAAGATCCGGTTAAGGCTAGCAAGGAAATCAATTCATACACTGTTCCGGATACTTTTATTTACAGAGTAGTTGTGGTAGCTCTTGGGTCGGCTCTTTTGCTTGTAATTGTAGCGGTAGTTACGTTGGCTTTAATGGGTAAGACTTCAAATCAAGAAGCTGTATTGACCATACTTACGTCCATTGCATCTGGCGCAATTGGGGCTCTTGCGGGGCTTTTGGCTCCTTCACCAACAGGTAATTAGGTCATTTAATTATGATCGCTAAAGCTGTTTGCTTATATAACACCAGGCAACAGGTAGCCGAAAAGAGCTTTAGCAACAAGTAAGGCAGTGTGGTTAAAATAAAATTGAAAGGCAACCTTAAATAATAAAACAGGGAAATGCTTAACGCCCGTATAAAATAGTTAAGCAACCGGATGGCCGAAAACGGGAATCAGAGTAGGCAACTTTTAAAAAATGAAAATGGCTAAGCAAAACGTAAAAACAAAACAAACGCCGGTGCTAAAGAAAAGCAAATTTGGTATTCCCCGTCCAAAAGGGGGAAAGCAATCCCTACAAGCTGCTGAAAACCATACAAATCGCGAACCGCTGCCACCCCCTACCGGATCGGCCCCATATCGTTTGGCTCTTACAAGCGTGATTGAAACTCCGTTAAGTGCCACAAAAATGGTGTTTCACGTAATTGGCGATTCAGGTGGCATCGATAACGCTTCCCCGCAACAATATGTGGCCGCTAAATTGACTGACCAGTTTGAAACTGCTACCGGAGAGGACAAACCGTCATTTCTTTATCATCTTGGCGATGTGGTTTATTTTAATGGCGAGTGGAACAAATACTATGGGCAGTTCTTTAATGTATATCATAACTACCTGGCCCCAATCTTTGCTATTCCGGGCAATCACGATGGCCTGCCTGTTGACCAAACTGCTGCTTCTGAAGCAATATCCGGCATCAGCACATTTGTTAAAGTTTTTTGCGACAAAAAGGCTTCCGACCTTGTAGTTCCGGGTGGAGGCACCGTTGACCGGATGAGTATGACGCAACCCAATGTTTATTGGACACTTCAAACTCCATTAGCGAATATAATCGGTTTATACACCAATGTAAGTGAAACTCAAGGCTATATTGATGATACACAAAAAGCATGGTTTATTAATGAGCTGAAAAATGCAGGAAAGGACCAAAAGGATAAAAAGAACCCCAAGGCAATTATAGTTACACTGCATCACCCACCTTACTCTGTCGATAAGGATCATGGTGCCAGCGAAGATATGCGTACGTTTTTGAGCAATGCTTTTGACAGTTCAGGAGTTACAGCGGACCTGATTATGTCGGGGCACGTTCATAACTACCAGCGGTTTACAATAAATAATACGGATGGAAGCCAGGTGCCATATATAGTTTGCGGCTCAGGAGGCTATCATAACTTCAGCCTTGTTGATAGTAAAAATGTGCCGGTTGATACACCCAACAATTCCATCCCGGGATATGGGGATAATATAACCTTCGACAACTATTGTGATGACCATTGGGGCTTTTTGAGGCTTAGTATAGAAACAGCCAATGGCCTGCGCACCATAACCGGTGAGTATTTTAATGTGCCCAGGCCACTCGCTGATCCTATTACTGACCCTGCTGTGTTGCAGGATAATTTTCAAATAAACCTTGATACGCATAAGATAAAGAACCTGATGCCACAATAGGAAGAGATGGAAACGGCCGTTTTTTACCGGTACACATACTGTTCATTCATTCAAAAATAACAAAAGCGAATGCCGAAAAGCTGTAAATAGAGTAGGCACCGGGTAGCTGAAAACGGGTTAGAGTAGGCAGGTTTTAAAAGTGCGGTGTCAGCACTATAATCACTGACAAAACGATATGGCTGATTTATTAATTCCCAAAGGAGCAATTATCATGTGGTCTGGCGAAAAAATTCCTGATGGATGGGCTTTATGCGACGGGAAAGACGGTACACCAAATCTTGTTGGAAAATTTGTGCGAGGAGGCGCACTTCACGAGAGCGGAAACAGTGGAGGTAGTGACCAACAGGCCTTTACTGCAACAACATGGCAACACGGCCCAGGATTTTGGTCTATTACTGCTGACCATTACAAATCGGACAGTGGCAGTGATGCTAGAATGTCGCCAGGGTTAAACCACGCGCATAATGTTAATATAAATTTTGATAACCGGCCTGCATATTTCACGCTGGTTTACATTATCAAAAAGTAGAAGCGACAAAGATTAACTATGGCATAGGCATTTGTAATGCCGCACGGACAGGTTTTTCAACCAGTTTCCTTTGGGCGTTACAGTGCTTGTGCCATAGTATCCGCATCTGAAATGCAATGTTCGGCTACACATACGGTGGAGTTGAAGTTATTGGAAATTATGCACTATATCTGGACGGAGCACCGATTACAAGGGAAGACGTAAAAAAATATGCGGAGCATTTAGCACCATCGCCTAATGTTCCATAAAGAATATTTAAAGATAGACCGGGTAGCCGAAAACGGGATTTTAGAGTAGGCGAAAAGCAACGATGCTATGGAAGAAACAACTAATTTTTTTGCTATTGCAGCTGGCAGCATCACAGGATGTACCACAATTGACCATACCACCACCGATAATGGTTTTTTAAACTGTGCCCGTGCAAGCAACCCCGGGTCTGGTAGCCACGGATCGACGATTGATGCCGTTAATAACCTGCTGAACTGCATTGGAGCGCGCAAAATCCAAACAAATATTATTGGGCATGGCAATGATGGCCTGATAGTCACTGGCACAGGGCAAATCGCAAATGACCCTGATAAGTATATCGGTCTCTGGAATCAGTCCAACTGGCAACCCAAACTGACCTTATTGGCTAACAGGATTTCTAGTTTATATTTGTGGGGTTGCCATCCTGGTACGGGAGTAAATGGAGCCAACTTTCTTTACAACGTTGCGCGTGTTGTTAATTCCCCGGTATCAGCCCCAACCGGATTTTTATACTGCGGAGGCGGAAAACTTTGGTTGGAGCAAGGGTCAACCTGGCAAACAGCAACCCCCACACATAAGCCTAACCCTATTCCAGCACCAACACCACATTTAAATTTCGCGCTAATGAATACAATGAAAATCATGTCAAATGATGCGTTCGTCGATCTTACTGCGGACAATGTAGTAAGTGTAAGCGTTACAACGGCTTTAAAAGACATAGGTAGCCTTACTGCTGATGACAGTAAAAGTTTGCTGGCGCTTATAGACTTTTCCCAGCCCATTACCATACCCGGGATTCCGGCAGCTATTAGCACCGGAAGTATAAAGGCAACTTTTGATAATAATGGGCGGAAGATAAATAAAGAATTCATAATTTATAATAACAGGTTAATTGTTGATGCTGAAGCGCTCAATACCGCCTATAGATGTAGTGAGGGAATCTCTAATTTCCTAATATAGGAATACAAAAATATTTGATCCAACCCAACCTCGTCATCTGTTTGCATCTGCACCGGGCGGGCAAGGGTGGTAGCACGTCCTTCACATGGGAAAGGCGTGTTTTAACTCCGAATTCGGCCAGGTTACCGTCAGCCAGCATATGTATAGTCATTTTAAGAATTAAATTATATAACAAAACAAAAAAAATAATTATGAATTCAAATCAATTCGCTGTTCCTCCAGGACATCATGCCATTGTGTCATACGACTTTAAAGACGCAACCCGCGAAACTGATGTCGATGTTTTAATTGCCGGCAGCTATCAAAATTCAATTGAAGGCCGCATTGCAAGAAGGCTTACCTATGCTAATAGTCGCGTAGGGCCAACTAGTCCGTTTGATACCGGAAGGAATGCTGCGGCAACCGATAAGGTTTACGATGTCCATGCCAGCTATAAAGTTGTTCCCGATGGGCACGAACCGTGGCATGATTTTGGAAATTGTGGTAAATCAAATCCAAGCCCTAATGTATTTGAATTTACATTCGGCCCTGTGGGTGTTCATACACCGGGAAGCGCATTTGCCGGTCCTACAAGCGTGAAGGTGAGAGTAACTATTGGTTAATGAAAATAAGAGTATTAGCCTTGATTTTCAAGATGATGTTGTAAAAGCCGGGTGAGTATTTATTAAGGATAAAATAATATGATGAATAAAAGGAAAGGCTGGGAGTAAAGAGCACTATAACATTATGTAACAAGGATGGCCTTAAAATTGAGGGGGTAACTTATACTGCCGTGCACGCATGGCCTAATGGGAAAGTGATAAAATTCTGGTATTTATTTAATTAAACTGAAAATTAAGACCCATATGTCAAAAGTTAAAGTAAAAAGTTATTTATCGCCTACCTTGGTATTGTTGGCAATGGACTGGGATGAAGGCTTTAACCGTAAGGATTTTTTAGGATTTGCAATTCAGCGCACACCCGGCTTCCGGGCTAAAACCGGCGAAAAGCAGAATAAATCTGATTGGTTGCTGAACCGGATAGGATTTAATGGCCCCAACGCCAAAGGAGCTGATATGCCAAGTAATACCAACCCGATACAGCACTTTCATTGGTGGGATGCCCGCATTGATACTGCCGACCGGGGTAAAACATTTACTTACACCGTTTATCCGGTGGCCGGTGATTGGGAGAGCCCCCAATTAGTGAAAGGATAGGAACAGGTTATAGAGTGTGTTATTCCAGAACTGGTGGAAGATGGAGTTGGTACATATTTTAACCGTGCGGTGGTAAGCTCGCAGGCTTTTATACGCGAATTTGGTGCAGCTCCCAAAGACCAGAAATATATTGACGCGCTTAACTGGCTATCTAACGGAATGGGTGAAGCTGTAAGCGAGTTTATTACTCAATCAGATGCTGTTGATGGTGCTGCTTATCATTTAACTGATGCACAATGGGTGCTGCCGGCCTTAAATAATTTTAAACCCGCTGCTGATGGCGATGAAGCTGCTGCCAATGGCGAAGCTTCTTTTATTTATTTTCATAAAGACCCGGGTACCGGCAAAAACAAAGGCGATACAACCAACGACAAAATTGTTAGCGGTGTATTAGAGTCTAAGGTGCAGTTTTACAAAAGGACTAAGACTGCTATTATGCACGATAAATTTATGGTCAGGTCTCAGAACGGAAAACCTGTGGGTGTGCTGATGGGCACAGCCAATTTTACGCTCGAGGGGCTTACATCACAGGCTAACGTGGTGCACACGTTCGATTCACCAGCGCTGGCAAAACTTTACCTCGATAGGCAGGTATTGCTTCGCACCGATCCTTCTGTTGCAAGTACTGCAAAAGAAGCAGGTTGGTCAAACAAGGTTTCTGTCGGTAAAAATGCTAAGGTGCGTGTATTCTTTGCTCCTGAGGCACCGGCAGGCAACAAAAGTAAAGGTACCCCTGGTTCGCGGGTTTCAATTGATGTTGTGGTTAATGCGGTAAAGAATGCTAAAAGCTCGGTAATATTCAGTTTGTTCTCTGCAACCGATGCCGAATTGCTGGAAGCCTGTAAAGCTACCGCTGGTGAAGATAAAATGATGTATGGCCTGGTAAATACTATCAGTGAACCTAAGGCTGCTGAGCCTGGAACAGAACTTAGCACTACTGCATCTGCTAACCTGGAGTTGTATAATTTATCGAAGGACGACAACATGGTTGTGGGCCACTCAAGCTTTACAAAAGCTGCTACCCCAACAGGCTTTTGGTGGGAAGTTGCCACACTTAGAGCTCCGGGTACAAAGGTGGTATTAGGTAAAGGGAAAAAGAACAGCGGACCTCCACCGGTGTACGATCATCAGAAAATTGTGGTCATTGATGGCGAAAGCGACAAGCCCACTATTTTTGTTGGTTCAGCTAACCTTAGCGGTGCCTCAACCTGGCACAACGATGAAAATTTGCTGGAGATTACCGGAAGCCCCCCACTGGCTAAAATGTATGTAGCTGAGTTTTTACGTCTTTACGAACAATACCGCGCAAGGTACTCATGGAACCAAAGGCAAAAAGAGGATGGAAATAAACCTACCACTTTTTCGCTGGCTAAAGATGTATCCTGGTGTTCGCACGATTATAAACCGGGTACTCCGCAATACAAAGCGCGTGTAACCTTAGCGGGGGAATAGGTTTCGGCCGATTTTTTAGCATATTGATACTGTACGTAGCCGCGAAAAATGAAGCGGTTACCAACTAATGGCGCAGCTGCAGTTATTTGCGGCTGCGCCATTTAATATAATATGGCACTATACGTTATTGGGGTTAATTCTAAATTCGCCCAAACAATTTTACATGCCCGTCAAAAACATATACGCTATAATCTTGCTACTCGCAACCTCCCAAACGATATTTGCCCAAAAAATCCACCCCTACAACCGCGCCGTAATCTGGCGAGGCTTCGACCACAGCTGAACCTACAACCACCGCTGCAACCGTATAGGCGATTATGTGCAGCTGTTTAATGATTCTGTTTTTTCCACCCATACCAGCGCCACCGGTACCGGTCCCGATAATACATACGATACATTCTATTACTCAACCATGGCCACTACCGATGCCGTGTTTTTGCAAGGCGGGATTCCGTTTTATTGCTCGGCCATAAAGATCCCCTCATCCTTGTTTTTGACACCGTTTACCTGCTGGCCCCCAAATGGATGGATAACAAACGCGAATATATCACCCTGCTCAACGGTTTCGATTTACAGGCATACAACAGCGAAGCCGAAAAACCGCAGGCCCTTTATTTAATCGTGGCCGATGCCATACAGGTGCCATCCCCTTCGACCGGATTTGTAAAGCTGCGCCTTATTATACGTGCCGGAGCCGTGCTAAATTGCACCACGCCCGAGTGCTGCCTGCTAAACCATAAAGTAAGTTATAAGCTAAAAGTTTTTTATCTGATAGCAGGGTTTGAAGACAAAAAATGTGCCGCAAGCTAGCAACTGTTTACCACCGGCCACCCGTGGAATAAAGAAGTGCAGTTAAAACAACCACCCCTCCGCGATTTTATTGAAGGCACCCTCGATGCCGGTTACAAAAAAGCCGTAGTGGGCATAAAATCTTTTACCCTGGTTATGGACAAAGACCACTGGATGATACAATGGAATAACAGTGTAGATCTGCGCTACGATTACGATGCCGGTAAAGCGCAGATAGGCGTAAAAATCAACCAACTGTTTGTAGACTGGAAACAAGGCATGAACCACAGCACCATCCCCGGCCCTGATGCCTCTCTATCCTTTAAACAACGCGGCTGGGAAATAATGAACATCGACGCCGAAATGCTTCAGTTTACCGAACACACCAAAGTAAACGACCAGCAGATAATTGGCCAGATGCACTGGGCCGGCCACAACGAACCCGCCGGTTCGGCTAATGCCGTAATGGTTAATTACAAGCCGTTTTAAGTTAAATATATTTGTATTCTATCTGCATTATTATCCTAAAATCTGTATTCAATCCTGATTCCGATAAGGGGATTAATCTTTGCGCTTAGCGTCTTTGCGGTTGAAAAATGTATTCGCATTCCTCGGCTGTTAACCTCCGTGCGAAAAATGTATTTGCATTTAATCATAACCATCATAACAAATTAGCGTCCCCGTATTTTACTAAATACTAAAAATTTTAACAAAATAACTTCAAAATACCAAAATAATTAGTATTTTTACACCCTAATTATTACCGCAAATGAGCTATTTAATACCCAACGACTACCTAAAACAGATACAAGACAGCAATTTGCAGCAGCTAATCAGCGCCAATACTAATATTATGAGCGCCGCCGAACTTGCCGCCGAAGCCGAGGCCATAAGCATGTTAACCCAGAAATTCGACACCACGGCCGAATTTACCGACACCAATCCCTGGGACGCAAGCACCATATACAACGCCGCCGACCGCGTTTATTTAGATGCCCCTACTTATGACCCCACCCAAACCTATACCACCGGTGCCTATACTTTGCAAAACGCCGTTATCTATATGTGCACCGTAAACGGCACCACCGGCACCTTTAACGCCGCTAGCTGGACGGTAGTAGGCAATCAATACGATTTGTATTACGCCGCCCTTCCCTTCCCCCAATTCGATTTATATGCCACCTATAAAAAAGGCGACCAGGTATGCTGGAATAATTCGACCTACACCTGCCAGTTACCCACCGTGCTTATCAACCACGAAACAGAGTTGCAGGTGCGCGTTATCCAGCACACCCCCGCCACTAACATTTTCCCCGATGACCCTGCCAGCGGCCCCATCTACTGGGGAACCGGCACCCCATACACCATACCCGCAAACACCCCCATCACCAACACCACCTGGTGGACCCCCGGCGATAACCGCGACCAGCAAATGCTGCAAAAAGTAATAGACATAGCCCTCTATCATTTACACGCACGCATAGCCCCCCGCAACATCCCCGAACTACGCATAACCCGCTACCTCGGGCAAGATAAAGACCGCGCCATGGGCACCGGTGGCATCCTATACCCTATATACAGCGCCCTCGGCTGGCTGCAAGCCTGCGCCAGGGGAGAAGTAACCCCCCAATTACCGGTGCTGCAACCCAAACAAGGCAGCCGCATCAGGTACGGAGGAAATGTAAAAGCAATAAACAGTTATTAGATGTGTTAAGGTG
>PMXD01000024.1 GCA_003165895.1 Bacteroidota bacterium | reverse complement strand
ATGCCCTTGCCTACTCGACCGTTTATTGCTTTTGCGATTTGTGTCAGTCAAATTGCCTTCTGCGCATCTGGTAAAATGTTATATTTATATCACAGATGAAAAAAGCGGCCACCGTATTAGTCCTTATCTTGTTTTTTGTAATGGGTTATGGCCAGCACATGCAGGTAAAAAAGCCGAACCTTATTAGTTTCGGGCAGGATAAAAAAAGGGTTACTTCTATTTTGGATACCTTGTCGGGGCCTGGGGCAAAAAGACATCCCGAGTATGGTATTTTGCCTTTTAACGCGCAATGCAGTGAATGCGTTGAATTAATAGACAAGCGCACAATAAACACCCGCTTTTTTGTGGATCCTTATGTTTCTTATCACACATTTAGCCAATCATCGTACTTTCCGCTTCATTACAGGAATAATCCGGCAGATATATGGAGGACTATTGACCCGAGGCTGGAGCCTGACAGCACGCACCCCGGAGTTTATACCGCAAAATGGCAGCCCTTACCTGCAAAATGCGATTTAAACAAAAAAAGCACTTCAATAACGTTAGGCGGCTTTGAGTTTGAATTCAATAAAAATATTACGCTTTATTATACTGATGAGAATACCGAAGCTATGAGTATAGCGCAGCCCGGCAATTACACCCGTTATACCGTTGGCGAACAGGGCCTGGAAGTAACCAATATGTGGCCGGCTATTGATATGCAACAGATATTCAGCACCGGTGAAATTGAGGCCAATTATATTATAAGAAAGCCCTTGCAGATTCCGGTAGACAAGGGATATATGGTTATAGAGGACCACTTTAATATACCCGATGGCTATACCTTTGAAGAGTCGGAAAACGGTGCCCATCTTGAACAACAAAAATTTAAGGGCGACTATGAATTAAAAGATAACAATCACCACATACTGGCAACGTACCACAAGCCTGTTTACATAGATGCAAATAGTGTGGGTATGCAGGGCATTTATAAGTTAATCAGAGATGGTAATGATTACATTTTGCAAATGCTTATTCCGGTTAGCTGGCTAAACCGGGCTGAAAACGTTTATCCCCTGACCATTGATCCCCTTGTATCGGGCGATTCGGCTATGGGCAATTTTATAAGCAGCGGGTTACCTTCGGCTAACCTGGCCTTTACTTCTGTTGCGCTTGGCAACTGTGATTATCACATGTCGGTAACGGTGCCTGGAATGAGCCAGTTGATGAATACCTATGTAAACTTAGAATATCATCTCACTTATAGCAATATGTGCGGCAGCCCTCCTGAACCGGCTCCATATTGTTTATTCAGTCAGGTAAATCAATATCTTTCGGCGGATAAATGTGGACAGGTAGAGCTTTTAGCGTGTCGGGGTATAGGCGATACCACCGGTATTTGTACCACCGATTCTTCTCTCCGGTTCAATAACGGTGTGCAGCCCATGCCTGCTACTTTTACTTATCCGCAATTTCTTTCCTGCTATCCGCCGCAGTGTGCTGATTATGATATCCCCTTTACGCTAAAAAACACCGATTCGATATGCGGCGATGTTTGCGGTTATTTATGCGCCCGTGGCAGCAAATGGGAGATGACCATTGAGGCCTGTACGGTTAACGCCAGCATTACTCAAACCAGCGACCATATTTGCACCGGCCAAAGCGATACTATTACTGCGGTAGCTAATTGCGGAATTCCTCCTTACCATTATTTATGGACTACAAACGGTGGTAGTACTTTTGACACAACTTATGAAACTACAGATTATATAATAGGAACAGCTACCAGCACCGATTCGGTTATAGTTGGATGTTACGTGGCTGATAGCTGTGGTAATCAGGTATTTGCCGGTACTACACATGTGTCTGTATGTACGGGCATTCAAACCTTATCTGATACCGGTTTTGAACTATATCCAAACCCTGCAGGTGATATGATAACAATTCGGGGCGAAGGGCTTAAAGGTATTATATGCGCCTCTGTTTATGATATTGCTGGCAGGGAAATTAATACAACATACCAACCTGCAACAGGTAAAATCAGCCTTCCGGTTGCTTACCTTTCACCGGGCATGTACTTTATTTCTATAAGTACAAATAACCAAAGTGTTGTTATGAGCTTTGTTAAGCAATAAATTTTCGTCCTCATTGTTCGAAGGCCGTGCGGAACATTTTGAACAATAGGGTTAGTTCTACCTATTTATTTAGTGCCTCAACTATAAATGGCTTTATCAGGTCATAATTTTCCATACCGGTTGGGTGTTTTGACATGCTGCCGTGCAACATCTTAACCACTTTGTGGTTTTTGTCCAATACAACACTGACAGGATCGACTTCAACCTGATATAAATCGGCAATAGATTTTGCAGATGCAACAACTTCATATTTAAATGGGTGCTTAATGAGAAACGTATCCAGTTTGCTCTTGTCGTCCAACGCAAAGGAAATGAATTCAACTTGCTGAGAGGAGAATTCGTCAACCAGTTTATTGAGTGCGTTGAACTCGCGTATACAAGCAGCGCATGAAGTGTACCAGAAATTTAAAACGATAACCTTATCCCTTATTTTGTCCAGCGATATTTTTTTGCCGGTTATGGTGGTTATTTCGAAAGATGGAGCGTTGCAGCCAATATAAGTATCCAGATAAGGAAAACTTTCAAAATAACT
>PMXD01000312.1:12091-23075 GCA_003165895.1 Bacteroidota bacterium | reverse complement strand
TTTGCTGCGTGGATGCTCCTCCGTTTCGGAGGCTGGGAGGTAGCATAGCTCAAAAAGAACTGTGTATCGGCTTAACTTAACAGCATTGCCCGCTGGGGCCGTATATTTATAGATTATGGATTTGCTATAAAGCTTCTACCCCATCCGGGGTCGCACGGGGTCGCTTTTCAGCAGGCGGGTCTGTTAAGTTAATGACATTGCCCTGTTCCCTCTGAGAAGCTTTTAAAAAACAGGAATTAAAGTAATATCTACCCCAAAAAGCAACACAAAATGAATCATTTTAAAGGTATTTCTTCTGTATTCATCTTTGCAAACTTTGCGTCTTTGCGTTAAAAATTGCATTTAATTGTAATTTTTAATAGCTTCTAAGATTTAAAAGCTTATTGCATCGGGGAACCGTATTCGGCTGGGTGGCTGTTAAAGCTTATAAAGCTTGCCGAACCAGGTTGAGTTATCGGCCGCAAATTTCTGAGCAGGCATCATACACTTCTGCTTTCGCCCGCTAAGCATTACCTGCTGCTCTTTTAAGGTTTCCGCCAGCAAAGCATGCGCCGGAATTTCAATTTCCCTTCTAAAGTTATCCAGGGCATAAAAGAAGGCCGTGTTAAGGCAGTAAATATCTTCCTCACTAAACCTGATGTCGGCGGCTATTTCAATCAGCCACTGGTAAAAGATGCAGTTTTTATGCGAACCGGTATTTACAATGTTGGGAATAGAAACGGCGAATTCAATCCGGTTATCGCCCTTCCATTCAATTTTATAGGTAGTTACAGACCAGTTTCCAAATCGTGCCAGTTCCATATTGTTTATTAAGAGGTTTATGAAATATTTAATTGCTGTTTGTTTTGTTACGGTAAAAATAGACAGCCGGCGGTTAAATCCCTTACCAATTTAGTGCTCATTATTAAGAGTCTGATTTACATTTTTAAAATAAAAAGTAGCTGTAACCTGCTTCAGATGCGGGTTTTGGCTACTTTGTGAAGTAATGAAAAGATGCTTTAAAATTCCCTCCCGGGGTGCTAATACAATGACGTAAAAATGGCCATGGAGGTCTACCCGGTTTTCCGTAAATGCTTTTACTGTTGTAATATTTGCCACTAACCGTTTCATTTTTGAGGCGCTGGATGGCCCGTATTTATAAGGCTATAATGAATGATACCGGGGCTTGTAAACACCTGTCCACTTTTTATATCAATTTAACGACTAAAAATATGCTTTAATGACTGCATTTGAATGTTATATATATGGCTGAAAGTGGCTTCAGTAAATGATTTCAGGATGGACTATTGGACCCGGATTAGCGCAAAATATTATTTTAGAAGGCAGAAAAAGCGATGAAAAAAACGCAAAAAATGACTACCCGGTTTTCCGTATATGTTTAAAACCCCCGGAGTTAACAAGTTGCCCAAATACTAAGTTTATAGTAAACTAAACCCTAAACCCATAGAAAATATGAAAAGCAAAAACTACATTCTGATTTTGGCAGTTATTACTGCTGCATTTTTATCTTCATGTAACCCCAGGCCCGCTGCCCCGTTAACTATCAGCACCGGCGCTTCATTACAAGACACTCTATTGCCTAAATTGCTGTTTAAACTGGTACATGAGGGCAGTAATTACTACTTTGCCTATTACGGGGTAAACAGTTTGGTGGTTGATACTACCACAAGCCCGCCTACACTAACAATGACCGCGCAAAGTGCAGCTTACAGCGCTACTAATACTTCTTCGGTAATTCATAACGGAACAACTACCAGCCAGGTATCTTCAACCCAATCGGTAAACACAGATACGGTAACCGCTGTTTGCGCCGGGCCGTTTAATATGTCGACTGGTTATATTTATTCTTCAAAGGGTTATTTGCATTATACCAGTAAAGCAACAGGTGACACCTGTATTTGCACAGTTACTGATATTGTATATTTCAATCAGAGCGGTGCCGGGCAATCTTTGTTGATTGGGTATGTTACCCAAGTTGATTTGCACGCAACGAAACCTTCTTCATCGAAGTAATTTTATTAGATGGTGGATTTGTTGCCATCCAATCTAAAACCAGGGCTTTCAGCGTTTGTAAATTGTCAGGGCATGCAAGCGTTGAAAGCTCTTTTTTTATGGTTGAAAATTGTGGCTCAGCCCGCATAGCAGGGAAAGACTTAATTAATATTTCGGTAAAGCCTTCGTTCAGTTTATGTTCTTTTAACCAGCGTTCTGTATTGCGCAGTTGATATTCCAGAAGGTCGTAATTTTTCAAACTAAAATGGGCCATAATCTCCAGGAACTTTAATTCGCGAAGCTGTTGGTGCATTTTTTCGTCCCGGCCAATCACAACAAAAACCTTATTTAAGGCATCAACCAATTTTCGATAATTTTGTGTTTGAAATAACAGGAAACAAACATTGGTGTTTATGTCTAGAATATGTCTTTTAGGTAGTTGTGTCTCAAAAGCATTAAGTCCTTGCTCAATTTCTTTAATCAGTTTTTCAGACCCAGTTTTATCCGCTGTATTTAACAGGTAAATAAGCCTGAAACCTTTAGCTACAGCAAATGCATCTGCCATATCGCTGATATTTTCGGTAGGTAAACTTTCAATCTGCTCAATGATGGCGGGAAAAACATCCAACCTTTCAGCAAAATAGGCACAGGTAATGTAGTTCGTTAGTATGGCCCTCAAATTGGAATATGACTCATGCAGTTTTAATTCATTTTTCTTCCAGATGGCATTGGCTTGTTCGTACTGCTTCATGGCATCTTCATAAAGGCCTTCTTTTTCGGCTACCATAGCCCTTGAAAAGAAAAGACTCATGCGGGCTTTGTAAGTAAGCAAGCTAGGTTCGATCATTTCAAGCTGTTGTATTGTTGATTTGGCCCCGGTTATATTTTTTCGAAGTTGGCCGCTAATATTCTGGTTATAAATTTTCCGGCGGGCGTGCACCACCCTTCTTTCGGCATCCAGCATATTTAAAATGCGGGTTTCGGCTTCCAGGTCTTTATCGGCACCTTTAATGTCGGAAGGGGTTTGGGTAATACGGGTAAGGTTAAGTTTTAACTGGTAAAGGGTTATCAGGCCGGGCAGGTTTTCCAATTCCCCGGCTAATGCAATTCCTTTTTTCAGTTCTTTCATGGCCGTATTTACCAGTCCTTTGTTATACAGAAAATGCACGTTGGCAATGGTATCGTTTAGTGCCCCTTCGCCCGATTTTTCGGCGTTATAGGCCCTCATGGCTTTCATCAGGGTATCTTCCAGAAATTTCTTTTCAATAGTCAAATTTTTGCTCCACGGTTTGGCGGCCAGCTTTTTTTTAAAGGCTGCCTCATCATAGGGTTTATCGGCGGCCAAATCGCAATAAGCGTCAAACAGTTTTTCGTAATTGTTTTTGAAGCCGATAATATGGGTAGAACTGAAAATCTTAAAATAACGCTTTTCACTACCTGTCAGCGAATGTATAATATCGAATAGGTTAGTAGAAGGAGTCATCGGGTATTTGAAATTTATCCTGAAACGTAGGTAATACTATTTTACATTATTTGCAAGGTGCTCTTAAACAGTCAACTACCTATGCGGGAGTTTCATATCCAGAGACTGCTGTAAACCAATCTTGTGGGGCCATCCTCTACCCGGTTTTCCGTAAAAATAAGGTGCATTTTTTATGTAGTTGTGAATGTTCTGAAACCTTTATCCAGACTATGTTTGAGGCTATTTCCGGCTTCCGGTTTTTAAATCAGACTATTAATAATGAGCACTAAAATGGTTTCGCTTTGAAAATACCCCAACCTACATTCGTTTTACAAAACAACCCATATATGAGCATCACCAAAGAAAAACTCGATTTCACCCAAAGGGAATTAGAAGTGCTACACCTTATAAAAGAAGGCCTGTCGAGCCGCGAAATTGCAAAAGCAATGGATATGTCGGAAAATACGGTTGAAACCTACCGCCGTAATATGATAAAAAAGAGCGGCGCAAAAAATATGGTAGTAGTGGTTTATGCGGCACAAAGTTGCGGACTTATATAAGCCCCCTTATCATTAAGTTCGGGAATGGTGGAATTGGGATTTCTTAAATCTCAATCCTGACCGGGCCTCCGTTAACCGGAGCCCGGTTTTTAATGTACAGGCCATAGGCTGCTACGGTTTGGACACATCTTTTATCGGGCACTCCTTCATTTAGCTTCTGTCGGAATCTGTATTTCGCCCCAGAGGGGCCGTCTGTTTATAGTAAATACATCAGCATCCGTTGCGCATCGTAGATGCCGCCTGTTGTATTCAGACAATTCCTATATGGCAGATTCTCACAGGCGGCACCTAAGGTGCGCAACTATTAAGCCAATATGGTCAGCTATAAACAGACGGCCCCTCTGGGGCGACTGTCTAACTGCGCACAGCCTGTTCTTAAAGATGTGTCCAAACCGTAGCCATAGGCTGGCGGTACAGGCTAAACCTTTGAGGGCATGTAAGCACAATAAAAAGAAAAAGATAATTTAGCGGAGAAGTAATGCCGGGTAATGGACTTACCTGGCATTACCTATACTCAATTATGAAGCTGCTATTTACACTTATTGGCCTGTTTGCTTTTGCCACAGGGCCGGTTTATTATGCCCAGGTGATTTACATCGCCCCTGTTACCAGCGATATTATTAAAACAGATGAATTTTATAAATACAAAGGCGATTCGTTAGATGTTATTTATACCTTTTGGGCAGATGGCGGGGTAATGGCATTTATGGTTTTAAATAAATCGCATACACCGGTATATATAGATTGGACCAAATCTGCATACTCCGACCAGAAGGTTACCGAAAGTTACTACCCGGTTTATAAAGAAGGGGCAAACC
This sequence comes from Bacteroidota bacterium, assembly GCA_003165895.1. Lineage (GTDB taxonomy): Bacteria > Bacteroidota > Bacteroidia > Chitinophagales > LD1 > Bog-950. The sequence goes on along the minus strand of PMXD01000312.1, from coordinate 18,243 downwards.
TTTCGGCGGCAACCGATATTTATAAAACACCGGCAGACTGGTATAAATTATTTGCTCCGTATATTTTATCGGGATACGAGGGTGCTGAAAATGGTTTGGTTGAAGAACCTGCTACCTTGTTACCGGCCAGGTCGTACCTGTTCCGTGGATGTTATAAAATATTACCAACTACTAAGTTTTCGGTAAAAAAACTGAAGCCACAGGAAATACCACTTATATCAGGCATGCGCGAAAGTTTTCCTGGTTGGGTAATACAGGGAGATTCGGCCAATGCGGCGCTAACGTTTGGCAATAATATTACTTATGCTACCCGGAAGGATTTTTCAGACGTAAAGAATATAAACAACCGGTTTTACGTTTGGCAGGTACTAACCTTCGAGGATGCCTATTTTGATAATTATGATAAAGACAATAACTCGGTAAACTGTCCTTACCACAGCGAAAAGCGGTATTTTATTGCGCACCTTAAAATATCGGATTTTGACTGATGGAACCGATTGATGCGAAGCCCGACCCCGAAATATTATTGCAACTGGTAACCATGAAAATGCCGTTTGGCAGGTTTAAAGACAGGGTACTGTGTAATTTACCGGTATCGTACCTGGAGTGGTTTCAGCGCAAGGGATTTCCGCCGGGTAAACTGGGCGTTTTGCTTGAAACCATGTATGTAATAAAATTAAACGGACTGGACCACCTGCTTGAACCTTTAAAGAAAAAGAACCGCATATGAAAGCCGCCACCGTGCATGAAATAAAAAATGAACTAAGCGCGCTTAAAGCCGGGGAGCTGGTTGAATTGTGCCTGAGGCTAAGTAAGTTTAAAAAGGAAAATAAAGAACTGCTTACCTACCTGCTGTTTGAAGGGCACGATGAGCCTGCCTTTATTAAAGGTGTTGAAAATGAAATAGCGGGGCAGTTTGGCGAGATACCCAAAACCAACAGTCTTTACCTGGTAAAAAAGAGCGTGCGCAAAATTTTGCGCCGCACCAATAAGCATATTCAATACACCGGCGCTAAAATTGCTGAGGTGCAGTTGTTGCTTTTCTTTTGCACTACGTTAAAAGCATCAAAAATACCTTTTGAACAAAGCACTGCACTTACTAACCTTTACCTGGGTCAAATAAAGAAGATTAAAAAAGTGCTGGGCACCTTACATGAGGATATCCAATACGATTACCTGCGGCAGTTGGAGGAACTACAATAGAACGCTGATTTATTANNAAATCAGCGTTCTATAATGTATTATCATGCCTGCGCAGTAGGCCCGAAGTTCATAGGCATCATCGGTTGTTCTTTGTCGTTAATGGGCCCAAATTGCTGCTCGTATTTTTTTACGTTATCAAGCAGGGCTTTCATCAGGCGTTTGGCATGTTCGGGGGTAACAACTACCCTGGCTTTTACTTTTGCTTTTGGCAAGCCCGGCATAACCCGTATAAAATCAATAACAAATTCCTGTGGTGAGTGAGATATGATGGCGAGGTTAGAATAGATACCCTCGGCCTGGTCTTCAGGCAATTCAATATTTATCTGCTGTTCGTTTTTAATTTCTTCCATAATGGTTGTTTTTAAGCGGCTGGTTTTGCGTGCCGCACAGGGCACTAAGTTGANNAAGTTGAAGATTATTTTCTGTTTTCGGCAGAAAATGTCTGCATGTTGTTAAGCAGGGTTTCGTAAAAGCGGATGGTTTCCATAAAATAAGGAATTTTAATACGCTCGTTAATGCCGTGAAAGCTGCCTATGGCCTCGTTATCCATGCGGGTAGGGAAGAAGCGGTAGGTTTCATCAGTAAGCCCCGTAAAGTGCTTGGAATCGGTGCTGCCTATCATTAAAGCTGGTGCAACAACAGCATCCGGAAAAACTTCAGCCGATGTTTTTTGCAGAAGTTTGAACCCCCATGAATTTGCCGGGGTAGATTGCGAAGGCTCAACCTTTTCGCCGGGGATAATATGCACCCGGTTATCAGCAATAATCTCTTTCACCTTTTCCTCTACCTGCTGGGTGGTTTGACCGGGTAATATTCTGAAATTTATTTTAGCGCTTACTTGGGTGGGTATAACGTTATCCTGCAAACCGGCGTTCATTACCGTGGTAACACCGGTGGTGCGCACCAGGGCATTGCCGGCGTCGGTTTTTTCATATTCCGAAAGTATAAGGCCTTTAAACAACCACTTATTGGCAAATATCACTTTTAAGGGCCCTGGCATTTCAGAAGCCAGGTAATCAATAAAACCATCGGTTGAGGGGCTCAGCATTTTTTCGAAGGGCTTATCATGCACTTTCTTTACTGCTTTAACCAACACATCAAGCGCGGTTTGTTTTTGCGGTTTGCTGCTGTGGCCACCGGGCATATTAACCATCAGTTCAACGGTAATGTAGCCTTTCTCCGCAGTACCAATCAGGGCAACATCTTTTTTCATATTGGGCACCACACCTTGGGTTACCATCAGGCCCTCGTCTTCATAAAAACCAAAATGCAGTTTGTTCTCTCTGCAATATTGTGCTATGGCTTCGGCACCGGTGTTGCCACCCACTTCCTCGTCGCTGCCACTGGCAATGTAAATACTCTGCTGCGGTTTAAGGCCTTTTTGCAAACAGCGTGTAAGGGCTTCAAAAATGGATATAAGGCTTCCTTTATCATCCAATGCTCCTCTTCCCCAAATGTATCCATCAGCAACGTCGCCGCTAAAAGGGGCATGCTTCCATTGCGCTATCGTATTTTGTTCAATGGGCACTACATCCATGTGTGCATATAAAATTGCAGGTGGGAGGGACGCATCAGATCCTTTCCACTCCAGTAAAATGTTGCGGCCATTAATAATAGTATCCTCCAGCGAGGTAAATACCAGGGGGTAAGTGCTTTTCATGAACCGGATAAACGAATCAAAACGCGGTTGCGCTTCGGCCATTTTTATTGAATCGGCAAACGAGATGGTATTTATCTGAATTGCCTGGCTCAGGTGCTCAACAGCATTTTGGTCAACCGGTAATTGAAGAGGCACGCCATTGGCAGATACCAGCTGTTTCGACTTTAAGCTAAGCGTGTTAAAAACTAAAACGCCTATAAGCGCGATAAGCAGCGCGGTAATAAATATCAGGATTTTTTTCATAATGGGTTGTTGTTTTAAAGTGTTCAAGTGTTCAGGTGTTCACGTGTTCAGGTTGAAATTATTGTTATGCGGTAAATTTATATGTTGACGCTTGCGCACCTGAACACCTGAACACTTGAACACCTGAACACCTGAACACATTCTCTCAGTTCGTCCTCCTCCAGAAAATAACCGCTACGTTGGCCGGGCGGTTTTCGGGGCCCGCACTGCCGCTGTTTACGTTACCTACGGTTGCAGTGCCTGTATGTGTGTGTTCGGGAACTGTGTGCACATGCATACCATCAGATGAGGTTGGGCGCTGTTTTAAAAAGTGGCGATGGGCGTAAAAATCAACTTCGTGAGTGTGCGCGCCATCGGTATTAATAATATGGGTATGGGCCATGCATGCATCGCTTAACTGGCCCATAAAATTTCCGCAGGTAAATTCTCCGTTCCAGCCATTGCCGCAGGTTGTGGCATCACTGTTGCTAAAGCCACTGCTGCCGGCATCGGTACTCAGATTATCGTCATAGGGGATCCATACAGGATTAGCGGTATTTACGGCACCGGTGCTGCCGCCATGGTTATGCGCACCCGCTATTACCGTTGTGCCGGCGTAATAAGCTGAGTTAGGATTAAGCGTTATGGCAGGATTTCCGCCCCAGTAAAAAGACCCATCGCTGTTGGTGTTACTGGTGCCATCGCCGTTGCCATTGGTTGTGGCATAATCTCTTGAATCATCATTACTCCACCAACCGCCCCAGTCGTGGAAATGCAGGCCGGCGCTGTCGGTTACAAAAGGGCCGGCGCTGTCAATAGTGATGGTAGCAGAGTGTGTATGGTCTAATAGTTGCTGGGCCTGCAGGGTGCCGGTTAAAGGGCCGCCTGACGGTATGTTGGAGTTACCTCCTGCGGCACGGATAAACTCGCCGTTTTGCAGGTCAGATGATACCCATTGCGTGCAGGGATAAAGCGTATTAGGGTCAAGGGCATTAAACCACTGCATGTAGGTAGCCCCGATAGGAGGGGTGTTTATATTTTGCCAGCAGGCGCCGGTGTAAACCTCAACGCTGCCTGTTGTAGTGTTGAACCTTACAGCACCGGTGGGCGCACCGGCAGGCTGCTGTGCAGTTGTGCCGGCGGGCAGGCCCAGTGCATCCGTTGCATTATCCTGAAATGAAACAGCGGGGTTGATAGTATTTACCCCTACGTTACTACCACTTTGAAAGAGCAATGAATTGCAAAGGGTTGAATCGGAGATAAACATGCTTATATAGCCATTAGCGGCTGCCGGGCAAATAGCGCTGGCAGGTTGGCATAGTGATGTCCAGGTGCCATTGAAAGAAAAATAGCAGCTAATATTAGTATCGTAAACCAGCAGGCCCGGTGCCGGATTAGCAATGGCCAGGCGCTGCGTAGTGGTTAAGCGCGGGGCCAGAAAGCCCTGGCTGGTTGAAGTGAGGTCCAGGATGGAGGTAGGGTCGGGTGTTGGGGTGCCTATGCCTACGTTGTTTTGTGCAAAGACAAAGCAACTTAGCAGTAAAGCAGAAAGCAAGGGGTACAGTTTTTTCATGGGGCCGGTATTTGCCCCGAATATACTAATAGCCTGTTGACTATAAAAATGGGCAAATGAAAACATGCGGGACCATTGAAATGTAGCGCCTGAATAATAATAACATGAAAAAATGCTGATTATTGAAGAATTATATAGGTAAAGTGCTGCCATTATTATGGTGGCAACTTTATTACTAAAAGCTGGCACTTTTTTTAATGGCTATCCACATGATTACCTAAATACATTAACGGCTAAAGCCTTTCCTTCTTTTCCTGATCCCTGGCTTAAAGTGCTTGTTGGGCGACTGTTCGGAAGGTCCCCGCAGGATCTCTGTTTCAGGACCCTGCGGTCTATCCGGCATAACCGCAGGATTCCGAAGCGGAGACCCTGCGGAGACGGTCTATGGTTATAGCATTTCAGGCGGTCTTCTTTTCATAAAATGTAATACCGATGCGGTTAATGTGTTCAATCAGTTCAGGATTATCAATATGATTGTATATGGATAAATCAAATGTATATGGCAGATAAAGGTCATCTAAGGCGAGGCTGATTTTGTTTGCGATGGACAGGTTCAGGTTATTTCCTTTTAAGGTTAAATCAATATCAGAGCCGGGCTTGTAATTTCCTTTGGCCCTTGAACCGTATATTACAGCAACACTTACCTCAGGAAAGGCCGCCAGCACCTCTTGTATTTTTTGAATAGTATTTTCTTTAAGCCCGTAGTTCATTTTACAATATCCATTTTTTCGAACGTATTTTTAAGTTCTATGTAAACAGGGTAATACCTGTTTAAAATATTTTCAGCTATTTCATCGGCAGTTTTGCGGTTGTAAGTGTGGCTCGTGCGGTTTCTGTCCTTTAGCATTTCCATCCAGGTTTCACCATCAGCTATTAATCCTCTTTTAAAAGCCAGTTGAATGGCGTCGCGGCTTCCCTGAATATCATTTTCGCCCTGGCCTTCGTAAAAGTCTTTGATGGTATTCCAGGCCAATTCGTATGTGTATTCAAAAGATTTAATCATGCCCTGTTCTTCCAGCTCATTCATGTCTTCACCTTTATCAATAAACTTCTGCAACTGTGCCAGTGCCTTTAAATAATTATTAAAGCGCTGCTGCCAGCGTATGTCCTTACCTTTCATGGGCGATATTTATTTGCTAATCAGGTTTTAAAAGTAATTAAAGATAGTTGAGATTGTATGTAGGGAATGGTGAGAATCGGGAAATTATTTATGAAGGTCACCGCAGGGTCCAGAAACGAAGACGGAAGTTAAGTTAAGGAAATACATCCATGCAACCCTCTAGCTCCGAAACGGGAGAACCTCTACCCGGAAATACAAAATACAACCACTCCTGCAAAGTTGTTCTTTTTGCTGCGTGGCTGCTCCTCCTCCCGATAGCTATCGCATGTGCGTCAACCTAACTGTAGCAAAAAGCACCTGTAACCATTGCTATTGTTACGTCTCGGCCCACGTTATAATGTGCCGGATATGCTTACAGTGTCAAGGCGGCTCCT
>PMXD01000312.1:0-12078 GCA_003165895.1 Bacteroidota bacterium | reverse complement strand
GATAGCTATCGGGAGGAGGAGGCCGGGAGGTAGCAGAGCGCAAAAGGAACTGAGCTTCGGTTTAACTTAATGACATAGCACTGCGGAAACGGGACCGTCCTTTCAGAAATAATGCTCCACAATATCTGTAAAAATGGTATCCATCAGGGGCTTTAAACGGAAGCCGGTTATAACATCGCCATATTTTTCCATGGCTAATTTAAAGTCATCGGGGTTAAGCGAGCCGGTAAGGATAAATATTCTCAATTTACCTTTTCGCTTATATGGGTCGGGTATAATTCTTAGCTGTTCCAGAAACTCAAAGCCGTTCATGGCGGGCATATTAAGGTCCAGAAAAAGCAGGTCGGGCACCCGGGCGCCGGCATTGTCTTTGGTGGTAATACTGTTTCTCAGGTATTCCAGCGCTTTCCTGCTGGAAGGTATACACATAAGCTTATCGGTAATCTTTGCTTTTTCAATAACCAGTGTATGAAATTCGTTATCTGCCGGGTTATCATCAACAAGCAGGATTTGATTTACTTTTTTCATACAACATAATTTTGAAGGATAGTCATTTCTACATAGCTTAGAAGCTGTTTAAAATTANNTTAATTTTAAACAGCTTCTTAGCTCAATAAATTAAACTGCCTTCGGCCCGCTTTTTAAACCACTGGTAATCAAACCGCAGCAGGTAATCAGCCAGGTCGAGGCCGTTTTTAAAGTCGTCGTCGCTGGCTTTGTATTCAAGCATTTCGTTGATAGATACATTGGCGATATCGTACAACTCATTCAATTTATCATACCATTTGATAAAGCCGTTTACATCGGGGTATAGCACCACGTTGCGGCCGCGCAGCACTTCAAATTTCTGCCGGGTAAGATTGCTGAGGCTTCCGGATGCCAGCCAGATACGGTGCGGATAATATGCACTGGCAATAACGGCCGTTTTTTCGCTTTCAACAATACCTATTGTTTTTTGGGTGTCGCACAACAGGTGTTCACCAAAAAAGCATTGCTTTAATTCAAAATCATGCTTGTTAAGTCGTGTGTGCATCCAGCTGATGTGGTTAAACGGCTGGCGTACGCGCTTACCGGTTTCGGGGTTGTATAACATTATTTTACCGGTGCGCAGTTTACCGCAGGTATCTATCTGCCAAAACACCGTTGCACCGGGCCAGTGGCTACTGGTGCCAATGCCGTACCTGAAAATAAGTTCGCCGGTTATCTCTTTTCCAAAGGTGCGGGTTAAAAAGGTTATAAAGTTATTGTGTTGGTAGCCCTTCATGCTGGCATCAAAGTGCATTTTATCAATAAACGAAGGCTGCTTTAAAGGCGCTACCACCGGCTTGGTAATTTGCCACAACGATGCATAATCTTTTACCTGCGGATTGGTTAAAAAGAAATCGCGGGGTTTAAAATGGTAGCCGCACTTTACCTCGCGGTTGCAACGCCCTACCGACGAGTGCAGTGGGTCATTTGTTTCTGTATCAATATAATAAGTAAATGTTTTGTTTTCCTTGCAGGCCGGGCACCGGTGGCGGGTGGCAGGGCCATTGTATTTTTGCAGGGTGTAGCGGTGGTGGTTCATGTGATTTGGTTTTTGGTTTAAGGTGTTAATGTATTAATGTGTTCAGGTGTTCAGGTGTTTAGGTGGGGAGGGTGTTTATGTTTAATGCAGCTGTGGAAATATCAGGTGAAGAGGTAAACATTTAATGCAAAAAAGATTTATGCATACGTCGTTTGATTCATGTTAATCCGTAACGCTTACAACAGCGCTTGAATACCTGAATACGTGCGCACCTGAACACTTGAACACCTGAAAAGTGTAAATTTTGTTTGGGGTGTTGCCTTCGTATATTACATATACAGTGTATCCGCTTCAGAAAAAGGATATACATGCTGAAAAATTAAATGGAAGGTCCTACTACATAATATTACGTGCGTCAACACATATTACTATATACCAATTTGAAATGAGCCTGAATGTTTACGTTGTATATTTTACATACGGAGGCAACAAGGGTTACAGATTTTACACCTGATTTGCGGCTTTGTATTTGTCTACTACTTTTTTAACCGACATGTGGTTTATACCAAGTTTACTGCCTATCTGCCTCAGGCTTAAACCGCCATTGTGCATGTCAATAATATCGTTGTCGGTAACGGCCTTTTCGTCATCCGTAGCACGCCGCAGGTGCAGGTATTCCGGCGTATGATTAATCAGCTTAAAATTCAACATGTTGCCGGGCTTTTCAAGGTTTACCACGCACACATTATCTTCTCCGTACATTTCATCGCAACTGCGTTGTTTAACCTGCTTAATATAGCGCATGTTTTTATCGCAACCGCTGCGGTTAATGGCAAAGGCCGCGTCGCAAAGGTCAGCAAGGTTGCTGCTGCCCTTCAGGGCCCCTATATNNGGCTTGCGAAGTAGGCCGTTTTGGTGTGTGAGAAAGAACCAGCACCGACAGATTCAATTCGGCCGCCAGGTCGTTCATCTCGTGCATCAATGCCGTAGCTTCATCGCCAATTTCAGTTTTACTGCTCAGGTAAGTAAGGTTATCAATAATTAAAACTTTGATACCGTATTTAAGCAGCTCTTTTCTTATTTCTGATTTAATAACCAGTTCGCGGGGCATGCCGCTTTTGGCAAGATTACGTGTTTTAATAACCGAGCGCATCAGGTTAGGGCTAAAGCTGTAATGGCCTTCCCAGTTAATGCTGTAGCGCTTTTCAAATTGCTTGCTGCTTATTTCAAAGTCGCAATACAGCACCGGTTGCGCAGGGGCTTCCAGCGTAAATCCTTCAATAGGCACACCACGGCTGATGCTATCGGCAATCTGCACGGCCAGTATGCTTTTGCCCAGGTTGGTTGATGAAAACAGAAACGTTACCTCACGCTCGTACCAAAACTCGCTGAACAACATTAACGGTATGGGTTGCAGTTTGGCTTCTTCTATCCACTGGTTGGCAGATTTTGTTTCCAACAAATCGCTGCCGGTTTCAGCGCAAGGTGGGGTGGGTTTGTAATTGGGGTTAATGTTACCTGCATCAATCATATCCTGCAGGGTAATGTTTTCAGGCAATTTTGTGGAAGGGTTTTGTTGCATGTGTATTTATTTTGGGGGTGAGGGAAAACGCAGTAAGTGGGATGGTTATTTATTGTGCCGTAACGGCTTGGGTTTTGGGACAGTTGCGACCAGTGGGACCGGTTTGTACGTCACCGGTGTCCCACAAGTCCCACGAGGGTTAAAGAAGAAGGAGACTAACTAAAAACGCGCGGCCTGCAACAACGCAGGCGACATAAAAACCAATAAACTTTGTAAGAGCAAAACCACCCTGTAAAAGGCGGCTAAATAGTTACCAAAAATGCGCCTGTTTGCGCTGTAAATTCTGTTACAAAATTACGATATTTTTATCGGATTTTCAAAGGGGAAAGGGGATTATTTTTTGGGGAGAATTGAGGAGTTTATTGCTGATCAAAATATGGCAATCTCCAAATGGCACTGGCGTGGTCAGCAAACTTATTTTGCCTCAGGTCTAAGGTATTTGGAGTCCACTCGTTTGCTGTTACTTGTTGGGTCATTATATACTGGCTGGTCATATAAATTGTCTTTTTATCATTGAAACTCCTGGTTGAGCATTCCCGGTTTTTATCATCCTCTAAAAGGGTATAATTTCCTAACCTGTAAACAAATGAATCCTGAATAGAAAGAGGAAAACTCACTGCCCAATCATCACCCGCATTCTCAGGCAAGATATGTTCAATTGTAGCTGGATTTTCTTCAAAACTTGAATCTAAGTGGCTTAGATGGTTTTCAATCTCAAAAAGGATATATCGAATCAACCTCTTTTGTCTCTTTGTACTGATAATCGTAGTAGAAAAGTCATTCTTAAAATCCTTGTCACTGGTATATAACGCCTTAACTTCTTTCGCTATCGAAGAAGCAGTAGTTAATTCGCCATTTGTAATTTTTATAGCGGCCTTATTATATACTTCCTCTTTTAAGTTAGTGTGAAGACCTCCTATTATTGTATATCTAAATGTTATTACCGTAACAACCCTTAAAACTTTTGTGAATTCTTCGGGTGCTAAATTATTATAGCAAGTCAAAAGAATAGGCAAAGCCTGCTTTTCTTTAAATAATTCCATCTCCTTAATTCGTTTTACTACCTCTCGCTGTCCTGTCCATATTTTGTCATTGGAACTTGTTAAAGCATTGTACAACTGTGCGTTTCTTTCAAGGTCATCCAGTAACTCAATAACCTGGGGGGAACTTTGGACGCTTTCTTTCAAAGACTTGAACAAATGTTTTTCGGAAGTAAGTTTATTTTTAGATATCCAATAATGTCTTAAAAAAACCGGGAACATATCAAGCCCAATGGTGTCTACAGTTCTTTTCCATTTGTCTTTAATATGGACCAAATCTGCCTGGGTTGCCAATGAGAATAAAAAATTCTTTAATAAATCTGAAACAGTTAACCTTTCACCTCTATAATTTAAAGTTTCGAAAACCGTGTACGCACTCAATTCATCATCCACAACGATTTGAATAAATTTGAGCTTTTCGGCAATTTGTTTATTTAGAAAATTGGTTATCAGCTCTCCGTTTTCCATGGTTGCAAAATATTGTGTCATTTTTAGCAAAAAGAAGTTGTATGCCTGCCACAATAACTTATCAGAATCACCGAGAGTCTTCTCGTTAATTGGGGGACGAAATACTAACAGATGAGATTGGAAAAAACTATTATTATTCTCATTCAACTCTAATTTTGCCGAATATGTCAGGGAGCCTGGATCTCTATCCCCAATAAATTTTGCTTTAAGAAGTTCGATGCGCTTTATATTGTTTTCTCTATCAATATTTCTATCTGCCAGGTTTTGAATTACTTTGATTATGGCTAATACAATTAGGGTCAATGTGGCTAATCTTTGCTGTCCATCTATTACGCTATATTTTTTGTCCCCTTTATTTTGCAAGACTATTGAACCCATATAATGAACCCGCTCACCATCCAAAATTGCTTGAATGTCGGACCAAAGATCTTCCCAATTATCAAACTTCCATGAATAGTCCCGTTGGTAGGAGGGAACTTTGTATGTTTTTCCATTACCAATAATGTCGCTTAGACTTACTGTACTCGTATCAAGCAAATTGTTTACAGCCATATTTACAAAGATAATTAATTTGTCTTTTCGGAGTTCCTTTACAAAGCTGTTCTTGCTAAGCGTGTCGAAAACCAACCGGGGAACTTTTTATGTCAAGGATTGAATCTTAGGTTTAATAGAGCTGCCTTTCATGCTTCGGGATTGTTTTGTCGCAACGACGCTTATTTTTAGAGGTGGCCGTAAATAAAAAAAGCCCCTGCAATTGCTGCAAGGGCTTTGTGTTTGTTATAGTGAACGTTACGCTGTCATAGTGAGCGTAGCCGAACTATATTATCCTAACAGTTCCACACCGCTTTCCTGTTTGCGTTCGGCGCGTTCCAGTTCTTCTTTGTTTACTACTATCAGGTTTCTCAATCTGCGTAAACCGGTGCCGGCTGGTATGCGGTGGCCTACGATTACGTTTTCTTTCAAACCTGCCAGGTAATCCTGTTTTGCATTGATAGATGCAGTGCTTAGCACCTTGGTAGTTTCCTGGAACGAAGCGGCTGATATCCATGAGTAAGTAGAGAGCGATGCGCGGGTAATACCTTGCAGTTGCGGTGAAGCAGTGGCAGGGATTGCGTCGCGGAATTCAACCAGCGTCTTATCAGCTCTTCTCAGGATAGAGTTTTCCTCGCGTATGTTACGCAGGCTTACTATCTGTCCGGCTTTTAAGTTGGCTGAATCATGCGATTCTGTAATTACTTTCTTATCATACATTTCGTCGTTAATGGTAAGCAATTCAAATTTTTCAACTGATTCGCCTTCCAGTAATTTAGTATCGCCCGGGTCGTCAATAATCATCTTACCCATCATCTGGCGAACAATCACCTCAATGTGTTTATCGTTGATTTTGATACCCTGTAAACGGTATACTTCCTGAATTTCGTTCACTAAGTATTCCTGAACAGCGAATGGCCCTTTAATATGCAGAATGTCGGTTGGCGTAGTAGCACCATCTGAAAGCGGTGTACCTGCGCGAACGAAATCCTGTTCCTGAACAAGGATGTGTTTGGATAATGGCACCAGGTATTTGGTTATTTCACCATCGCGCGATTCAACAATGATTTCGCGGTTACCTCTCTTAACGCCACCAAATTTAACTACACCGTCAATTTCGGCAACGGTAGCAGGGTTACTTGGGTTACGGGCCTCGAACAACTCGGTAACACGCGGAAGGCCCCCTGTGATATCCTTCACCTTACCCATTACTCTCGGTATCTTGGCAATAATCTGGCCTTGTTTAACTTGCTCACCGTTGTCAACCACAATGTGGGCGCCTACCGGGAAGTTGTAAACTTTTCCGTCTTTACCGCTTTCGATAATAACCGAAGGTATTTTGGTTTTATCTTTTGATTCGATAATTACCTTTTCGCGGTGACCGGTCTGGTCATCCATTTCATCACGGTAAGTTAAGTTTTCAATGATTTGTTCAAACTTCACTTTACCGGCTACTTCGGCAATAATTACGTTGTTGTATGGATCCCAACGGCAGATAACATCACCCTTTTTAATATGCTTGCCATCTTTTACAAAAATGGTTGAGCCGTAAGGAATGTGGTTAGCTATCAAAGTTTTGTCAGGATTATCTTCCTTCACAATTCTCATTTCACCGGTACGGCCGATAACGATGTTGGTTTTTTCGCCGTTGTCATCAACAGTGGTGGTCATACGCACACCATCTAATTGAATAACACCGTCAAACTTAGCCTTCATTTCGTTTTCAGTAGCACTCATGCTCGCAATACCACCCACGTGGAAGGTTCTCAGGGTTAACTGAGTTCCAGGCTCACCGATGGACTGTGCGGCTATAATACCTACTGCATCGCCTTCTTCGGCCAAACGGTTGGTAGCCAGGTTACGTCCGTAGCATTTAACGCAAACGCCTTTGCGGCTTTCGCAGGTAAGCACCGAACGGATTTCAATAGTTTCCAAACCTGAAGAATCAACTTTACGTGCAGCGTGCTCGTTCAGCACTTCGCCTGCATGTGCCAATAGTTCGTCAGTTTCAGGATGGTAAACATCTAATAAAGAGGTACGGCCTAATATTCTGTCGAACAATGGTTCAACTATATCTTCATTGTCTTTCAGTGCCGAAATATTGATACCTCTTAAAGTACCGCAATCATCAACATTGATTACCACATCCTGTGCAACGTCAACCAACCTACGTGTTAAGTATCCCGCATCGGCAGTTTTCAAAGCCGTATCCGAAAGACCTTTACGCGCACCGTGTGTAGAGATGAAGTATTCCAATACCGACAAACCTTCTTTAAAGTTCGCAAGGATTGGGTTCTCGATAACTTCTCCGCCAGTAGAGCCAGACTTACGTGGTTTAGCCATCAGACCCCGCATACCCGAAAGCTGCTTAATCTGTTGTTTACTACCCCGTGCGCCTGAATCAAGCATCATGAAGATGGAGTTGAAGCCTTGCTTGTCTTCAGCAATCTGCTTCATCAGGGCAATAGTTAACTGGCTATCGGTAGCGTTCCAGATATCAACTACCTGGTTAAACCTTTCCTTATCTGTAATGAAACCCATTTGGTAACTATCCTGTATTTCATCAACCTTACCGTTGGCTACTTCAATCAGTTTATCCTTCACTGAAGGCACAACCACATCTTTCAGGTTAAAGCTCAAACCTCCGCGGAATGAGTAGAAGAAACCAAGCTTCTTAATATCATCCAGGAATTTAGCTGTGGTAGGTATATTGGTTTCAGCCAATATGTTACCGATAACGTCTTTCAATTGTTTTTTACCAAGCATACGGTTTACGTATCCAACTTCGGTAGGTACTACCTGGTTAAATATCAAACGGCCTACTGTGGTTTCAAGCAACTTAATAACATCCTTACGGTTTTCGTCTTTGGTTCTAACGCGGCATTTAACTACAGCGTGTAACTCAACTTTACCTTCGTTGTAAGCAATGATAGCTTCTTCGGTGCCGTAGAATATCAAACCTTGTCCTTTTACAATTTCTTCCTTAGTGCTTCTCTTTTCTTTGGTCATATAATACAGACCAAGAACCATATCCTGGGAAGGAAGGGTGATAGGCGTTCCGTTTTGCGGGTTCAAAATGTTGTGCGAACCTAACATCAACAACTGCGCTTCAAGAATTGCAGCATTGCTTAATGGAACGTGCACGGCCATCTGGTCACCATCAAAATCGGCGTTGAACGCGGTACAAACCAGCGGGTGTAATTGAATAGCTTTACCTTCAATCAATTTAGGCAAGAAAGCCTGGATTGATAAACGGTGAAGTGTCGGGGCACGGTTTAGCATTACCGGGTGCCCTTTCAACACGTTTTCAAGGATATCCCAAATAACCGGCTCTTTTTTATCTACTAATTTCTTGGCTGACTTAACGGTCTTTACAATACCCCTTTCAATCAGCTTACGGATAATAAATGGTTTGAATAACTCGGCTGCCATATCTTTAGGCAAACCGCACTCGTGTAATTTCAATTCAGGGCCTACAACGATTACCGAACGGCCGGAGTAGTCAACACGCTTTCCTAACAGGTTCTGACGGAAACGTCCTTGTTTACCTTTCAATACGTCTGATAACGATTTCAGCGCACGTCCACCTTCCGCTTTAACGGCGTTAGATTTACGGCTGTTATCGAACAATGAGTCGATAGCTTCCTGTAACATACGTTTTTCGTTACGCAGGATTACTTCAGGCGCTTTGATTTCCAACAACCTCTTTAAACGGTTGTTACGGATAATTACACGACGGTATAAATCGTTCAAATCTGAAGAGGCGAAACGTCCACCATCCAATGGCACCAACGGACGCAATTCAGGCGGAATAACAGGCAGAAACTGCACTACCATCCACTCAGGTTTATTTTCGATATGCTCATTTGCTTCGCGGAACATTTCAACAACGCTCAAACGCTTTAAAGCTTCTGCTTTACGCTGGCGTGAAGTTTCGTTCGCTGCATCGTGACGCAGTTTGTACGAAAGGTCATCGAGGTTAATTCTTGAAAGCAAATCCTTCACAGCTTCAGCGCCCATTTTGGCAATGAATTTGTTAGGGTCGGTATCTTCCAGAGCATGGTTGTTTTTCAACTCTTCTGCTTCCAAAGCCGACAGGTATTCTTCTTCAGTCAATAGCTCCAGGTAAACTACGTTACGCCGCTCTTCGCCTTTTTCAGTCATCAGGTTAACACCATTAGCGGCTTTACCTGGCTGAACTACCACGTATCTTTCGTAATAGATAATGCTTTCCAGCTTCTTGCTGCTGATACCAAGCAAGTAGCCAATTTTATTTGGCAGCGATTTGAAATACCAGATATGCACTACAGGCACAGTCAACTTGATGTGGCCCATACGCTCTCTGCGCACTTTCTTTTCAGTTACTTCAACACCGCAGCGGTCGCACACGATGCCTTTGTAGCGGATACGCTTGTATTTACCGCAGTAACATTCATAATCTTTGGTAGGCCCGAAAACGCGCTCGCAGAACAAACCTTCCATTTCGGGTTTGTAGGTACGGTAGTTAATCGTTTCGGGTTTTTTGATTTCACCGTTGCTACGGCCCAGGATGGCATCCGGAGAAGCCAGCATGATGGTGATTTTGGTAAAATCAACTCGTTTGACGTCTTTTTTTGGTCCCATTGCTTTTGTTTATTTAACAAAAAATTAAAATAGAAAAGGAGATAACAGAATACGGTTTTTTAATAGCCCGAAAACCTGCGTTTTCAAACTACGTTTAATCTACTTAACACTTTGATACTGAAGCTGTTTTCGCGCCTGCCGGCTTGCATACTTGCAGCTAAGAAGTTGTATGAATGTGTAAAGCGAGGGGCGAATGTAGGATGTTTGGATGAGATTTGCAAGGATTTTGGGGGAATATTGAAGATAGGTGCGAAAGTGAGATACCTAAGTATGCTACTTAGTTATTTTTGAGGGTGACGTGGCCAACTCATTTAGCTTTTCAATGAGTATATGAACTTCGGTACTTGGATTTCGATAAGGATTGCGTTCCGTTGTTAATTCAATCGCATCTTCAAGCATTTTTTTAGATAATGTTACCGCATTTGACTCTTTGGTTTTTAGCAAGTCATACATCCCCGAAGCGCTTTTATCGTAAGTTTTGCCTAAAACTATACTTAAACGATTGTTTAATTCACTGCGGGTGAGCGGACCTGGAACACCATCAAGATAGTGAAGCAGGTACCAAAGCTCAAAGGCTTCGTTACTAACTATTGGTATAAAATTTAAATCCCTTGCACGCTGTATTGCCGCACTTAAATTGGGATGGCTATCCACATCAAAAACGCAATATACCTTTTGGTAATGTAATTGCTTTGTTTTACGGCATTCAGCTTTGTTTTTGTAATATTCTAACCTTGCGTATTCAACAACGCTGGAAGGATGCGAGCCGCTTTCTCCTGTGATTTTAATTTTGGTAGTTTCAAGCTTTAATGCGTCTCTTTTTTCCCGTAAATAAATAACACTTGACTTGCTATCTTCGCACACTACCAAGATAGGCCCACGTACAGGTATAATCGAAATTTCCCTGGTTTTAAGGAAGTTTTGCTTATAACGTTCTTTTCGGGTTAGCTTAGTATTACTCATTATCCTTATTCTTAAAATGAGGAATTCCGCCATACAAGCCTTGTAAATACCCCGATTCAAGGTTCAAACCCTTTAATGCCTTGAATTGTGATAAAGAATAAAGGTTACTGTTCCCAATTCCGTCCTTTTCCATTATCCATATTTGGTCTGGCCTAAAAAGTTCTCGGGTTAGCAAATTGGTATCATGTGTGGTGAAGATAAGTTGGGCATTGCTTTTTTTGCCGGTAATAGGACTTTGCCAATTTATAGCATGAAGTAAATGCTTTGTTAATAGAGAGTGCATACTGACCCCAAATTCATCAATTAATAAAACCCTATCATTAGAAATGATACTCATTATAGTCCCAAGCCAGCCCACAAACCTTCGGGTCCCAATTGATTCCTGAGTGAAATAATCAAAAGTTACAGTTGTTTCTTTATTGTCCTTATCTACAGCTTTATGAATTGAAGAAGCTACAATTTTACCATCTTCAAACCGTATTTGTATGTCAATTATATTAAAATCGGCTATTTTTAACTGTTCCAGGACGAATTTTTTTACCTCCGGAGATTTGTGCATTTCGGTTAATGTAAACTCATCGGTTATGGCACCAGGATTTTTAAAATCAATAGAAACAATGAAACTATTGAAAAACCACTGAAAGACTTTTTCACAAATAGGTAATTTTGAAACAGAACCAACAGTAAGATAAAGGGCAAATTGATTTGTTATATTTCTTACAGCATCTTTTTGACCTGAAAAATACTTACTAAAACTCCACTCGTAGTCATTTGTATTGACGTTGAAAAGTCTGTGAAAATGCTCAATTGGCTTTTGAGTTTTATACTCTAAAAGTGTTTCACTGATAATTCTGTTGCTATCCAAACTAAAACTATATTCAAACTGAATACCGTTTACCAGGACCCCAAAAGTAACAGATATAGGTTTTTCTAAGTTACTTTGATTGTTTCGGTTAAAATAGCCATAGAAGAAATTCTTTAAATGATCTGCAGAATTTGATTCAATAAAGTTTTGTAGAATAAAAATCCGGGCATAACCCATTGCAGACAATAAGTTGCTTTTCCCGGAAGCGTTCGCTCCGTAAATGACTGATTTGCTAAGTGCATTAACTTTGTAATTATCAAGTGGTATTAAATTTTCCTGCAACTCATTCTCCCGCTCATTTGATTTTGGGTTCTTAATCTTATAATTACCTGCAACGGTAGAAAAGGAAATCTCCTCATTAAATGATAAGAAATTTCTGGCCTTGAAATAAAGTAGCACTGGCGAATATTTTCGACAAAAATAGTCAAAAAATGAGAAATAGTTCAAAAATATTCATCACTAAACTCCAAGTGCTGCTAAAAATGAGAAAGAAACCATA
>PMXD01000241.1 GCA_003165895.1 Bacteroidota bacterium | reverse complement strand
CGTAGCTGGAAGCTGCGCTCAAGTTACAGGCTACGCCGAAATGGGGAGGATTCAGCCACGTGAAGAGCCTGTGTTGGTCTAAGGAGGATATCATCTCCGAAAGCCTGAAGCAGATACTGAATAGCAACAGCGACCTCAAAGGCTTAATCCTGATTATGTTCATTTTAAATGCAGCCATTAAAAAACCTTGATAAGAACCACCTCAACATCTGCATCCAGAACGGGCGAAACCAGCCTGCACATATCGGCCGATAGTATAAATTCGGCTTCATTCTCATCAAAAAACAAGCCTTTAATGGGTTGGGTTCTGTCCGGTTTATAATTCCTTTCTACCGGTTCAAACAGGTTTTGCGAGTGATAGAATTGTAAAGTACAGGCCTCAAACTCTTTTCCATGCAAAGAGTTTATATACACACTGAATATTACCCCTTTCCGGTAGAATTTTTTAGGCATGGATATAGGGAGATTGCCCTGGAGGATTAGTTGCATTGGTAAATACTATTTTTAATGTGAGTTGACGGTGCAAATGTATGTAGAAAAACAGATTTAGGCAAATTTGCGTAAGTCTGTTAGCCGCGAGTTTATGACTTTTAGAATTGTGAAATACACCCGGCATCAGGATTTTATAGTGGCTTTAGGTAAAAAAATAAGGGAAGCCAGGAAACTAAAAGGCCTGTCTCAGCAGGCGCTTGCCAATCAATCCAACCTGGAATTATCGCAAATTAACCGCATAGAGTTAGGTATTATCAATACCAGCGTAAGCCATATAGCCTCTATTTGCGATGCGCTTGAAATTCCACCGAAACAATTGTTTGATTTTGAGTTGAAGAAGAAGAAAAGCTGACTAAGTTTTTCTGTCCCCGCAGGATTCGGGAGCGGAGACTGATTACATAATTACTTCCGTGGCAACAGCCGCGCTTGCCATATCTTATCATGTTTTAAAACCCAGAGATTGTGGGCTATTTTATTATTGTCATGCGAATACTTGAATGCTACTGCATCAAGTACTGGTCCATGTGCAAAATTGCCGGAATGTGCTTCCTGTAAATGGCACTCATCGCATAGCATAATGCAGTTATCCTCTGACCTTATAAAGTCCGTGCTTATTGTAATGTGTTTACCAAGCCGATCCGATATTACATGATGGCCATGGAAAAGCCTTGTCTGCAAACTTTTTCCGCAAAATCCGCATTTAAAGTTCTGCCTGAAAAGAGCGGCATCTTTTATTTTTTGCGGAAACTCATTTTCTCTTTTGTTTGGCATGGGGATGATATTTCATATAAAGCTAGTGAATCTTATAAAAGAAGGACAGAGCAATTAAATAGTTTGAAGTACCAAGGTTCTGCAGAGCGCCGGGCTTTAGCTAAAGTTGGCCGATAGATTTTGGAGGAGTAGATATTGCANNACCACCTCCAGGGCTGCTTCCCGCCCAAAACCGCGGGATGAAACACCTCCTGAATCAGGAGGAGAGTTTTAACAGCCGCCAACGTGTTGAGTGTGGTTGTATTTAGTTCCCCTCCTGATTCAGGAGGGGCTGCCTTGGGGGTGGTTATTGTATTTTCGTCCTCTCCGAAAAGCAGAATGAAGGCACGCATATTCTCCTTATTCCACCACCATCCTTTTAGTAGCCAGCACATTACCGTTAACCACCAGCGAGTAGAGATATACACCGCTGCCAAGCGTGCCGGCGTTAATGGTAACCTGACCGGTGGCATCTAATGCGTACAGGCCCACCTGCTGCCCAATAATGTTGTAAATAATGAGATTGGCTGAGCTTACGTCCGCTGGTAATGTGTATTGCACCACGGCCTGGTTGCTAAATGGGTTGGGGAAAAGATTTAACCCGTAAGCACCGGTGGCCGGTTGCGGGTTAACGATACCGGTGGGAAAGGCCTTATTTATTTTTGAAAGAAAAGTAAGCACTCCACCGGTTACGTAAAAAGAATCTGTACCAATATAAAAGCTGTCGACACCAACGCCACCATACTCACCACCCAGGTATACATTGCCCTGGTTATCGGCACTCAAACTTTCAGTAAATCCATCGCCTGCCGAAAGGGATGCCGAGCAGAACACTGCGGCGCTTGAATCGAACCCGAATACAAACATGGGTTTTTGCGAATCGCCCTGCCGCAGTAACATAGTCGAATCTACAGTCATTGTATCACTGTTGAAATCGCCGGATATATATAAGTTTCTGTTAATATCGGTAGTAATACCGAACACATCGCTTTTGGCGGTTGCATCAACAGATTTGGCCCACTGGTTATTACCTGCCGGGTCGAATTTGGCTGCAAATGCGCTGCTGGCGCCATGCAGCGCATGGCTATGCAGGGTAGTACCGCCAAGGTTGAGGGTATCGTAGTAGCTGCCGCCCACATAAACGTTATTTTGCGCATCGGCTGCCACGCAGTCGGGACTTGCGTCATTGAACCCCTTACCCCAGATGGGATTACCCGATGGATCGAATTTGAAAAGGAAACCACCATTTGGATTAATGCTAATGCCGCCAAACCCTATAGAACTGACTGAAATGGGGTTGCCTGTAATATAAACGTTGCCCGCATGGTCTGTAACCATACTGGTGGGGCGGCTGTTGGTGTTGGTGTCGCTCTGTATGGCCCATTGCACCTGGCCATTGGCATTGTACTTAACCAGGAAAGTGAGGTCATTCAGGTTCCGGTTAAAGTCTGCGTTATACAAAGTCAGAGAATCGAATGTAACCGAGTCGCCGAAGTAATTGCCTGTTACGTACAAATTGTTACCGGCATCTGTAGCCACTGCCAGTACCTGTGAGCTGTTAGAAATACCTTTTTTTACCCAGATAAGATTACCCGATAAATCGTATTTTACCAGAAACATGCTGTAAAGCTGTACCGATACGGCAGGCAGGGTGTCATTACCGAAACTTACACCGGTGCCGGTATAAGCACCGCCTATATAAACATTGCTGTTACCATCAGTAGCCACAGCATAAGCACCCGCACTGCCCGGGCCGACCGGAACACTTGAACTGCGAAGCCAAAGCGGATTGCCGGCCGAAGAATACTTAACCAGGAAAGCGGTGGGTGCATTGGGTGTAGTGGCGTTAAGGTTGCCAAAACTGATGATGCTATCGCCAAAAGAACCGGCCATATAAACGTTTCCCTGCGGGTCGATGGCGGTGGCGTTGGCATACTGGTAGGTTGAGCCGTGTCCGCTTTGCGTCCATGCCCAGTTAACCGATTGACCAAAACCAATAAAAGCTTGCAGCAGGCAGCAGATGAGCAGAGGGTAATGTTTTTTCATAGGTGCGGTATAATGGTTACTAAGATACTATAATGTGTTTAATAGTTGGGTAAAGTTAATGCATGTGGAGAAAAAATGACAATCGTATGACATATAAGGTAGTTTGTAATGATGAATTCCAATGCCAAGTTATTCAACAATCAGTGTGCCACGGGCAATCTTTTGCCCGTCGGCAATTACTTCAAAAAAATAGGGTCCGCTTTGCAGGGTGCCCCGGTCAATTACGGTTTGCGTGGCATCTTCACTTTCTGCGCTAATTATTCTCTGCCCCATTAAACTATAGGGCACCTCTAAAAACTCTTTTTTGATGCTTTTTTTGCTCATGCTAAAATATATCACGCTTTTCTAAAAACCTAATTTTTGCCCCCCCACATTTTTAACTACCTAATAATCA
>PMXD01000315.1:44856-49406 GCA_003165895.1 Bacteroidota bacterium | reverse complement strand
CTGCGTGTCTACCAGTTCCACCACCACGGCATCCTTAAATAATTAAGGGCGATAAAATCGCCCTTAAAATTAATACTTCAGAGCGCAAACTCAATATCAAGAGCTAAAAAACGCCTTTCTACTATCAGAGCGGGAGACGAGGCTCGAACCCGCGACCTCCACCTTGGCAAGGTGGCGCTCTACCAACTGAGCTACTCCCGCATTTATTCCATGAACATTTCCGCCTTAGCGGGACGCAAATATATAAACCTCTGCAAATTCACAAAAACATTCCTTGAATTATTTCAAATAATTTAGACTACATGGCAGAGGACTGTGAATATTGATTGCTGATTTATGATTTCTGAATGCTGAATTTATGAGTGAAACGAAGCTTAAACAGGCGTTATAATTCTAAAATCAGAATTCATAACTCATAAATCTATTCCCCCAGTATCTTTTTAAGCTCGTGCAGCTTCATAATGGCCTCAACGGGGGTCATGGCGTTTATTTCTATGTGCTCTATCTCTTCGGCAAGCCTTTTAAGTTTGGGGTCTTTCATATCAAAAAAACTGAGCTGATAGTTTTGGGCGGCTACCTTTTTAACCGATTGCTTCAGGTCCCCACCCCCCGGTTGCTGGCGTTGACTCTCCAGTTGTTTCAGCATTTCGTTGGCACGGTCTACAATGGCTTTGGGCATACCTGCCATTTTAGCTACATGTATACCAAAACTATGCTCGGTTCCACCTTCAACCAGTTTCCTTAAAAAAATCACCTTATGCCCCGCCTCTTTAACCGAAACATGGAAATTCTTCACCCGCGGGTATTTCTCAGCCAGTTCATTCAATTCATGGTAGTGGGTGGCAAATAAGGTCCTGGGGTTAGCACCCGGGTTATTATGTAAATATTCAGCCAAACTCCAGGCTATTGAAATCCCATCGTAGGTAGAAGTTCCCCGCCCTATTTCATCCAGCAAAATCAAACTACGGGCCGATAAGTTATTCATTATACTGGCCGTTTCGTTCATTTCTACCATAAAAGTAGACTCGCCGGCACTCATATTGTCGCTTGCGCCCACGCGGGTAAATATCTTATCTACCAGCCCAAGTTTAGCACTTGCGGCAGGCACAAAGCTGCCCATTTGGGCCATTAAAGCTATCAGGGCTGTCTGGCGCAGCAGGGCGCTCTTACCGCTCATATTCGGGCCCGTAATGATTAATAATTGCTGAGTTTCGTTATCCAGGTAAATATCATTGGGCACGTATTTATCACTTACTTCAAGTTGCTGTTCAATAACCGGGTGACGGCCGGCTTTAATATCGGTTATGTAAGATTCATTCACTTCAGGTTTCACATAATCATTCAGCGTAGCTACTTCAGCAAGGCTTAAAAAGCAATCTACCCGTGCTACCAGGTTGGCGTTTTTCTGTATGGTAATCACATAATCCTTGGCGAACCGAAGCAACTCGGCAAAAATGCGCTCTTCAATTACCTGTATCTTCTCTTCAGCACCTAATACCTTCTGCTCGTATTCTTTCAACTCCTCGGTAATATAGCGTTCTGCGTTGCTGAGGGTTTGCTTGCGTATCCAATCATTCGGCACCTTGCTTTTGTGGCTGTTGGTTACCTCTAAAAAATAACCAAACACATTATTAAAACCCACTTTCAGGCTATTAATACCAGTACGTGCAATTTCCTTTTCCTGAATGCCTACAATGTATTCTTTACCTGTGTTTTTAATGTTGCGCAACTCGTCAAGCCCGGCATCTACACCATCTTTTATAAAATTACCCTTGCTGATAACCGGCCCCGATTCTTCTAATAATTCCTTATCGAGCTTAGTAGCCAGCACATCACACGTATCTAACTGTTCAGCAATGCGGTTCAGGTTGGCGTTATCGGCGGCAGCAAGAATATGCTTAACAGGGCCCACAGCAAGCAGCGAGCGTTTTAACTGCACCATCTCGCGAGGATTAGCACGCTCTAACGACACCTTAGATATCAACCTTTCCAAATCGCCCATTTGCCTGATGAGCCTTTTTAAATCCTCGGCGGCGGGTTTGTGTTTAATCCAGTATTCAACGGCCTCCAGCCTTTCGTTTATCTTGTTCAAGTCCAGCAAGGGCATTACCATCCAGCGCTTAATAAGTCGCGCACCCATCGGCGAAGTAGTATGGTCCAGTATATCCAGCAGCGTTTTGCCTCCCTGATGCGGGGAGTAAATTAACTCAAGGTTACGAATGGTAAACCTGTCCAGCCACACATTCTGCTCATCGCTTAACTTGGTCAGTTTGCTGATATGCCCCAGGTTATTGTGCTCGGTATCTTTTAAATACTGAATAGCAGCACCGGCCGCAATAACCGCCAAACGCTCCTCTCCCACCCCAAAGCCTTTCAGCGAATTAGTTTCGAATAATCTGAGCAGAATATCGGTGGCGTTATCGTAAGTATAAACCCAGTCATCCAGCTTAAAAGCGTAAAGTTTATTGCCAAACTGATGCGTAAATTCCTTGTGTTTTGATTTGGGATACAGAATCTCGGAAGGTGAAAAGCTCTGTATCATCTTCTCAATATAACCGGCATT
Source organism: Bacteroidota bacterium (assembly GCA_003165895.1). Taxonomy (GTDB): domain Bacteria; phylum Bacteroidota; class Bacteroidia; order Chitinophagales; family LD1; genus Bog-950. Next base: position 46,843 of record PMXD01000315.1, on the reverse strand, counting down.
ACCTTCGGCAATAAAAAACTCGCCGGTGCTCACATCCAAAAAAGCAATGCCGTAATTATCATGTTCGAAATATACCGAGGCCAGAAAGTTATTGGCACGCGTATTCAGGATGTTATCGCTTAATGCCACACCGGGTGTAACCATTTCGGTAATGCCGCGCTTAACTATGCCCTTGGCCAGTTTGGGGTCTTCAAGCTGGTCGCAAACGGCTACGCGCAATCCGGCGCGGACCAGTTTTGGCAAATATGTATCCAATGCGTGGTGCGGAAAGCCCGCCAGTTCAATCTCGCTGGCTTTGCCGTTGCTGCGTTTGGTAAGCACTATGCCCAGCACCGCCGAAGCCCGTTTTGCATCCTCGCCAAAAGTCTCGTAAAAGTCGCCCACCCTGAATAACAATACCGCATCGGGGTACTTGGCCTTGAAGCTGTTAAACTGCTTCATCATCGGCGTTTCGCTGTCTGCTGTACTGATTATTTTGGCCATGGCTCGGGCAACGGACATACCGTTTGTAATTATTTTGCGTGAAAATAGTAAAAAATGCAGCCCCTCCTATCTGCCTGTCGGCATCTTTCCTCNNCCTTTCCCCTTTGGGGAAGGGAGAAGCCGACAGGCAGAGGGTTGGGGCCGCCTTTTATGCGCAAACTACTCAACGAAGAACTACCCCGCCTTACGCCTGAAGAGTTTAAGGCCAACCATAAAACGCCGCTGGTGATTGTGCTGGATAATGTACGCAGCCACCTCAACGTGGGCTCAGTATTCCGCACGGCGGATGCGTTTTTGATTGAAGCTATCTGGCTATGCGGCATCACCGGCACGCCACCGCACCGCGATATACACAAAACTGCCCTCGGCGCTACCGAAACTGTCGCCTGGCACCACTCCTTTTCAACCCTCGGGGCCGTGCATGAACTAAAGCGAAACGGCTATAAAATAATCAGCATTGAACAGGCCGAGCACGCCAAAATGCTGCATCGGTTTAAAGCCGATGCCACCCAAAAATACGCCGTGGTTTTTGGTAACGAGGTAGATGGTGTTGCGCNNTAATAAAATATGCGTCATTGCAAGGAGGCTTTGCGACGAAGCAATCCCGGAACTACTTGCGACCGGTCGTAATATAAAGGGCGGCCGTCAGTCGCTTCGGGATTGCTTCGCAGGGCCTTGCAATGACGCATATTTTATTATTTCTCCGTACTCCGCCTCTTTCTAAACTGGCTGTATAAAGCCAACAGCCCTAAGCCAACAAAAACAATAATAATCAGCCATCCCATAGGAGTTAGCAGGCGCAGGTAATTAATAATATCTCTCATATCGGGTAAAGATAGCAACTATTGCGGGGTTATGGCCGCTAATCAAAAACATGGATGGGTTTTACTCTCCTGTTTCCGTTATCTCCCTCATTCAAACCCCATCTCCACCTTCATCCTTTCAATAACATTAAAAATAATGGGGCAGATGGCGTAGTTATCCATTACACGGCGCAGGCGGCTGGTAAATTCGGGTTTGTGCAGGTGGGGAAACGAATGGCAGGTTTCGGGACGGTGCTGGTAGATAGTGCATTTATTCTCTGCCAAAAACACGCAGGGCATCTGGTTAAACGACAGGCCCTCTTCGTCTTTTTCGGTATAGGCGGCAATCACGTCTTCAATACTTTTGCGGGTGGCTTCGGCCAGTTGATGAAGGTCTTCCTTGTTTAAATATGGACTTAGTTCTTTGCAGCAGTTGCCACAGGCGGTACAGTCTATACGCGGTGCTACCTGGTCGTTTATTTGGTGCACCAGCAAATCCGTTTTATGCACGCTGCGGTTTTTAAGGTACCGGCGGAATTTCTCATTCTCGTCTTCCCTTAAAATGCTGAGCGTTTTAATTTTTTCAAGGTCGGTTTCCAGGTAATATGTTTCCATACTAACCGAAAAATACAAAAATTTTCTTTTTACAGCAAAGGCACGGAGAATAAAAGCGTGCATACCAAATTGTCGGATTCCCAACA
>PMXD01000315.1:0-44798 GCA_003165895.1 Bacteroidota bacterium | reverse complement strand
TGCCGCTTAACTTAACGACATTGGAAACACATTGCTTATTCATGGTAATCGGGTCAAAACCAGAAAATACAGGTTCACGCAGAGTTCGCAAAGGACCGCAAAGAAATTTGATATTCTTTGCGGTCCTTTGGCATTTTTCTTTGTGTGCTTTGCGTGAACCTGTATTTAATTCGTTCTCGTGCTTGGCGTCCCCGCCAACCACCCGTGTGCCGCACCTTCGCGGTAAATTGTATTTCCGTTTCACATCAACTCCGGAAAATGCTTTTGCAGCAGGTCAAGCATCATCGCTTTATCCAGCGGTTTAAAGTTGAATTCTTTGATTTCAGAAAACGTTTTTGCCCGTAGCTCATCATCCGGGTTCATAGACGTAGTTAGCATAACAATTTTCGACTGACTTTTTTGCTCTTCCGGCAACTGCCGGTATGCCGTCAAAAAATCCCAACCGTTCATAACGGGCATATTGATATCCAGCAATATAAGGGCCGGGGCCGGCAGATTTTGGGCGAAACGTTGCTGCAGGTAACTGAGTGCGGCCTCGCCGTTTTCGGCAGTAGCAATTTCCTCAGCACAGTCTGTCCCTTTTATGGCCCGGGTGTGCAAAAAATTGGTAGCGGGGTCGTCATCCACAAGCAGTATGCAATTCAGTTTTCGTTTCACGCGTTTAATTTTGAAATGGTAAAGAAAAAGGAACTTCCCTCATCGGGCACTGATTCAACCCATATTTTACCATGGTGCAGTTCTACAATTTTTTTGCAATACGATAATCCTATACCCGTTCCCGCATAAGTGCCCCGGTTGTGAAGCCGCTGAAACAGTAAAAATATTTTATGGTAATGTCGGGGCTGTATGCCCACCCCGTTATCGCTTACTTCAAACTGCCAGTAACCGGGCAACGATTTAACTGAAACGTGAATACGCGGAGTAATACCGGGCTTTCTGAATTTAATAGCATTGCTGAGCAGGTTCTGAAATAACTGCTGCATTTCGCCAGGGAAAGCCTGTATAAGGGGCATGTCATCAAAGGTTATTATTGCGTTGCTTTCTTTAATGGCCTCTCCCAGGTCGGCTATTACTGCGTTTAAGGTTTCAGTGCAATCAACCGGTTCAAGGATCTTTTCCTTACCAATCCGCGAAAAGTCCAGCAAGCCTTTTATCAGTTCGCTCATCCGTTTAGTTGAGGCTGAAATAAAGCGCACATATTCTTTGGCATCCTCCGGTAATTGCTCGCCAAAATCCATCCTTAACAACTCTACAAAACCTGTAACGGTACGCAGGGGTTCCTGCAAATCATGCGAGGCGATATATGCAAATTCCTCCATCTCCTTGTTCCTCGATTCAAGCACCGCGTAATTTCTCCGTGCTTCTTCGGCTGCTTTGTTTTCTGTAATATCCTTCATTTGCGAAACCAGGTAAAGCGGCAGTTTCCTTTCATCTACCACCACCGATACTGTAAGACTAGTCCAAAGCATAGTTCCGTTTTTACAGATATATCTTTTTTCTCCTTGGTAACGTTGTATTTCGCCGCTAAAAAGCCGCTTTAAATTCGTTACATTATCTGCCAGGTCATCGGGATGGGTAATTTCAGGAAAAGTTATTTGCACCAGTTCCTTTTCCGGGTATCCAAGCATTTTGCACAGCTCGGGGTTCACTTTAATAAACCTGCCCTCTGCCGAAACCAGCGCCATGCCAATTGCAGAGTTTTCAAACGCACTGCGGAATTCCTTTTCACTCAGCATCAGGTCGCGCTCCAGTTGCTTATTCCGGGTTATATCTTTTTTCTGCGAAACAATATAAAGCGGTACCCGGTTATCATCAAACACCATGGTTACCACAATAGATGCCCATACTATACTTCCGTTTTTGTGTACATATCTTTTTTCAGCCTGAAAGCTTTCCAGTTCGCCATTCATCATTTTTTTCAACTGTAAAAGGCCTATCTCACGGTCTTCGGGGTACGTAATATCGGGGAAAGATGTTTCAAGCATCCCGGCTTCGGTGTAGCCAAGCATATTGCAAAACTCTTTATTGACTTTAGTGAACCTGCCTTTGGTTGTAGCCTGCGACATACCAATGGCTGAAGATTCAAAAACGCTGCGGAATTCTTTCTCACTTATTACAAGTTCGCACTCCAGTTTTTTACGCAATGAAATATCGGCTATCTGGGCAATAAAATAAAGCGGCTCTCCATTGTCGTCAAAAACAGCTGATACTGTAAGTAAGGCCCATATTATACNNATAATCCAGCGAAACGAAGGTCATACCCACTGCCGAATCTTCAAAGGCGCTGCGGAATTCCTTTTCGCTTAGCATCAAATCACGCTCCAGCTTTTTACGCCCGGTAATATCCTTAATCTGCGAAACAAGATAAAGCGGATGATGGCTTTCATCAAATACGATGGAAACAGTAAGTTCAACCCAAACTTTATTCCCTTGCTTATGTATGAACCTCTTTTCAACCTGGTATTTATCATTTCCGCCTTTCTTCATTCCCTCTAAAGCCAACATGCTTTCATTCAGGTCATCAGGATAAGTGAGCTCAGCAAATGTTTTACCAATCAATTCGGCCTGGGTGTAACCCAGCATTTTGCACAACTCTTTATTAACCCTGAGCAATTTGCCCTGCATTGAAACCTGCGACATGCCGAGAGCTGAAGATTCGAAGGTACTGCGGAATTCCTTCTCGCTCAGAATTAAGGCATGTTCAAGTTTTTTGCGGTCGGTAATATCAGCAGACGTTCCGATAATCCTTTCAGGCATCCCCCCGCTATCAAGAAACATCCGGTCCCTGGCTTCAACATCACGCACACTACCATCCGGGCGAATTATTCTGAACTCACTTTTATACGGTCTGCCATCTTTTCCTGAATTGGCGGCTAATACCAATTTTTCCCTGTCGTCCGGGTGTACCATCTCATTGGCAATTGCTATAGTAGGTGTTATAGCATGGGGTTCAAATCCAAATATCCGGTATTGTTCATCGCTCCACTTTAATTCATTTGTTTTCAGGTCCCACTCCCAGCTTCCTACGTGGGCAATCTGCTGCGCATCAGCCAGCCTTTCAGTAGCTTCCTGCAACAAACCCTCATTTTTTTTGTAGTGCGATATATCAGCAGTATACATCAGCAGCCCGCCAATTTCGTTTTCCGATTTATACCAGGGCCTTATTTCCCACGATATCCACTGCCCGGTGCCATCGGCCCTTGCAAAATAATATTCATCGCATTTGTCAATAGCCCCCTGTAAGCACCGGCGGTGTACGGCTTTCCTCTCTTCTTCAATTTCAGGTAATACTTCATAATGCGACCGGCACATAATATCTTTTCCTTCCAGCTTATAATCCTTTATCCATTGCTCTGAAGCAGCCAGGTACCGCATTTGCGTATCAAACATGGCAATTGGCGATGGCGACTGTTGAACAAAAAGCTGGTTGCGTTTGTTAGCGTCTGTAATATCCTTCAGGGCTTTTTGTTCGGCCGCTATATCAATGCTGAGATTAATATTTGCCTGGTCAGTTTCTTTCTTCTCCTCTTTAAGTTTGTTTAGCTGCCGGGCAACTATATAAACCATTAAAAGTGTAACCAGCAAAAAAGTAGTGGTGGCCATAGCAATACCAAACTCAATAGATACCAAGTGATATTTGAAAAGCGTAACGCGCACATAACCCAAAAAAAACGTGGTAAGCGCCATAACCGGAAACAACTTGCGGGCCATTTGGTTACCCATGCCTTTACCGGTAAATAAGCCCGGCACACCCATACCCGGGTTATAAAAAGACAGCGTAACCGACAACACCAAAAAGGCTATAGACGTGTTAATAGCCATTGAGATGAAATGAGAAATTTTATAAGCTGCAGTAAGATTAAACAGGTAGCCCATTAAGGCGATAAGGCTAAACACGGTAACCAGGTGTAAAGCATATTGCGCCCAATGCCTTATTTTATCAGAGCGCGACATTAAACCCATAAACGCTGCGCCCAATATGCAAAACGATAACGCGCTGGCACCCACCATACGCCCCGGATATGGGGCCATTTCGTCAGGAGATGTAAGGTCTAAATAGAATAATTTATCTATATATACATCTATGCCAAATATACATTCAATTAAAGTAAGCAGCCCGATTATATAAACTGCAGCCGCAAAGGCCAGGTACATATATTTCGTATTCTTTTTACCGGCGCTATCAACAAGCATAGTAGCCAGCCCTGCAAATAAAAAGGCAAGCGCCGTGTTGAATTTCATGGTGGGGTAACCTGGAAAAACAGCCGTTAAGCCAGGCAAATGAAATATCCAGCCTATAAGCACCACCACCGCCATTAAAACGATGCCTGCACCTACCAGGATAAACAGTACACGCCTGCTGCTCTGAACGTTGTCCATCAATGATTAATCCAATTCATTTACAAAGAAAGCATTAAAGGTCAACACATATAGTGTGATAGATGTCAACCGCTAAATATCACGTACAGTATAATTAAATGACTATCCGCTTGTTTACCNNGGTAATCATGCGGATAGTCATTTATAATTAGCTGAAACAGCCATAAAACAAAAAAGCAGCCTTTGATGCTGCTTTTTTATTATAAATATAACGGCAATTACGCCGTTTTAATGCGGTGGAAGTAAGTAATAAACTTCATTACCTCACCCAGGTTTGTTACTTTAATTTTACCCATCATAAACATCATTTGCGGGTTACCGCGGCCCAGTTCAAGGTCTTCATAATCGGTAGCTTTGGCTCTAATCTCGCAGGTTGGGGTACCTACCAGGCCATCTTCAACCGTTACGGTTTTGCCCTGCATGGTTACCGTAAAATTGCCGCCGGTCGGGCCGTCTAACAAAAAGTGAAATTTGTGAGAAGAAGAGTCATCTACTTTCTCTGAATTAATACGTTGTGGCAGAGAGTAAATGATGTCTTTAGCTGTTTCTGGAGTTGCGCTCATTTGTCCGTTTTGATTTTGTTGTGATGAAATATGGTTGAGGTTTGTTTGTGTTTGATTGACGGGTGTTTGTTGTTGTTCTTTAACTTTTTCGGCACCGGTATCATGGGCACCCGCAAGGGGAGCCCCTACATTTTCGTCCTTGGTAGCCTTATATGCCGACTCGTAATTAACGCCGTCAATCGCAATTTTCGAAATTATTTCTTTCATAATTTCGGTAGTTCCGCCTACTATGGTGCCTACCCGGGCATCGCGGTAAGCCCTTTCCATCGGATATTCGCTCATGTAGCCATAACCGCCAAACATTTGCAAACATTCATCTGCTACTTTTTTACCCAGCTCAGTGGCTTTCATTTTAGCCATGCTGCATTCTTTAACGGCAAATATGCCCTTTTCAAATAAATCGCAGCAATAGTAGGTAAAGCGCTTGGTAATTTCCACTTCAGTTATCAGGTCGGCCAACCGGTGGCGCAGGGCCTGGTATTTTACAATAGGTTTGCCAAACACGTTGCGCTCCTTCATGTATTTAAGCGTGCTTTCAATTTTATGTTCGCAGGCGCTGGTAGCCATTATAGCTGCCACCAAACGCTCTAACTGAAAGCTTTCCATAATATAGAAAAAGCCCTTGCCGGGTTGCCCAACCAGGTTGGCCACCGGCACTTTTACGTTATCAAAAAATAACTCTGCCGTATCTGAACTCTTCCAGCCCATCTTCTTTAGCTTGGTGCGGGTAAAGCCGGGGGTATCGGCATCAACCACAATTAAACTTACACCGGCCAGGCCGGCAGCAGGGTCGGTTTTGCAGGCTACGTTAACAAAGTTGCCATAATAGCCGTTGGTTATAAAAGTTTTGCTGCCATTAATTATATAGTAATCGCCTTCGCGCACAGCGGTAGTACGCATAGCAGCTACATCGCTGCCGGCACCAGGTTCGCTGATGGCAATGCTGCCCACAAAATCGCCGGTTATTGAAGGCTTCAGATATTTCTCTTTCAGGTAATCGCTGCCCGCACGCAAAATGTGGTTGGTAGCCATATACTGGTGTACACTAACAGCCGCAGACAGGCCTGCAAAAGTGGCCTTGGCAAGTTCTTCAAGATAAACTACCGAATACCAGAAATTGTTATCAGTGCCGCCCAGGCTTTCAGGAAAATTAATGCCCAGAAAACCGAGATCGCCCATGCGCTTAAACACCTCGCGCGGTAGCTTTTCTTCTTCCTCCCATTGGTTTACATGCGGCACAATTTCTTTTTGGACAAAATCCCGCACACTCTGGCGAAACAATTCATGTTCAGCATTAAAATATTGTCCCATTATCAGGTGTGTTGAGGTTAGTTATTGTATGGTTGCTGAAATACCGCGGTCAGTAATCTGGTCCTTCATGGGTTTCAGCTTTTCAAATCCGCCGTGCTTAACTGCGTATTTACCTCTGTGATGAATAATGTATGCGCATTGTTCAGCCTGTTCCCAACTGTGTTTACATACATCTACCAGGGTTTCAATTACCCAATCGAAAGTGTTTACCTGGTCGTTATGTATAACAAGGACATTTTCCAAATCAATGTTTTCCAAAACATCAATTTCTTCTTCATGTACGGTTTGAGCAGATGCTTTCATAGCCGGTATTTTTTCCNNCTACGCATAGAGAGGGCAAATGCACCGTAATAGTTTGTCTTTACCCTCGCTATCGCTTGCGATGGAGAGGGTGCCCCAGCGAAGCGATGGGCGGGAGAGGCTTGTATTTCAACCCACTTCTATCCGGTAAGAAACGTTAAAAGCGCCGGCAGGTTCAAGCTTTATAATGCCTTCTTTATCTTTAAAAGCGGTAGGTTTTCCTGCCGTATCGGCACAACCCAGCCACGGCTCAATACAAACGTATGGAGCACCCACTTTAGCCCAAATGCCAAGGTAGTTAAACCCTTTAAAATCAACCGATAAGTAGCGTTCGCTGTTTTTATCTTTAATAGTTACTTTGCGCGATTTAAGGTCTTTAAAAATAAGGGCATCCTCACTAAAAAGGTTGTGTTTAAGTTGCAGCGTATTGGTATTGGCCAGCACTACTTCCTTCCGGCCGTCTAAATAACCATCGTTATTAATGTAATGCCGCTTAACATTTTCTGTTTCAGCAAATTCCAATGTATAATCTTCGTAATGCCCTCCTTCGGTAAACGGAACCGCAAAAGCCGGGTGCCCGCCAAGCGAGAAATAAATATTCTTAGTGTCTTTGTTTATCACTTCATACGAAACCACCAATGCATTTTCCTCCAGTTTGTATCGTATCAAAAACTCAAATTTAAAAGGGTATATTTTTTGCCATTGTTCATTGTTCTTTAAAGAAAATACAATGCTGGTTTCAGTAAGGTCAAGCAGCCGGAAATTGGCGTTACGGGCAAACCCGTGCTTGGCCATTCGGAATTGCTCGCCGTCTATTTCTATTTCGTCGTTTAAACAACGGCCGATTACCGGAAATAACACCGGTGCGTGCCATCCCCAAAAATGAGGGTCGGCCTGCCATAAATGTTCAATGTTATGCTTTTTGTCAAATACAGATGTAAGTTCAGCCCCATGTTCGCGCGCTATTACTCTTAAATAATTGTTCTCCAGTTGATGCATTTCGGGTTATACTTAGGTTGGAATAAATTGAAATTGTGCGCAAGGTAACATAACCTGCATAGATTAGCGGTGATAAATTTCATTTTTTATTTCGAATAAAATTTATTTGTTTGCGTTACAAAACTACAATCCACATGAAAAAAGCATTTACTGTTGTTGCATTGATAGCCCTGTTGTTTAGCACCGGGTACGGCCAGAAACCTTCGAAAGAGGAGGCCCGGCAGAAAAAAGAAGATGCTAAAAAGAATAAAGAGGAGTTGAAGAAAATTAAAGATGAGTTGAAGAATTACCTCAAACACCCCGAGCAGTATAAAGCTAAAATGGAGGGCAACCAGACTGACAAGGATTCATCAGATGCACAGTTAAGCCGCTTAAAAGCGGATCTGAAAACATCACAGGATAACGAAACGGAACTACAAAAAAAGGTAGCGGCCAATGATGAGCAAACCAAAACTTTACAGGATGAAAACGCCAAGCTGAATGAAGCCGTAACTGCCGCCAAAGAAAGCGATATGAAATCAGCCACAGCCAAAGGCACAGTATATAAAGTGCAACTGGGCATGTACAAAGGATTTAATATCAATAAGTATTTCGACCAGCCCCGTTATATTGGTTATGAACAGGTAGATGGAATGAACCGTTATGTTATCAGCTATTTCCCCGACCAGGAAACCGCCCTTAAATTTGTTGCCGATATCCGCAAACTGGGCATTAAACAGGCTTTTGTAGCCAAGTACATTGACGGCACCCGCGTTTACGAATGGAGTGAAAACCCAAAATACAAAGGCAAGAAAATACCTGAGTCATTAGAAGACGCACTTGGCACCAACAAACCAGCTAAGAAGAGCAAGAAGCATATAAAGGAGCAGGCGCCTGAATAGAAATACATTTTACCGCAAAGACGCAAAGAGCGCAAAGAAATACAAGCGTTGGAGAATAGAACTCCAGCGCTTTTTTTATATCAAAAGCTGAACTGTTTAATTGCCACTTACTAAGTCAATAACTGATTTTTCCCTTTGTATTCACTTTGCGTTCTTTGCATTCTTTGCGATAAAAATCCTTCTCAACCGAGTCTCCCTTCCAAAGGTTGGGGACTCGGCGTTAGGGCAGACCAAATAAACGCCGAGTCCCCCATTCCGCAAAGCCGGAAAGGGGAGACTCGGCGGAGAAGAAATGATTTTCCTCTTTGTATTCACTTTGCGTTCTTTGCACTCTTTGCGCCTTTGCGATAAAAATTGTATTCGTATTAAAAGGCACGTGCAAGCAAATCATCAGCGATGGGGTAATTCTCCAGCGCTTTTTTTATGCTTTGATATTCGAATTGAACGCCTTTTAGGTTTGAGTAATCTTCTCCTCTGCCGGATACCGAAACTATTAATCCATCTTCAATCTCAATTACCAAATCATTTTTTTCGATTTTGGTCAGGGGGCTTCGGCCGTATATCCATGCAAAGCTTTTAAATTTTTCTTCAGCCAGTTTTTCGATGGCCGCCCAATCTGTTTCGCTGAACTGGTGTATGCTGTTTACGTTTAATTGCCGGGTTAAAAAATCCTGTAAACTATGAATAGCAGCAAAACGATTGGTTGTTTCATTCAGGTTCATTACAGAACTGTTTACCGAACTAACGGCGCGGGTTTCAACTTTAAAATCATTTGCCTTTAAGCATGACCGCAGCACATCGAGATTGGCGTTAAATAAAAGAGTGCCGTGACTGATAATATTTTTGCGGTTGGTAAACTGCGCACTGCCAGATATTTTTTTGCCCTGGCAAATGATATTATTGCGGCCGTCCATACCAGCCTCTACTCCTGCCCTACCCAGGACATCAATCACCGGCTGGTTGAAGTATTTATAGTTATTGATTTTGCTTTCCTCAAACTTTGAAATGATGGAGAAATTGAGGTTCCCACCATCATGATAAACGGTTCCCCCGCCGGTTATGCGCCGCGCTAATTGTAGCCGGCCGTTACGCAGGTATTCAAAGTTCACTTCTTTGTAAATGCTCTGATTTTTACCGAGCACTATGCATGGGGCATTGATGTATAAAAAGAGGTAATCCTCATGCCCCACTTCCAGGTTTCGAATCAGAAATTCCTCAATGGCAAGGTTAAAGTAAGGGTTGGTGGTATTGCGGTTATCAATTAAAATCACAAAACAAGGTTAGTGATTAGATTTTAGATGTTAGATTTTAGATGCAAGAAACCATAATCAAGAAGCAATATTAAAGGTAATTTGAAATCTTGTTTCTTGAATCTTGTTTCTAATTTCTATTTTCAAAAATCTTGCTTCTTGAATCTATTTACCTTAGGTTTGAGGCGTGAGCAGCGAACAAATAAGGATAGTTGAGTGCCCCCGCGATGCTATGCAGGGCATTAAGGAATTTATTCCTACCGAGAAGAAAATTGCGTACATCAATAAGTTATTGAAGGTAGGTTACCACGCCATTGATTTCGGCAGCTTTGTTTCGCACGAGCTGATACCTCAAATGGCCGATACCGCCAGGGTATTGGATGGTTTAGACCTGGATGATTCTCCGTCAAAACTAATAGCCATTGTTGCCAACGAAAGGGGCGCTATGGACGCCTGCGAATTTAAGCAGATTGATTGCCTGGGGTTTCCTTTTTCGGTTTCAGAAACCTTTCAGAAACGCAACGCCAATTCTACCATACCCGAGGCAGTAGAAAGGGTAAAGCATATCCGCGGGCTTTGCGATAAGAATAATAAAGAACTGGTGCTGTATATCAGCATGGGTTTCGGCAATCCTTACGGCGACCCTTATAATCCACAAATAGTTGAGCATTGGGTTGAAAAACTGGCTCAACTGGATATAAAAACATTTATGCTTAGCGATACGGTTGGTGTGGGCGAGCCCAAAATAATCCAATACCTTTTTTCAACCTTAATACCGGCATTTCCGGCCCTTGAAATAGGCGCCCATTTACACACCGCCCCGCACAACTGGAAAGTAAAGCTTGAAGCTGCTTACCTGAACGGATGCCGCAGGTTCGATGCGGTAATAAAAGGCTACGGCGGATGCCCCATGGCCGAGGACGATTTAATTGGCAATATGGCTACCGAAAACCTGCTCAACTATTTTAGCGAAGAGCAACTAGGCGAGGGCTTTAAAATACCTGCCTTTGAAGATTGCCTGCGCGAAGTAAATTTTGTATTTCCGGCACAGCATTAAGAAGCTGTTTAAGATTAAAGAAATTCATATCATCACAAAGCACACAAAGCATAATACAAAGAACACCAAAATATACTCTTTGTGGCCTTTGTATTGGCATTTTACTTTGTGCCCTTTGTGTTAAACTGCATTTGGATTTAATTTTAAACAGCACTAACACTTATTTATTAACCGGCACTTCCAGTTTAACCGATACTTCTTTAGCCACAGAACCGCCGCTTTTTCCTAACCCGAAATCTTCGCGGTTAAGCGTAAACTGCGACATAAATAAGCCGCCATTACCCGCAGGTGTAAAACTAAAGGCTATAATAACAGGCTTGGTTACCCCTTTAATAGTCAAATCAGCATCCATCTTATAACCTGAATCTAATTTTTTTATAGCTTTTGACTGAATAGTGAGTTGAGGATATTTAGCCGCATCGAACCATTCAGGTTTATCGCGCAGGTCTTTATTTCTTAAACCAATACCCGTTTCAATTGTATTTACCTCTATACTGGCATGAATAGAACTGGCAGCCAGGTTATTTTCATCAAACTGAATATTGGTTTTAAGTCCACCAAAGCTACCGTCCACCTTGCCTAATGGGCCATTAGCGGTAAAGGTAACTTTCGATTTGGCCGTATCAACAGTCCAGTTGGTAATATAAGTAAAAGCAAGGCCTGTAAAAATAATAGCCGCAATTGCTATGGTTTTTGTTTTCATAGTTACATTTTTATACAAGTTACAAATCAAATCCAATCTCAAAAGTTCTTTCAAGTCTAAAGAAACGGGGCGTTTTTACTTCTCAAAGTTAGTCAATAACCCCAAAATCACTTTAAAATTACTACCTTGTAGCGTCCGGTACGGGGCTTTCAGTTCAACAAGCAACTATGAAAAGAACGCTACTCTCAATTTTATGTGTATTTGTAACCCTTTGCGGTATTGCGCAAACCAATCTTAAATTTTGCGTTGAAGCAGGCAAAGACGGAAATTGCAAAAGCAAATCGTCAGATTTTACCATCAGCAGCGCAGGTGGCACCATTACGTTTATGCTGAAGAATGAAAGAGGCCTGGGGACTACCAAGGTTGTGTATAAAATTTTCAGGCTGGGAGAAGATGGAAGCGAGAATTTCAACAATACTATTGAACAGGATGTGCAGCAAAACTGGAATTACGCCTGGGAAGAAGCTGTTTTTTACGACCCCGGCACTTACAAAGTGATGGTTTACGACCAATCTGACCATGGCGACCTTATTTGCATGGGCATTCTTAAAATATTCACCCAATAATCAGCAGTTTTACACTGGCATAATAAAAGCCCTTTGTTATTTATGGTAAGAATTTTATGGCTGGCCTTACTTGGCCTCTTAACCTCGTGCAGCGAGCATAACACTTCAACTGAAACAACTACCCCGGCAACACCTGCACCGGTTGTTTATCTTAAAGATAATTTTAAAACAGGCGAGGTAATACCGGTTGTGCCGTTGCACATAGATGCCGGGCAAACTTTTGCTTTATACCTGCCCAAAGGTTATAGTGACACAAGCCATTTACCGGCCGTCATCTTTTTCGACCCGCATGGCGCTGGTACACTTCCGTTAAACCTTTACCATGAGCTGGCCGATAAATATCATTATATACTGATTGGCTCAAACACATCAAAAAACGGCATGCCTTTAGACCAAACGCAGGCAGCAGCTTACAACCTTTTCAGCGAGGCAAAAACAAGGCTTTCGGTTGATGCAGCCAAAATAACTTATTGCGGATTTAGCGGCGGGGCCAAGGTGGCTTTACTAAGTGCTGCTTCTAACCCGGCCATAGCGAATGTAATTTATTGCGGGTCAAAAGTTGAGATACACCCTAACCATAATTTATCACTATTAGGCTTCGCCGGCGTACGTGATATGAACTACGGCGACATGGTAATGTTTGATAAAAAGGAAATAACTAACCTGCCGGTAAAACACTACCTGGTTGAGTGGAAGGGGAAGCATGAATTCCCTGCCGCTGATGTTTTTAACGATGCATTTATTTTCCTGAACACCGGCACGGTTGAGAATTACAATAAAAAGCAGGTTACCATAACCCTTGCTGACATGCAACGCGAACAGGATAAGAAAAACGAATACCTCAAATGCTTTAAGGACAAGGATCTTGACTGGTGGAAGAAAGAAATAGCAACGCTAAACGCAAAAAAGAAAACAGATATTATGGACGAAAGGTTATTGGCTTTCCTTTCGCTGGCATGTTACTCAATTGGCGGTGGCCAGCTGGAACAAAACAAACTTGACGTTGCCGAAAAAATACTAGCCATTTATAAACTTGCCGACCCGGAAAACAAAGATTGTGATAGCATGATGACTGTGCTGAGCCAAAAGAAGGGGATGCAAATGGGGCCTAAGTAATTTTCGTTTTCTTTGTTTAAGAAACAGGTATATTTATAAAGTGGAAATAAAATTCATCATTTATATTGTTGGCGGCATCCTGTATTTTTTATACAAAAAAACGCAGGATGATAAGAAGGCTGTGCCACCGCCGCAACCCAAAACGGAAGAACAACAGGCTGCACCGGAACCAAAGCCTGTAAGGCCCCCGGCCAATAACCCGCTGGAAGAGCTGCGGCGCGAGGCTAAACGCCGCCAGGATGCGTTGGAAGCACAGAAAAAGCTATCAACACCGGCAGCACCTCAACCAATTTTATCTTCGCAAAAAACCAACATCCCGAAAGACATTTTTTTACATGAAAAGAAGAAAGCCACCTTTGGCGAAGGGGCTAATGATGCGCCTGTATACGAACGCGGGGTAAATGCGCCTGAAAAGATTGTGCGGGGAGACGTAAGGCTTAAAAACGAAGGCATTTACAGGGTTGAAACCATGGAAGAAGCCCGCGCCCTGGCTGACGATGCCGCTTTTGAAGAATATGAGTTTGATGCCAAACAAGCTTTTATAGGCTCCGTTATTTTTGAACGGAAGTTCTGAGCACAAAACCTTTAACGCATTTATAGCGTTATAAACCTGAGTTGTTCAGTTTATGACCGCTTTTAAGCCGTGGTGTTATGGTCAGGTTGTTTTTCATATTATTATTGTCGGCGCAATTTGCGCTTTCCGCCCAATCCCCCTCACAGGCCATAGCAACCATTCGCGTAGATAAAATGCCCCAATACCCTGCGGGTAATAAAGTTTTGGCGAAAATGTTTTTGGATAGCATTGACCAACCCGGTGTAAAATGGGAAGAGGTAGATGATTCTGACCTGCGCACTGAACTTGTTTTATCGATGGTTATTAATGAACATGGTAAAGTTGAAGATGTAAAGGTAATGAAGTCACTAAACGCGCGATACGACGCCCGGTGCGTAAACCTGGCCCGCAAACTAATATTTATCCCCGCCATGAAAGATGGCAAAGCGGTTAAAGTAAGGTATATACTACCACTTAGCTTTGACCTGTGAACAATTCGCTGTAAAAATCCATTTATATAGAAATGCCAGTTTCAGGCGGGTGCACAACAAATTGCCACCTGTAAACCAATAACAGGATTTATTCTAAAACCTGTAAACTTATTTTAGGACGACACACTTCAGGGTGTGCGCCCCGAAAGGGTTTCTCTCACCCTTTCGGGGCTACCGCAACAATTTGTTATGCACCCCTTTAGGCAATACCGGAAAACCATGTAAATTGCTTTTGAGTAATTTCCACTTTTAAGTATGGTAAACGTACAGGCCGAAGTATTTATCAGCGAGCGCCTCTTTAAGGAAGTAGGTTTTTTTTTACCACACACACACTCATCATGTTTTGTGCTGGTAGATGAAAATACATTACAACATTGCTATCCGCTTATTTCAAAAACACTGCCACCACATCAGGTTATTGAAATTCCTTCAGGCGAGGCCAATAAAACCATAAACTCCTGCCAGTTGATATGGACTAAGTTAACTGAAGCACGGGCCGGTAGAAAAGCCTTATGCCTCAATTTAGGCGGAGGCGTTATAGGTGATATGGGTGGCTTTGCCGCGGCTTGTTATAAAAGGGGCATTCCGTTTATCAATATCCCAACTACACTATTAGCTATGGTTGATGCCAGCGTAGGTGGCAAAACAGGTATTGATTTTATGGGCTTTAAAAACCAGGTGGGCCTGTTTAGTCAGCCCGAAGCTGTTTTTGTTTATACCGATTTCCTTGCAACACTGCCGCAGCGCGAACTTACTTCCGGCTTTGCCGAAGTAATAAAACATTACTTGATAGCAGATAAGGATGCCTTTGAAGATGTGTACCGGTCTTCACTAAATATCAGGGATTATAACTGGCCGCACGTAGTAAAAAAGAACGTGGGGATAAAATTGAATATAGTTGAACAAGACCCTGAGGAATCCGGCATCCGCAAAGCGTTAAATTTTGGGCATACCATAGGCCATGCTATTGAAAGCTGCTTTTTGCCCAATGAAAAAAACTACTTATTACATGGCGAAGCAATAGCCGCAGGCATAATAACAGAAAGTTATATTTCTCTCAAAAAAGGCTTTTTGGCCACAGAAGAACAAACTAAAATCAATGAAGTGATACTTAAATATTTTAAGCTGCCGCCGATAGAAGTTACCGCACATGCAGAAATACTGAAACTGGTTAAGCAGGATAAAAAGAACGAAAACGATGTAACCCAATTCACATTGCTGAACGGAACCGGTAACTATTGTATTAACAATACCGTTGAAGAAGAATTAATAAAAGAGTCGTTGAATTATTATAACTCGCTGCTTGAATGAGTGTTGTAAAGATAAGCCACCCTACAAAAAAAATAAACGCACGCATCCGCATTCCGGGTTCGAAGAGT
This sequence comes from Bacteroidota bacterium, assembly GCA_003165895.1. GTDB lineage: Bacteria > Bacteroidota > Bacteroidia > Chitinophagales > LD1 > Bog-950. Next base: position 29,249 of record PMXD01000315.1, on the reverse strand, counting down.
GAAAGTAACCGTGCGCTTATATTAAACGCTCTCACAGGCAACCGGTTGCAAATTGAGGGCCTTTCTACCGCCCGCGATACGCAAAGGCTTATTCAACTATTAAATTCTGACGCAGAAACTATTGATGTTTTGGATGCCGGTACCAGCATGCGGTTTTTAACTGCATATTACTGCGCTGCCAATCAACATAAAATCATTACCGGTACAGCGCGTATGCAACAACGGCCTATAGCGCCGTTGGTAACCGCCTTACAGGAATTAGGCTTTGACATCCGTTACCTGGGACAGGAAGGCTTTCCGCCATTAGAGATTGTTCCGGTTAACATGGATAATATAGCACATGAAGCTTTTATTGAAGGCAACGTAAGCAGCCAGTTTATTACGGCCTTATTGCTGATAGCACCTTTTCTGCCTAAAGGAATAAACCTGAAGTTTACTACCGGGCTTACATCTAAGCCCTATATTGAAATGACACTAAAAATGCTTACGCATTTTGGTGTTGAACATCACTGGGCCCACCATGCTATCTCTATTCAAAACACAAAGTTGAATGACAGGGCTTACGAAGTGAGCGCCGATTGGTCTTCAGCTTCATACTGGTACAGCATTGCATTTTTAGCGGATGAAGCCGAAATATTTTTAGAAGGATTACACAACGACTGGAGCCAGGGCGACCAGGTAATGGCAGACTGGATGAAACGCTTTGGTGTAACCACAGAATTTAATACCGAAGGCGCTTTGCTAAGAAAGATAAAAGTGGATTACCCGAAAATTATTAAAATCAATTTTAAGGATAACCCCGACCTGGCACAAACCTTTGCAGGAATATTTGCCGCCAGTGGTGTTTACGGAACCTTCTCGGGTATTGAAAGCCTGAAAATAAAAGAGACTGACCGGGTAGCTGCGCTTAAAAGTGAATTGAACAAAATGAATATTCATTTTGAGTATTCGGATATGTATGAGTTTTACCAGCTAAAGGGAGAACTGCATTTGCCCACCTCCCCTATCCAAACCTACCACGACCACCGGATGGCTATGAGCTTTGCCCCGCTTGGCTTATTAGGCCCCATTGAAATAGAAAATCCGGAAGTAGTAAACAAATCCTATCCCGGTTTTTGGGAGGATCTGGTTAAGGCAGGTTTTAAAATACAGTAGCACGCTGATTTATTAGGATGATTATGATAAGGGTTATTATGATTTTTAATACCTTTTTTATTACTGTATTTAATCATAATCATCATAACCTATCAGCGTCCCCTGCCTTTAGAATTTCATTAGTTCAATCACGTCTTTACCGGCAAGCAGTATAGAAAGGTCAGCATCAGCTTTGGCAATGCCAATAATAAAACCGCCACCTCCTGCACCGCAGATTTTAAGGTGATATTCATTGTGCTTTTGACCCTGTTTCCATGCGCCATGAAACGCGGGAGGAATAAACTCAGGTATCAGGTCCATTTGCAGTTGAGAGATGATTTTTACGCACTTCATTAGTTCGGCATGCCTGCCTTTCAAAAATGCTTCTATGGCAATATTGTTAGCCGGTATCAGTGATTTCTCAACCGTCTTCATAAACTTCGGCTCCTTGCACTTCTCTAAAAACAGATTTACATAGGGCGCTGTCTTTCTTTCAATATGCGTGTTTATTAAAAACAATTTGAGCACCGCTTTTTTGCTTTCAGGCATATCAAAAGCCTCTGAAACTTCACCGTTGGTGATTAATACGGCCTTGTCCAAATAACACACTATCGGGTCGAGTCCTGAGCTTTTGCCGTGGAAAAAACTTTCTATTTCTGCCAGTTCATGTTTCAAGTCGCTTATTACGTAATTCTTCTTTTTATTTTTCCGGTAGCGATAATAGATCGCAGCCACCAATGCTCCTGAACTACCCAAACCATAACCCTGGGGTATGTTAGAATCGAAGTGCAATCCTTTTTCTATATCATCCAGAAACTGGTTGGTATCATATAAAGGGCCTAGCTCTTTATGGTGAATAATATGGTCGGCTATGCGCGCCAATGAATGATTGGATTTTATAGCATGGGCATCTGCTTCTTTGCCGCCAAACTTCATCAGCCCTTCAAAATGCTCAAAAGGTATTGCAAGTCCCATAGCACCTTTGTTGATGATTTGCTCACCAAACAAAAGCACTTTTGAATAGAATATTTTATGTAAAGATTTAGCTGGCACCTGGAATTTATGAATTATGACTTATGATTTCTGAATAATAGCCAAGGGCATTGTTAAGTAATGAACGATAAGTTTGCTGATTTCCCAAAAACCGAATTCATAAATCAGCAATCATAATTCATAACCAAACAAAAACCATAATTCCAAAAATCAGTTCACTTTAAACGGCCCTTTACCAACGTTATCGTGAATCATTTTACCCTGCTCGCAATGTTGCTCTAATTCATCGAAAATGAAAGTGTCAACCTTGCGCTTAATGTTATTGGGGTAAAGCAAATGTATGTTGGGGCCGGCATCCAGTGTAAAATAAACCGGCAGTTTGGTTTCTTCCCTGAACCTCCTGATTTTTTCAATCATTGAAAGCGTTGAAGGGGCCAGTAACACAAACGAAGGAGATGAGCACATCATCAATGCGTGCAAAGTCATAGCCTCGTCTTCAACAATAGAACCGAATTTTTCCAGGTCACCTTTTTTAAGGGCCACTATCAGGTCGCGCAGGTTTTTATTGGCTTGTGCGTAACGCACTGAAGCAAAAAGATTGTTCTTCATTAACGAATGTCCTACCCTGCTTGATACTTTCTTTTCGGCGCTGCTGGCAATTAAAATAGTATTCTGGTATGTTTTAAATGTTTTGTGCAGGTTTTGCTCAAAAGGTATGGCGTGTTCGTCTGATGAACCTTTTACACCTTTTGCTTTTCCCCATTCTGATATTAAAGGATATACCGAGCGGGCCGCACTACCCGAACCCAGGCGCGCATAGTATGAAGCCTCTTCCAGGAATTTCTCTTTCGATACTTTCTTTTTATCCATAAGGTTCTGCAGCTCGCAAAGGCAAAGTGCAAGCGCACTCATAGCCGATGCAGAAGATGCAATACCCGATGAATGAGGAAACGAATTGGTAGAATGAACAAACAAACCGTACTGGCGGAGAATAGGAAAATCCTTGGCTATAATATCAAAAAATTTAAGCATCCTTAACCGGAACGCCATATTTTCTTTACCATCAAAATAAAAGCGCAGTTCAATATCGCGGCTTTTGGTATCCTTTTTAATAAGGGTCGCACTGGTTTCAGAATAACACTGCTCCAGCGTAAAGCTAATTGAAGGATTAGCCGGAATCTGAACACCGCTTTTCTTTCCCCAGTATTTTACCAGCGCAATGTTTGAGGGGCTTCTCCAGGTAACTTTTTTTATTTCTTCCATAATTCAGTTTTTATGGCCACTGCTTTAAAACAGCGCTTATATTATTTCGATAAAAGTAATTCGTTCCAACCGAAAACAATGGTAATATTTTTTTCACTCAGGTAGGCCTTTATATCATCAACACTCCTTTGGTTAGTTAGCATAACAAAATCGCCGCCCCAGGCACCTAACGATTTTGCACTCCCCCAATAGTCATTGAAAAGGCTATCCTTCACTTTCGTCATTTTAAGCTGCCCCGCTATTAAATCCTCATGTTCGTTCACCAGGTTTTCAAACTCTTTTAACTCAGTGCAGGCCAGTATAGATTCAGTAATACCATTCAATTTCGCGATAGCATACGTTTTATCCTGCAATTTTGTTTTGTAATACTGTATTCCTTCAGATGAAAGTTGCTTTTTACCCAGGTAAGCAAAGTAGATATAGTTGCTGAAAGAAGGATGCCAGTTAACCGGCAAAGTTTCAGAGTTAGCATTTTTAATTTGATAAAGAATAGCCGAATCATCACCGGCGCAAGCCACATCATACCCGGACCCGCCAATCGTGTTTTTCAACAATTCATATCCATCAACCTTCGCCCATGCCGCCACGCAATGTATCAGGGTTGAACTGGTGCCAAGCCCCCATTCGTTGGGGAACTCCAACCGGGTTTCAACAGCAGTGTCATTTGNNAAAATCCGGGTTTAGTTTGCGGGCTTCCTGCAAAATTTTGGTAAGTCTTACGGCTTCGTCCTGTTTAGCATTTATGCAACTAAAATCCGCAGTATCAAACACCAGGTTAAGCCAGGGTTTGTTTTGATTGTTTAAGGCTACCCAGTAAAGCAGGTTATCATTTGCATGTAAAGTAGTTACCCGAAGCGTTTGCCCGAATTTTGTGGGCACAGCCAGGGCTTTTGCCCCATCTAAAACAAAATACTCACCGGTTATCAGCAGTTTGCCGTGTCCGTAGAAGGTTTCAATATTGTTTTGTGCGGTAATCTTTAGCTTCATTCTGAATGCGAATATCATTTTTTAACCGCAAAGGCGCAAAGCCGCTAAGAAGCTGTTTAAAATTANNGAGTATATTTTTGGTGTTCTTTGTAATGAACTTTGTGTGCTTTGTGTTTACATGAATTTCTTTTCTTTAATTTTAAATAGTTTCTAAGTTAAATTGGCTTTAACCTTAACCGCTCTAAAAATTCCCTTACCGCCGAAACGGTGACCACCTTATCGGCAAAGAAAGATTTGGCTTTGCCAACTTCTTCATCATTGGCCTGCATAGAGGCAAGTATATTGGTAAGGTGCATTTTCATGTGGCCTGCCTGAATGCCCACGGTGGTAAGCGACCGGATAGCTGCAAAGTTTTGCGCAAGGCCTACGCAGGCAATTATTTCCATCAATTTCTTAGCATTCGGATTTCCAAGCAACTCCAGCGAACGTTTAGCCAGCGGATGCAGTGAAGTAAGCCCACCAACCGTTCCAATAGCAATTGGCATATTCATCCAAAACCTGAAAATACCGTTCTCAACCTTACATTCCGAAAGGCTGCGGTAAACACCATCGCGGCATGCATAGGTATGCGCACATGCTTCAACAGCCCTGAAATCGTTACCGGTGGCCATTACTACTGAATCAATGCCATTCATAATGCCCTTGTTATGCGTGGTTGCCCGGTACGGGTCAATACGGGCAATATTTACGGCACGCTGAAATTTCCAGGCAAATTCCTCGGCACTCATATTGCCATAATCAAAAGTGCCTAACTCATCCACCCTGCAACTTACCTCGGCATGTACAATACACTCCGGAGTATAGTTGGATAGAATAGACATTACAATTTCAAGGTCCCTCTCGGTATCGTTAAAAACCGGGCTTTGCCGAACTCTGTCTGCCAATTGCTTGCCAAACTCTTCCAGACAAGAGTTAATGAAGTTGGCACCCATAGAGTCTACTGTTTCAAAATAGGCCCTTAGCTGGTAATAGTCGGGCTCTAAGTTGCTCAGGTCAATTAGTTCCATATCCAAAACACCGCCACCGCGCTCTTCCATTTTGGCGGTAATGTGCTGAACACCCTTCTTCAAATCATCTTTTATTTCCTGAAAGAAACCGAATAGTTTTTTCTTATCGCCATGGTAGATAAAATGTACCTGGCCCACTTTTTTGGTAGATAGCACTTCCGTTTTAAACCCTCCGCGAGTTAGCCAGAACTTAGCTGCATTTGATGCCGCTGCCACCACCGAACTTTCCTCGGTTACCATGGGTATAGCGTAAATAGTGTCGTTTATTTTAAAATTAGGGGCAATGCCAAATGGCACTGGGAAATTAGTAAGCGTATTTTCGCTAAAGCCATCTAAAAGTTTCTGGGCTTCAATATTATCATGCCAGTATTCGGCAAACTCCTTTAAAACCTCTACCGGGTTGGCATACAGAAAGTTTTTAGCAAGCCAATATATTTTATCGCGCTTGTTTAACTTCGAAAACCCGGCTATTTCCTTTTCGTTTAATTCCATCTACCCAAAGTTAGAATTGACATAAACAATCCCCAAATGACTGACCGTTAAAAAGTGGTGAATATAAAAGGTTTTGCGGCTGGTTGGCATAGTCTTATTGCTTTACAAATAAGACAAGCGCATTTATCAGTCAATCTGCTCTTTCAGCTCCTCTAAAAAGCCCCTTACTTTTTTAAGCTTTTCAATCAGCTTAAATTTCTTCTGGGTAAGCTCAATATCGGTTTTAAGGCGTGATTTCGCTCCATCCAGGGTATATCCCTTTTCGCGCACCAGGTGGTAAATGAGTTTTATTTTTTCAATATCGTCTTTTGTAAAAAAACGATCGCCTTTGGTATTCTTTTTGGGTTTTAAAACATCAAACTCTTTTTCCCAATAGCGCAGCAACGAGGTGTTAACATCTAACATCAATGCCACCTCGCCAATGGTATAATAAAGCTTCTCTATTTCCTTCTCCTTCCAGGCCATCACTCCTTTTTAATAATGCGCAATGCTTAAAATTATGCTTCAATAATACATCAATAACACCATTGGCAATGAACACTTTCTCCACACCGGGGGAAAAACTAAATTCAGGTACGCGAGAGTTATTAAAGTCCTCCCCTTCGGGGNNCGGGGAGGATTTAGGTGGGGCTGTATTAATCCAAAGTTTGGCCGGGGTTGTTAGAAATTTTCAACATTTTCTCAAAGTCGGCATCCTTCAGGTCGTTGTAGTAGAAGTAAACGGGGTTTAACACATCGCCGTTTTTCAACACCTCGTAATGCAAATGGGGCCCGGTAGATTTGCCTGTATTACCGCTATAACCAATTACATCACCCCGTTTCAGTTTCTGGCCTGGCTTTACGTTAAACCTGGATAGGTGCGCGTACCTGGTGCGATAGCCAAAACCATGGTTGACAATAATTTCGTTCCCATAGCCGCCATAATTAAAATCCACAGTTTCAACTACACCATCACCGGTAACATGCACGGCAGTGCCAATGGGGCAGGTAAAATCCATACCCTTGTGGAACTCCTGTATTTTGTAAATGGGGTCAACCCGCCAGCCGTATCCCGATGCCATCCTTTCAAGATTCTTATTGGGTATAGGTTGAATGGATGGAATAGACGACAGCATTTTTTGCTGGTTTTTAATCAGGTCAGCAATCTGATCGTAGCTTTTGGATTGGATAACCATTTGCTTTTTCAGCTTATCCACTTTTACTGAAAGGTCTTTTATCAGGTCTCCGTTGTCAAACTTTTCAAGGTTACGGAATTTGTTCACCCCACCGGAACCAGCCTGCCATTCGTCGTTTGAGATAGGGTCGGCATCAAACATTACCCGGTAAACGTTTCCATCGCGGTAATGCAAACCATCCAACACCGACGAAAGGCGGTCTACCTCCTGATTAAGCAGGTAATACTGGTCTTTCATTTCACCCAGCTCTGCTTTTAATATTTTCTCTTTAGGCGAATCGAAAAAGCTGTAATAGATGTAGGATATACCCAAAGAAAACACCAGCGCAGCTACAATAAAGGCCAAAAACCTGAAAATACGGGTACCCCAGCCAATAACAGCTTTTTCGTAGCTGAGGGTGTGGGTATTAAATNNATTTCAACAGCCGCCCCTTCCGTCCCCTAAAGGGGAAACCAGAGCTGGCTTTGGTTTCCCCTTTAGGAGACGGAAGGGGCGACAAATTTCGTTGCCCAACCCACTCTTTAACCAACCGCCAAATAAACCTATTACTCCTCTTCCAGCCTCGAAAGAATCGTTAATTCTGTTATTTTCGTGCCTCCTTCAATAAGCCCTTTTGGCTATTGAACCGGAGGGTAAAGTTATCATTTTTGTAAATTAAGAATAATAAAGCTTGTTAAGTGGCAATGACTTCAGCAGAAATTAGAAAGGCATTTTTGGACTTTTTCGAGAGTAAAGGGCATAAAATTGTGCCTTCAGCCCCCATTGTGGTCAAAAACGACCCTACCTTAATGTTTATCAATAGTGGCATGGCGCCGTTTAAGGATATTTTTTTAGGCAACCAGCCCATTAAATATAAACGTGTTGCCGATACCCAAAAGTGTTTGCGCGTAAGTGGCAAACACAACGATTTGGAAGAAGTGGGCGTTGATACCTACCACCACACCATGTTTGAAATGTTAGGCAACTGGAGTTTTGGCGATTACTTTAAAAAAGAAGCCATTGCCTGGAGTTGGGAACTGCTAACCGAAGTGTATAAACTACCCAAAGACCGCCTGTATGTTACAGTGTTTGAAGGCGACAGCAAAGAGAACCTGGGCTTTGACCAGGACAGCTATGATTTCTGGAAGCAGCACATTGCAGAAGACCGGATATTGAAGGGGAACAAGAAGGATAATTTTTGGGAAATGGGCGATACCGGACCCTGCGGGCCCTGCTCAGAGATACACGTTGACTTACGCAATGAAGAAGAAATAAAACTACAAGCAGGTAAAGAACTGGTAAATGCCAGCCATCCGCAGGTTATAGAGATATGGAATAACGTGTTTATGGAGTTTAACCGCAAAGCTGATAGCTCGCTGGAGAAACTACCTGCACAACACGTTGATACCGGTATGGGCTTTGAGCGTTTAACCATGGCATTACAGGGTAAACGCAGTAGCTACGATACAGATATTTTTCAACCCAATATTCAGTTCATTGCTAACAAAGCGCTTGTAAAGTATGGCGAGAATGAGAAGACGGATATTGCTTTACGCGTTATTGCCGATCACATCCGTGCTATTTCTTTCACTATTGCAGATGGGCAATTACCAGGTAACACCGGTGCCGGTTATGTAATCAGAAGAATTCTACGTCGTGCCGTCCGATATGGTTATTCGTATTTAGGTTTCGAATTGCCTTTTCTATATGAATTGGTGCCGCTTTTGGCAGAGCAATTTGCAAACGTATTCCCCGAATTAGACGCGCAAAAAGACTTTGTTGCGAATGTAATTCGCGAAGAGGAAAGTTCTTTTCTACGCACGTTGGCCAATGGATTAAAACGCTTTGCCACTATTGAAGAGGAACTGGCAAAAACGGGCTCAAAAGAAATTTCGGGAAAGGTTGTTTTTGAACTTTTTGATACCTATGGTTTCCCGGTTGACTTAACCAGGCTTATGGCTGGCGAAAAGGGGTACGAAGTTGATGAGCGCGGGTTTGAGGCAGAAATGCAATTGCAAAAAGAACGCGGTCGCAGCGCAGCCGCTACCGAACAAAGCGATTGGGTAGAACTGGAACCCGGCGTAAAATCAGATTTTATCGGTTATGATTTTAACGAAGCCAATGCGCATGTGGTAAAATACCGCAGCGTAAAACAAAAAGACAAAGAACTGTTTCAACTGGTGTTGGACAAAACCCCTTTCTACGCCGAAAGCGGCGGACAGGTAGGCGATACCGGCTTCCTTGATTTTGGTGGGGAGAAAATAGATGTGTTTGACACAAAGAAAGAAAATGACCTGATTATACATTGGGTAAAGAAATTACCTGCTAAGGTTGACGCCAATGTGCATGCAAAAATTAATATCCCAAGGCGTAACGATACCATTAAAAACCACAGTGCAACCCACTTGCTGCAAGCTGCATTGAGACAAGTGCTTGGTAACCACGTACAACAAAAAGGCTCATTGGTTCAACCGGACCAATTGCGTTTCGACTTCTCGCACTTTGCAAAAATGACAGACGAAGAAATTGCCAGGGTTGAGCAGATAGTGAACGATAAAATAATGGAGAACGTGCATCTGGATGAGCGCAGAAATGTGCCCATTAAGGATGCCGAAAAACTTGGCGCAACCATGTTGTTCGGTGAAAAATACGGGGAGTTTGTGCGCGTTATAACCTTTGATGAAAAATTCAGCCGCGAGTTGTGTGGTGGGGTGCATGTGCAAAGCACCGGGCAAATTGGTTTGTTTAAAATCACATCTGAAAGTTCAATCAGCGCAGGTGTTCGGCGTATCGAAGCAGTAACAGGCCGCAAGGCATTGGAATATGTTGATGCAAAACTGAACGAACTAAACCTGATAACCGAAAGCTTTAAAGGCAGCAAAAACGTTTTGCAGGCAGTAAAAACATTGCACGAACAAGCCGAACAACTGAAAAAAGAAAACGAGCAGTTGCAGGATAAAATAGTAGCCGGTTTGGTAAAACAACTGAAGGGTGAAGTAATCCCACAAGGCAATGTCCAGTTTTTAGCCAAAACAAATATTGACGTAACCGGTGCCGATGCTTTACGCAAACTGGGTATTCAATTGGTGCATGAGGTGAAGGATAATTATGTATTCCTGTTGTCAACCAATGCCGGTGGCAAAACCATTGTGCATTTGCGTATTGCCCCGTCGTTAGGCGTAAATGGCAATCAACTTTTAAAAGAATTATCTTCCCCCATCAAAGGCGGCGGCCCGGCTGATTTTGTGCAGGCAAGTGCGGGGAGCACGCAGGAGGTGGAGGAGTTGGTTGGGAAGTTGAAGGAGAGGTTTAAATGAGGTATATTTGAGTATAAAATTCAGGTTATGGATATTCGAAATGAAATTAAAAAGTTAAGTGCAGCCGAAAAAATTTTGTTGGTTGAGGATATATGGGATGAAATAGATTTCGAAAGCAAGACTACTCTTTCTCAAAAGAAGAAAGATGATATTGATAGACGACTTGAAGAAATCAGGCAGGGAAAATCAACTTCCTATACATGGGAAGAAGTAAAGACCGAAGCTAAAAAAATTCGGGATGCGATATAATATTACCATTCAAATCCGGGCAAAGGAAGAATTTTTCGATGCAATGAGATGGTATGAAATGCAACGTAAAGGATTGGGTGATGAATTGGAATTATGTTTTGAAGAAACTCTTGAAATTCTAAGAAGAAATCCTTTATATGAAATTCGGCACAATAATGTGCGGATATTAAATATCCGCAGGTTTCCTTATCAAGTAGTTTATACTGTAGAAGGAAATCAGATTGATGTTATTTCCTTCTACCATGCACACAGGGATCCGGAAAACTGGAAAAACTTGAAATAGATAAATTAAATGCGCATCACAAAACTAGAATTAGAAAACTTTAAGCGGTTTACCAAGCTGACCATAGATATGGCTCAGCTAAGTACTCCGCCTAAACTAGTTTTGTTGATTGGCGCAAATGGGTCGGGGAAGAGTTCGGTGTTTGATGCGTTTAACTTATTAAGCCACCCAATTTTAGAGAACTATGATTACTGGGGAGATGGATATTTTGACAAAAATATTTCCGTGGATAGCCCAGGAATTAAAGCCTACTTCAGTGATGATGCATTTATCAGTTTCGAGGATGAACTTCTTAGCCGGGACGTTGCAGATGCAAAAGCCATTAACGAAAAACACAAAAGAAAATTTTACGGCAGGACAAGCTTCCGCCAAGTTCCCAGATTAACAAGATTAGGCTTCAAAAATGGTTTCAGTATTGAAAGGGATACAGACAGGCCATTAAACTGGATTGACAGGGATGAAAGATTTGAAAATGATTTGGAGCAAACATACCGTGATTTGTTATCAGTATTATTTGACGCAACAAAAGAAAGGACCAATGTAGATATTGTAGAGGAATTTATACAACCCATTAGTGACGCATTCAGAAGAATTTTAGGTGAAAGCACAAAGACATCTATTCGTCTTAAAAGCATAGTTCCGCCAGGTGATAGCAAAACAGCAGAAGTGTTATTTACAAAAGGAGAATCTACTATTCATTACAATCTTCTTAGTGCTGGCGAAAAAGAAGTATTCAATATCCTTTTAAACCTAAGTGTTCGTGGTAAATACTATCAGGATACCATCTATTTTATTGATGAAATGGATTTGCACTTAGAATATAATACACAAAAAGCTTTTTTAAAAGAGATTACTGAAAACTGGATTCCTGAAAATTGCCAATTATGGACAGCTTCTCATTCTTTAGGCTTTATTCAGTATGCCAACGAAAATGAACAGGCTGCAATTATTGATTTGGATAACCTGGATTTTGATTTAGAACAGACCATTTACCCAAGCCAAAAAAATAAAGACGAAATTTTTGAGATTGCCGTTAGCAAGGAATTTCTTGCAGACGTATTCAGAGATAGAACTATAGTATTTGCCGAAAATACGGATACCGCAATTTATAATGCCATAGGGATAGACAGGCTAATCTTTGCAAAGGCAATTGATAAAAATGTTGTATTTCATAAATCAAAAAACCTTGAGCAATTAGGTTTAGCAGATCGAGATTATCTGACTGATGAAGAATTAATATTATTGAAAGAAAAATATAGCTTCCTACGAATTCTTAATTATTACAGCATTGAGAATTATTTGTTCCATCCTGATAACCTTAAAGAATATTTTACAAGCAGAGGAATTGACTTTAATGCAGACGGGTACAAAGACAGCTTAATAAGAGAGAGGGAGAAGAATATAACCGATATTGTCTATGGCATACAACAAGCTAGGAGTGGTTACCCCTTTTTTAAAGAAAATGAAAATCATAAGCAATACAAACTATTCAAAGAGCAAGGTAGTGGTATTGTAGAAATGTTAAAAAGCGAAGATTTTGAGACTTTTTATAAAGCATTTCCTGCGAAAGATTATGGGAAGGCAATTAATGAAAGGCAAAACTTAAATTCAAGAGATTTAGCCAAAACAAAATGGTTCAAACAGCAAATTGAAAAAGTATTACAAAAATGAGCGACAGTAAATACGACAAATACGAATTGGTAGTAGGCCTTGAAGTGCACGCGCAGCTTTCAACGCATAGCAAAATGTATAGCGGCGACTCAGCGGAGTTTGGGGCTTCGCCAAATACGCAGTGCAGCATTATATCGCTGGGGCATCCAGGCGCTTTGCCAATGGTAAACGAAACTGCTATTGAATACGCCGTTAAAATTGGTTTGGCAACTAACTGCACTATCCGCCACGAAAACCAGTTTGCCCGCAAAAATTATTTCTATGCCGATTTGCCAAAGGGTTACCAGATAACACAGGATAAAACACCTATCTGCACTTTGGGCCATTTGGATTTTGAAGTAAACGGCGAGAAAAAGAAAGTAAATATTACCCGCATCCACATGGAGGAAGACGCAGGTAAAAGTATACATGATATAGACCCATATTTTACACTGGTAGATTTAAACCGCGCCGGTGTGCCGCTGATTGAAATTGTTTCTGAACCCGATATCCGCAGCGGCGATGAGGCTATGGCATATCTGAATGAAGTTCAAAAACTGGTTCGTTACCTGGGCATTTGCGATGGTAATATGGAAGAAGGCTCTATGCGTTGCGATGCCAACATCTCTGTTCGGTTAAAAGGCGAAACCGGTTTAAATGCCCGTAGCGAAGTAAAAAACATGAACAGTATGCGCAACGTAAAACGCGCTATTGAATACGAATTTATACGCCAGGTTGATGCACATGAGGCCGGTGAAAAACTGCCACAGGAAACCAGGGGTTTTGAGGCCGTAAAGGGAATTACCCTATCGCAAAGAAGTAAGGAACACGCACATGATTACCGCTATTTCCCGGAACCAGACCTGCCGCCCGTTATTATAACGGATGAATATATTCAGCACATAAGGGCTAACATGCCTAAGCTGCCAAATGAATTGATTAATGAATACATCAATGATTACGGCCTGCCTGCTTACGATGCGCGCATTATTACCGATGATAAAGAACTGGCAGAATACTTTAACGGGTTGCTGGCGCTTACCAAAAATTATAAAGCAGCGGCTAACTGGATACTGGGCCCGGTTAAAAACTATTTAAACGAAAACGGGTTAGAGATAAAGGACTTTAAACTCAGCCAGGTAAAGATTGCAAACCTTATAGCTTTAATTGATGAAGGCAAAACCAACTTCTCAGTGGCCTCTACCAAAATATTTCCGGTAATGGTGGCTGAGGTTGATAAAGAACCTTTAAAAATTGCAGAGGAATTAAACCTGATACAAAGCAGCGATGCCGGTTTGATAAATGATTTGATAGTTGAAGTGCTGGCAAAATTCCCTGAAAAAGTAGCAGAATATAAAAGCGGAAAGGTCGGACTACTTGGTTTGTTTGTTGGCGAGGTAATGAAAGCCTCTAAAGGCAAAGCTGATCCTAAAATGACTAATCAATTGGTGCGCGAAAAACTGGAACAGTAACAAATAGCCGGTCGTCAAAATAGTGGTTGGCGGGGACGCCTAACCACCTGGGCTTCCGGTTCGGCGTCCCCGCCAACCGGAATTCTTGCTATACGCGAAGACTGTTTTTGCCCGGTAACAAGATTTAGGAACCAAGATTTAGATAAAAAATTACATTTGACACCTTAAAACAACTACATGCGTAAAATAGCAGGCCTCTTTTTACTTATCTCTATCTTATCTTCCTGTAACCTGAACGGCAGTAGCGATAAATACTTTATTGAGGGTACCATAAAGAATACGGCAGCAAAATCCATCATCCTTGAAAAACTGGGCCTTCAGAAAATTACCCAGATTGATACGGCAAAAATTGACGACAAAGGTTTTTTCAAAATGTCGGGCGTAACTGAAACAGGGTTTTACAGGGTAAAGCTTGACGACCGGACTTTTTTCCTTTTCCTTCTTTCGCCGAGCAAGTACAAGTTTGATATTGATGTTCAACATCCGGAAGTTTTTTCGGTAACCGGCCCTGCTGAAAGCGATGAATTTCAGCGCGCGTTTAAAACGTTGGGCACTGCACAAAGAGAATTCAGCGGATGGAATATGGCTTACAGAAGCTATGCGCAACAAGGCGCATCGCAGGATACACTTGCCTTTCTGCAACAACAATTACAGGCTGCGGGAGCCAAAATGCAAAGCATAGTTATTGACAGCGCCAAAAGCGCTAAAAGCCCGCTGGTAGCTATGTTCTATATCACTAACGCGCAGTTGGATAAATTTCCGAAAGAAAACCTGGAAATAATTCAACGGATGGAAAAGGAGATACCAACCTCTTCATATACCAAAGATTTCAGGGCCATGTATGATACTTACTAGCAACAGCTTAAAATGCAGCCGCAGCCGCAACAACCTGCTGCTAACGTATCCATTGGCCAGCCTGCACCTGAGATTGATCTAAAAAACCCGGATGGCAAGGAAATTAAATTATCCTCATTAAAAGGCAAAGTGGTTTTGCTCGATTTCTGGGCATCGTGGTGTGGGCCTTGCAGGATGGAAATGCCCAATGTGGTTGCTGCTTACAAAAAGTATAAAGACAAAGGCTTTACCGTTTACAGCGTATCGCTTGACAAAGATATGAACGCCTGGAAAAACGCCATTAACGCATTAGGCATGACTTGGGAGAACCACGTTAGCGACCTTAAATGGTGGCAGAGTTCGGTAGTACCTGAGTATGGTATACAGGGTATACCCATGGCCTTTTTAATTGACCGCAACGGTGTTATTGTTGCCAGTAATTTAAGAGGCGATGCATTAGACCAGAAACTTGCCGAAATACTGAAATAGTAAGCAATCCCTTTGAGGCTTTTTAAAATTAAATCCAAATGNNCAATACAAAGGCCACAAAGAATGAAGATTATATGAATTCCACCCTGGCAAAATTGGGGAACAGAGTGTTGCTTTTTAGCTTACCCGTAGCAATTCTGGGTTCGTTGTTCCGGCTAATGCATTATCCTTATGGAAACCAGATGCTGCTTGTTGGGCTTAGCTCCGTAGCACTTGGCGCCCTGCTAAGGTATTTTTCAGAAAAAACTATTGATGGCTATTTAACAGGGGCCGCGGCTTTTGCGGGTTGCATAGCCGTGCTGTTTAAACTAATGCGCTGGCCCAACTCAGAGCTTTTGATAAAAATTGCCATAGGGATGGCTGTTGTGTGGGGGGTAAAAACACTTTTCTTTCCGGTAAAGGAAAAGGAGAGTTGAGCGTTAATTACAAAGCAGCTACGGGTTTGCCGGCATTTTCGGGCTTCTTTTCTTCTACCCCGTAAACATCAGTGTAAAATTTCAGGTTGCCGCTTTCATCAATATCGGCTGTCATGTAAAGTATCAGTACTGGTAGCTTTCTCTTTAATCTGAATTCAGTGGGCTTCTGGTCGGCCATGCACTGATTTAATTTGTTTACAGTGCCGGTATCAAGGCCTTCTCTTAAAACAAATTCGGCCAGCACCATGGGCTTTTCAAGGCGCACACAACCATGGCTTAAAAAGCGGTTTTTTTGAGAGAACAAGCCCTTTGCATTGGTATCGTGCAGGTAAATGCTGTAAGGTGAGTTTAAATCAAACTTTAAAACCCCCAGCGAATTATCGCAACCGGTAGACTGCCTGATGGTGTAGGGGAAATAAGCAGGCGAAAAGCGGTTCCAGTTCAGCGCATCCACATTTTCAACAATGTTTCCCTTGCCATCCAGCACCTGCAAATTATTATCATCCAGGTAACTAATCCGCTTTCTTATTTTCGGCAGCATCTCTTTGGTTGCAATACTGAACGGCACGACCCAATAAGGATACGTGGTTACACCGGTGATATAGGAAGTGAATGATGGCGTTTGTGTGGCTAGTTTGCCCACTATAACCTTCATTGAAATATCCTTTGTAGTATCTGACTTTACAATTTGCAGGCGCGCCGCAGGTATGTTAACCAAAATAAACTCGCGCTCCTTTAACCGGCCTGTCCATCGCCAGTCGTTGAGGCTCTCTTTAATCTGGCTGGCCCGCTTGCTTATCCTGAAATTAAGGGCTGCTATCGTTTTATCATCCAGGTTTCCACTGGTATCAGTACCCATTATTTTTTGAAACCCTTTAATGGCTGTTTTTAATTGCCTGCCGGTTACGGAGTCGTTATCCATCGCCTCGTCAATTACGCCATAAGCNNCCTTTAGTTTATTGATAACCATGGCCCGGCTACCAACATCGGCTGTAATTTTTGCCGTATCCATTTGCGGAAAGGTGCGCAGGCATGTGTTCATCCTGTTCAACTCGGTTTTTAAAGTCACATATTGCATAGTCCGCGGCTCCAGGCTATCCAGGGTTTTGCGCCAGTCGCCACTAACAAGCAGGTCTTTAAATACGTTCAGAATACGGGTCGAGTCAATATTGTATTTAACCCCGTTAAACCCGATATTAATTTCCTTTCCATAAGCTACGTGGTATAGAAACGTTAGTGCGGCATCGGTAAATATCAATTCGTTTTCCGATTCATATTCGGCATAATCAAAATTTGGCAGATGCGATAACGAGTCAAACTTTACAATATAATCCTGGTGGTAATCCTTGCGGTCAAGCCCCAGGCTATCGGCATGTTGCAGCATGCTGATAAGCATATCGCGGTATTTATCGTTTTGGCGGGTTGAGTCGGTCCACAGCTGTTTGTATCCAAAAAAATCATAGTATTTAGAAAGGAAATCGCGGCTGTTTATCCGTTCCGAATCGCCCTTAATGTGTATCTTATCTTTACTGTGCAGCAAATCGTAAAGATGATCTTTTGCTGAAGCGAAAAACGGCTTTTTTACTATTATATCAATAGTTACCACTACTACCAGAACCAGAATAACTGCAATAACTTTTGAAGAGGTTTTTTTGTTCATGGATACTGAGATAATGCTATCAAAAATATCAGAAATTATTCATCAAAAGCCTTCACCTCTCTAAAACCCAAAAGATAATCGGTAAACCTGCTCAACCGGGCTTGTTTACCCGATACTGAATAATAGAAAGTTATGTTATCGCTGGTCCTGACACAACGCTTTATCTGAAAAGCCAGTTTTAGCTCCAATATTTGCTTTTCCACCTCTGTTTTAGGGCGTTCATAATCCGCGTAAAAGTCTATTTTATAGGTCTTTTCCTGGTGAAAAGTATCTATCCAGTCCTGTACCTTTTCAAAAAGCGACAATACAATGATGGCAAAGCCCAAGGTTGTTCCGGCAACAATATATTCGCCATTACCCAGCGCCATGCCCATGGCTGCGGCAATCCAAATAGTGGCTGCCGTTGTAAGGCCTGAAACAAAACCGCCATCCTTAAACACAACACCTGCGCCAATAAAACCAATGCCCGTAATGATATTAGAGGCAATTCTATCAGGGTTACCAGGATATCCAAGTTTAAAAGAGGTAATTGTAAACAAGGCCGAACCAATGCTGATAAGGGTGATTGTTCTAAAACCTGCAGCCTTACTCCTGTATTCCCTTTCAAACCCAATAACTGCGCCAAAGAGCAAAGCCAGTAACAGCCTGAATAATAATTCGTACTCCATAATTACTTTTTTATAAAGTTAAAAATACCTGGCAATTGAAAGTATAGAAGCCTGATTTTCACTACTTCTACCGCTAATTATTGAGCCGCGGTTTAATAAAAGGTAAATTTGCGGCCTAATGAACAAATGGAAAGCTTTTTTAGGTGGCAGGTGCCCCCGTTGCGGAGTAGGTAAGGTGTTTGAATCGCGAAGTCCCTACAGTCTTTCTAAAATGCTTACCACACATAAAGAGTGCCCTAACTGCCATCTTGATTTTATTCCTGAGATAGGTTTTTACTGGGGAGCCACGTATATAGCGTATACCCTTACTGTAGCATTCAGTGCGTTTAACTTTGGCATTTCAACCCTCATTTTTGGCTTTATGAATTCGCTGAATTTTACCTACGTAATAGTAAACGCTATCTTGCTTTTTATCTTTTGCCCTCTGTTCTTCCGGTTTTCGCGGATGCTTTGGCTATGGATAGCGCATGACTAAGCTGCAGACCCGATAGCCACAGAGATAACATCTTGAAAAAAGATGTCATCTCTACATTGTTTAAACAACAAACCCCTGCATTATCTGCAAGGGTTTATATGGTTACTAATTGTGCCCGAAAAGAGATTCGAACTCTCACACCCTTACGGGCGCTACCACCTCAAAGTAGTGCGTCTACCAGTTTCGCCATCCGGGCATTGAGGAGGTCAAATATACCGAAAGAAAGCATTTTGCGAAATCAACTTTACAATACATTTTTCGCACGGAGTAAATACAGAGATAACAGCCGGGAAATTCAAATGAAAAATTTTCTTTAAAAAACCCGCCTTTTAAGAGGTTTTGGAGGCCGGTTGGTTGCATTTTTTAACATTATATTTCTTTGCTTCCTTTGCGCCTTTGCGACAAAAATGGATTAAATATCCCCGGCCATTTTAAGTGTCTCATACATCCCAAGTTGTTTCAGGAGCCTTATATGAGAAGCCAGCGCTTCAGTAAAGCTATTGTTGATTAAGTATGGGATATCATATTCAACACAGGTTTGCTGAACAATAGGGGCAATTTCTGGATAATGCACGTGGCAGATACGCTGAAAAAGGTGGTGTTCAACCTGGTAGTTCAAACCACCCACATAAAAAGTGAGCAGCTTGTTTTTAGGGGCAAAATCGGCGGTAGTCCGCATTTGGTGAATAGCCCATTCCTCGTTAATATTTCCTGCACTATCTAATTCCGGGAAATGCGTATCCTCAACAATGTGTGCCAGCTGAAAAACAGTAGTTAATACGATACCGGCAACACCGTGCATGGTCATAAAACCAATCAGCAGTTGCCACCAGGTTAAATGTAACACCAGGGCAGGGATAACTAATATATAGGTTACATACAGGGCTTTGGCACCAATAATACCCAGCATACGCACTATGCGCTCTTTATTTGTAAGCTTATCGGCATCGTCTTTTGCAAACTCAAATACCTGTATAAAGTCTTTCACCATCACCCAAAAAAAAGTTTGCAGGCCATACAGGATAAATGCATACACTACCTGAAAGCGGTGCATAAAATTTCTTTTAACCACAGGGGTAAACCGCAGGTTCATGCGGTCGCGGATATCCAGGTCGTGGCCATAAATATTGGTAAAGGTGTGGTGCTGCACGTTGTGCTGCAGTTTCCAGTTAAACGAGTTCCCTCCTACCAGGTCAAGCGAGTAGCCCATCAGGCGGTTAACCCATCGTTTTTCGGAGTAGGCTCCATGGTTGGCATCATGCATCACGCTCATACCAATACCAGCAAGGCCAAGGCCCATAACCACGGTGCCCGCCCACATCCAGCCTAAAGAAAACAAGCCGGTTAACATCAAAAAGTAGGGAATAAAGTATAAACCGAACATCACCGCCGTTTTAATTACCATGCGGTAGTCGGCCGTTGGCGATATCCCTTTTTGCTCGAAATAGGCGTCAACCCGGGCTGTAACTGTTTTGTAAAAATCAGTTCGTTGTTTATTAACAAATTTAATAGCTGCTGCCATGGGTGATTAAAAGTCAAATTTAAAGTATTCAGAGCAAACGAAGTTACCGCAGTGTTATTGTTTGGCAAATGTTAACCTGGTTGGTGCAAATGCAAATACAGGCCTCTCCCGCCCATCGCTTCGCTGGGGCACCCTCTCCATGCTGCGCATAGAGAGGGCAATAAGGTCTAAACGGCCCTCGCTATCGCTTGCGATGGAGAGGGTGGTCGCACGAAGTGCCGACCGGGAGAGGCCTGTATTTGCATTTCGCATTTGTATAACCTACATTCGCGCCGTGAAGCAAAAGTGGTACGTCGAATTTCTGATTATAGTGGTAATGATTGTAATGGCAATCATATTCGCTTTAAACATCGACTTCTCCTCATCTTCCAAAACTTCGGGTGTAAATTCAACCGAAAACGTAAAACCAAAAACTGTTTCTCCCGAAAAAGAAAGATGGCTTGAAGGGCGTAGTATTTTCCGCTCGCACTGTGCTTCGTGCCATAATATTAAGTACGATGGTGTAGGCCCTCCGCTGAAAGGCGTAGCTGACCGCTGGAAAAAAGCAGGAAGCTATCAAGGCAAAACCGGCGGGCAGTGGATGAAAATATGGATACGCAACTGGCACGATGTAGTAGATGCTAAATACAAATACGGTATTGATATGGCCAACTCGCGCCCTGCCCAGATGAACATTTTTGTTGAGCTTACCGATAAGCAGATTGACGATATTCTTTTTTATACGGAGTCGCCGGATATGGCGCATCCCTAAAGCAGCCCCTTCCGTCCCCAAAGAGGAAACTAAAACCTAAAGACCATTTTTTATTAAGTAGATAAATACCTATTTATTTATTAAATATCTCAGAATCTGTTTAAAATTAAAGAAAAGAANNGGATTTAATTTTAAACAGCTTCTCAGATCAGGTAATGGCATTTTGCACTGGTTCCCCCTTTGGGGACGGAAGGGGCTGTATTAACCTCCGTATTGAAAGCAAGTGCAACAGCAAAGCAAATGGCACAACCATGGCCGGTAACCATACAAACGGGAAATGAAAAGGTAACGTGTTAGCAGGTTCATTCATAAAATATCTGAACGGATATGGGGTTGAAAGAAGTGCCACTACCATGATATAAATCAGCATCCCCAAACCGATAAAATTCCAGGCCAAAGCCACTTTGGGCGACCATATTTTGCGGTTAAAACAATAAAAAGCCACTACAGGGGCGGTAAGGCCGATAATAATATCATAATTACCTCCGGCAAAGGTCATTTGCACAGGTATTATACGGTACCTGAAAAGCAGCCACAGGATAAACTCCATCAAAATGCGGAAAGATTGCGGGTAAACAAACCAGAAGTTATCAAGCGGCTCACATAATTCATGAAACGGTTTCGACAAAAAAATAATCAGCAAAAAAAGGAGTGGGGGTAAAATGATAAGCAATATTTTAGGAGGCCTGGAGCTAAAATCATCTAAGAAACCCGAAATGCCAATGATAAGGGTAAACAGTAGCCATACCAGCAAAACCACTATCGTTACCAGGTTATTTTTACTGGTTTCTTCGAATGGCAGGTTAAGTTTCCGCCCGGCGGCCTGCACGGCTATAATTATCAAAAACGCAATACCAAAAACCAACGCTATAAAAAGGGCAGAGATGTGTAAAGGAATGTATGGCATGTTCAATTTTTGCTGATAACTGCAATATATGTTTTACATAAGTTTTAGTCAATTTTATTTTTCAACGGAGGGGAAGTGTTCAGGTGCTCAGGTGTTCAAGTGTTCAGGTTGCCTGAAAAAAACATGCGCACTTGAACACCTGAACACTTCACAATTTGGCAATCTCCTAAACAAGCAGCAACTTCGCGCTGTTATTAAACGCAACAACACACAATATGAGTTTTAGCACCGAAGACGTTATAAATGCCCTCCGCCATGTAAACGACCCCGACCTGCATAAGGACCTGGTAACGCTTAATATGATCAGCAACATTGAAGTAAGTGGCAATAAGGTAAGTTTTAAGGTAACCCTAACCACCCCGGCTTGTCCTTTGAAAGAAAAAATAAAAAAGGATTGCGTTGAGGCAATACACCAATATTTAAGCAAGGATGTTGATGTGCAGGTAGATATGGATGCCAATGTAACTTCGCTACGCGACATAGCGGTAAACATTCTGCCCAGCGTAAAAAATATTATTTGTGTAGCTTCGGGCAAAGGAGGCGTGGGCAAATCTACGGTAGCTGTTAACCTGGCGCTTAGCCTGGCAAAGCAAGGAGCCGCTGTAGGTTTAATTGATGCCGATATTTACGGCCCTTCAATTCCTGTAATGCTGGGCATCAGGGGCAAAAGGCCTGAGGTAAGGCTGATAAAAGAAAAACACTTTATACAGCCGGTAGAGGCTGAAGGCATTAAAGTATTAAGCATCGGTTTGCTGGTAGATGAGCGCCAGGCCATTGTCTGGCGGGGGCCTATGGTAACCTCGGCCCTGCGCCAGTTTGTTACAGATTGCCTTTGGGGGAAACTTGATTACCTGATTGTAGACATGCCTCCCGGCACCGGCGATGTGCACATTACCGTAGCCCAAACCCTGAGCGTTACCGGAGCGGTAATAGTAACCACACCACAGGAAGTTGCACTGGCCGATGCACGTAAAGCTATGGCTATGTTCAGGGCAGATAATATCAATATACCCATCATCGGGATTGTAGAGAACATGGCTTATTTTACCCCTGAAGAACTGCCTGAAAACAAATATTATATCTTCGGAAAAGATGGTGGTAAAAAGATGGCTGAGGAGTATGAAGTGCCGTTTTTAGGCCAGATACCATTGGTGCAGAGCATCCGCGAAGGCGGCGATAACGGCAAGCCCGCCAGTGTTTATGGAAGGGATAATGCCATAGTAGCTGAGGCCTTCGACCAGGTAGCTACTAACGTTGCAAGGCAGGTTGCCATTAAAAATGCTAATTTAGGGCCTGCAAAAGCTGAGCCGGTATTATCATGACAGATGTAACATCAGAAGCGTTATTGAAAAGGGTTGAGAAGTCTCTGGACACCTTGCGCCCCTACCTGAACGATGATGGCGGTAATGTAGAGATTGTGGAAATTACTGATGATATGATTCTGCGCCTTAAACTGGTTGGCGCCTGCAGAACCTGCCCCCAAAGCTTTATGACTATGAAAGCAGGTATTGAAGAGGCCGTGCGCCGCGCAGTGCCTGAAATTAAAGGCGTAGTTGCTATTAACCTGACTAAATATACAGAAGAAGAAGAGTTGTAAGTTGTTTAACCCAATACATTGCCACAAAGGCACTAAGAACACTAAGTTTTTTGAAGAAAGCGTTGGTAAAGAATGAATTGCTATAAAAAATTTCATATGCCTTTGTTTGCAATTTTCTTTGTGTCTTAGTGGCAAAAAGCATTTAACAGCATAAATGAATAAAAAGGAATTACTACAGTTAATCATCAAAAAGCGGTCTTTTCTCTGCGTCGGACTTGATACCGATATCCAGCTTATTCCCCAATATCTTCTTAAATATCCCGACCCGGTTTTCGAGTTCAACAAAGCTATTATTGATGCTACCATTGACCTGGCCATTGCTTATAAACCCAACCTTGCCTTTTACGAAAGCATGGGCCTGAGCGGTTGGGCAAGTTTAGAGAAGACCATGAAATACCTGAACCAGTTTAAAGGGCAGGTATTTACCATAGCCGATGCCAAACGCGGCGACATTGGCAACACCTCTAAAATGTATGCCAAAGCTTTTTTTGAACACCTTGATTTTGACTCGGTTACAGTAGCGCCTTACATGGGCGAGGATTCGGTTAAACCGTTTTTAGAGTATAAAGATAAATGGGTTATCCTACTGGGCCTTACCTCTAACAAAGGCAGTAACGATTTTCAGTTTCTTGAAACCGGCAATGGCAAATTATACGAACAGGTTATTACCAAAGCACAACAATGGGGCACACCCGACCAACTGATGTTTGTTATAGGCGCCACCCACCCCGAAGCATTTAAGCACATCCGCCAACTGGCGCCTGATTACTTTTACCTGGTGCCCGGCGTGGGCGCACAGGGTGGCGACATGCAAAAGACATGCGAAAACGGACTTAGCGCCGATTGCGGGTTAATCATAAACTCAGCCCGCAATATCATATACGCTTCCAAAGGAGAAGATTTTGCACAAGCTGCACAGAAAAGTGCCCGGAAAACCGTGGAAGAAATGGCTAATTATCTTCCGGTATTTTCAAAAGAGTAGAATTCCTTTACATTTACCGCTTCATAAAAAAACAACCCAATGACCAAATTTATCTACGGTTTCCTTTTAATGCTTGCAACAGGTAGCAATTTACTGTTTGCACAAACCAGCACCGACCCTTTTGACGTTCAATTGCGTTTTTATAAATCAGCCTTAAAAAACTACGATTTGCAGGCTGCCACCGTAGCTTTGTATACCATGCAAGCCCTGAAACCTGAAAGGGCAGACCTGAACGACTCGCTGGCTTTGTTATATTTTGCAGGCGAAAGATATGCCCAGGCTTACCTGGTGGGACAAGCCATTGTAAATGCCGATCCTAAAAGAAATGATATGCTCGAAATGGTTGCTGTATCTAAACAGAACCTGGGTATGATAAAAGAAAGTCTTGCTGATTACGAAAAACTTTACGGTGCAGAGAAATCAGTTTATTTCCTTTACCAGATGGCTACCCTGCAGTATCAGTTAAAGCGTTACGGCGAATGTGTTGCCTCGCTTGACCAGATACTTGCCAATGCCGATGCCGATAAGCAAAAAGTAAGTATCCGCGTTCAGGGCGGTTCGCAGGAAGCGCCTATGAAAGCCGCCGCTTATAACGTAAAAGGCATTTGCGCCATGGAACTTAACCAGCCTGATGCTGCCAAAGAAAATTTCAACAAAGCCCTGCAGATTTTCCCTGATTTTGTGTTGGCCAAAGCAAACCTGGATACGTTGGAAAAGAAACAACATGGCGACAAAGCCGCTGCATCTGCTGCAAGCAAACCTGCTACCGCACCAGCTAAACATTAATCATTACATAGCTAATTTAAAAAGGCAGAATGCGAAAGTGTTCTGCCTTTTTTGTTTGGGTCGATAAACGCTGTGTCACAGCCCCTTCCGTCCCCTAAAGGGGAAACCAGAGCCGAAAGACAGCTCTAATAATCAGATTTTATCGTTTCGTAATGATTGTATTTCTTCCAACAATCTTTTCAATAGTTTCGTATTATTCTGAAGGACATCCTCATTTGTAAATCTAATTACAGAAATTCCCAATTCCTGCATATCCTCATCCCTAAAATCATCATACTCTTTTTGAAAACTACAACGATGATATCCTCCATCAATTTCAATTACCAGCTTTAGTTGGTGTGAGTAAAAATCTGCAATATATCGTGCTATAGGATGTTGCCGCCTAAACTTATAGTCAGTAAGTGGTTCTGTTTTTAATAAACTCCACATACCTTCCTCACCTTTAGTTGGAGCATATCGCATTTTCTCTGCAAATTTAAATAACTCCATGGAGGCCCCGTAAAACATAGGTAACTTATGTTTCATAAAGCAAACTTATAGAATAATTGCATTAAGACCATCCACACGGCAAGTGAGGCCTGAGTCTTAACGGGGCATTCGGCTCTGATTTCCCCTTTAGGGGACGGAAGGGGCTGAGGCAAAATCAAAGTGAACCAATCTGATCAAAGTAAAAACCACCCACCTCGCGCTTTTGCATTTTTTAATTTACCAGCCGTTGCCCCTTTACCTGCACAATATCCGCATGGTAAAGTTCCAGATGCCGTATGTGCCCGGTTAAGCACGTATCGGCATTATACAGTTCACCAGATACATACCGTTATTTTTCATTTGCCTTCAAATTAGATATGGGCAAGTTAACCACTACTTTAATCACTCTACTGTCATTAGCTATGTAAACTGGCATTTCGTTCCCCTCGCATTTATTGAACACAGCCACTTTGTATCCTTCTGACAATACCGTTTGCAGGTCCTTTTCAGAAGGGAAACCTCCATAAGCGCCTACAGGGTTCCAGAACATGAGTTGCATGTCATTGTATTCCGGGCAGGCAAACAGTACACAACTATCCGGTAATTGAGCAGAAATACTTCGATACAGGGCCGTTCTTTCCATAGCGGATTTACGGTATGGGTCATCGTTGCTTCTCACATTGACAAGCTCTTTAGGGCGCAAAGAATCATATCCCAATATTAGTAACGGAATAATAGCAAGCAGCTTATAATGTGCAATCTGTGGCCATCTGTTAACCGATCTGTTAATCAATTCTATAAAGGAAATACTGATGAGTATGTAACCTATCGGCGCCACTACAAAAACGAAGGAATGCATCCGGGTCAAAACCAGCAGTGAAAAGAACAGATAAATAACAAAATACATGGCGCACATGGCAATAGATAACTGTCGCAAATAACCCTTCCGAATCATGCTGAAAATGACACCGGGCAAAATCAAAAAAGGTAAAACGTAACCATAATGTACAGGCAGGTACTGAAGATAATACCAGTTGGTCCCGCTATGCCCGTCAAGTGCCTGTGTAATGTGCCTTTGGTTAAATTCGTATTCCCAGTGGCTTTCCAATGGAAACCGGTGAAGTATGTATAACTGCCATGGAAGAAAAACCATTGCGCATACAGCCAGGGAATATGCAATATGTAAATATCTGTAAGGCTCTTTGTTTTTGCTGCTATCGGTAATTAAAAGCAGGCCCCAGCCCCCATATACCAGTAAAGCCACCAGCCAAAGATTGAGCACTGCACTGCCGGCAAATAATCCGGTAAGGAAAATAAAAAGATATTGCCTTTTTGAACCAGTGGAAATATAGTATTCACATAAGGCCCATATGGCAGCCAGTTCGTAAAAGTAATAAGCAACTTCTACGTGATCGCTGCCATAATAGCCTGTGCCGATCTCTATGCTATAATTGCTTACGGCAAATAATGCGGCTGCTACCCAGGCAATGGATATGGCTGCTGTCCATATTTTAGCGATCTTGTAGATCAATAATACGCTCAAGGTACCCATCAGCATACTTGGAAATCGCAAGCCAAAAAAGTTGATGCCAAAAATCTTCATAGATAAAGCCATTTGCCATAGCGATAAAGGCTGTTTATGCACCCAATAATAATTGCAGGACCATGCTCTATAATCGTATGGCAATGCAGGAAAGGTCCGGAGTACGGGAATAAAAGGATGATCCATCATGTGCCGGGCAACTAAAGCATGAAACTGCTCATCCCATTCATATAAAAACTGGTCAGACATAGCAATGGTCAACCGAAAAAGAAATGCGCTCATTAAAAGTAAAACGAGGCCCACTTTTTCCCTGCCTCTGTAAAAGCAGAAACCGCTTACCAGTAAAGGTATAGCTGAACATAGAAGCTCAAACGTAAGTGTCTGTTGCGGAATAGAAATCAAATAGATAGATTTTTGGTAAGCGCCGGTACAAATCTAAAAATAAACTGCGAGTGTTGTACAAAGGTATAATGAATTTATGTATCGCTTGCTGCCTTGTATTAAAATGGTTCCCAGCCCGGCAGTAATGCCTCTATTAGGCTAATAGAATGAGTAGCTATCTTCCTGAGTGTTTCAGGCAGCCATTCGTAAAGATTGATGCCTTTTGCATTACAGGTTACAAAAAGTGAGTAAAACATAGCAGCGTTCTGAGCCGCTTCATGGCTTCGGGGACAAAGCGTTCGCTCTTGAAGCCGAAGACCAACCGCTCTAATTCTTTAATCCGGTGTTCCTGTTGAGTTATTTTGGAATATTGATTGCCAACTGCTTCAAGTAGCTGGTCTCGATTCATATCCTGAATTCCCGATGGCATGATGCAAAATTACAGGACAGTCATATTAAAGGACTGAAGGGGCGGCTGTTAACAAGATAGCCATTTGGAATGAACCCAACCCTTCCCCAAACCCGCAAATTGTTGTTTATTTGAAACTCCTCATCTAAAACAACCTGTTTTGAAAAAGCTCCTTCCCCTGCTGGTAATTATAGCAGCAACCGCTTCGTTTACCAACGATACCAAAATAAGCGCCGATGATGTTAAAATTAACCAGGTGCAGATAATTGCAACGCACAACAGCTATCACCTTACAACCGATAAAGCAATATTGCGTTTTCTAAAATCACTGTGTAAAACACACTTGTTGCCCAGGGGCCTTAACCCCGATGAAATAGATTACACCAAAGACCCGCTTTCAGTTCAACTGGGCCAGTACAACCTGCGCGGGCTTGAACTGGACGTTTGGCCCGANNCCCGAGGGCGGAAGGTTCTATAAACGCAAAGGCCTGGCTTATGTTTGGAAACCCACCGCATCGCACATTGAAGCGCTTAAAAAACCCGGCTTTAAAATAATGCACATACCCGATTTTGATTTTAATACCACCAACTACACTTTTGTTGATGCCCTGCAGGAAATAAAAAAATGGAGCGATGCCAACCCTCAGCACCTCCCCTTGTTTATTAATGTGGAATCGGAAACCTCTACCCCCGGCGATAATAAGAAAGCACCGCAAAACCTCACCCATGCCGCACCGTTCGATTCGCTGGCTTTGGATGCACTGGATAACGAAGTAAAAAGTGTGTTTGGCGAAAAGCTGAACGGGGTAATTACGCCCGATGATGTAAGGGGCGATTACACTACGCTTGAACAAGCCGTATTAGCCGGCAACTGGCCCACCATTGGCGCTGCCCGCGGAAAAATAATTTTTATTATTGACCAGCACCGCAACGTAGGCGAACTCTACCGCACCGGCCACCCCTCGTTTAAAGGCAGGGCCATGTTTGTGTATGTAAAAGCCGGCACCCCTGAAGCCGCCTTTATTATTCACAACGGCCCGGTTAAAGACCAGGAAAAAATAAAAGAAGACGTAAAGAAAGGCTACATAGTACGCACCCGCAGCGATGGCGGCACCGGCGAAGCCCGCACCGGAGATTACAGCGATATGGATGCAGCCTTTGCCAGCGGCGCCCAAATCATCAGCACCGACTACTACCGCCCCGACGCCCGCGCCGGTACCAAAGGCTGGACCGATTATCACGTTATATTTCCACAAGGCAGCATGGCGCGGATAGATACTATTTCGCAGCGCAGCATTGCTTTGCCGTTGCCGGTTAAGGAATAATAAAAAAAGGGATTCGTCATTGCGAGTAACCACTC
>PMXD01000156.1 GCA_003165895.1 Bacteroidota bacterium | reverse complement strand
GATGTAAAAAGCTGTTGCGCTCCGGAGGAGCCGCCTTTTTTAGACTCTCTTAATAGAATGAAACAGCCCTGCCATCCCGGCGGCTATGGCTTTGTATGGTCCTATTTTCGGTGCCAGGTAACTTATAACGAGCATATATGGAACCCACGAAACTAAAGTGCCGGCTAAAACAAACATAGAATGCTTGCTAACTGCCAGCCCACCCTGAGTTTGTCCGATAAAGATGTAAGATACCAACGTAAAAACCGGCACCAATGTAGCGAGGCCCGAAAGCAATCTATACCCACTTTGCTCAAGCAACACTATCATGGTTGTAAATATGCCACCGGTAAGAAAGTAGATGATAATGTTCTTCATATAAAAATAAGCCTTACGGGTTTAAGTCACGGGGGCTTATACTTTTTTATGTTCTGTATCTCCAATACATCATCCGGGAAAATTATTTCATTCTTTTATCTCCGATATATATTTCAACACATGCCCAATTTTTACGCTCACTTGGGTCACCTCCTAAATAATGTATGACTTCACTAAAATGATTGACGTTAACCGGAACATGAAAAGAGGTATATCCCTCCACTAATCCACTGACGTGATAGGTGCTATCCGCCGTATCCTTTATTACGGTGCTTTCTTTGATATGTAAAGAAAGATCAGACTTAATATAATCGGTGATAAAAATACCCGAAAAATGGATGGCATCCGTACTCATTACATCATCAGGTTTCTGCTGACATGCAGTGATAATTATAGTAACCAGCAAGCAGAGAAAGAATTTCATCGGACAAATATGTAAAAGTGCGGGCTATAGGATTCCAGGGGTGCAAACCAAATTGTCGNNGACGCCAAACCGGGTGCCCTTGTGGTTGGCGTCCCCGCCAACCACTTGTATTCCGAACGACAATTTGGTTTGCACCCCATTCCGGTCACTTAAATTCAAAAAAGTTTTTCCTTTATAACTTCGGGTGTAGCAGGGTAGACTAATCCATAATTATGTAACAATAATTTTTCGTTTTTCTTACCGTAATCCATTCGTTTTAGAAGATGTGTTATAAGCGCGATGTGAGCTGTTTTCTTATCATCTGCATTCACCACAAACCAGGGTGCATGTTTAAAATTAGTTTTCAACAGCATTTCGTTCCGGGCCTCTGAATAATCTTTCCAGTGTTTCTGTGCTACCTCATCAATCGGGCTTGTTTTCCACTGCTTCAGCGGGTCTTTCTTGCGGTCATCCAGCCTGCTTTTTTGTTCATCTTTGCTGATGTCGAGATAATATTTCAGAATGATGAAGCCGGCATCTATGAGTCCTTTCTCAAATAGTTCTACTTCCGTAAAAAACGATTTGTATTCCTTATCGGTGCAGAAGCCCATCACTTTTTCAACTCCGGCACGGTTATACCAGCTTCGGTTAAAGAGTACAAATTCGCCCGATGCAGGTAAATGGGCGGTGTAACGTTGAAAATACCACTCACGTCTTTGCCAATCGGAAGGTTTACCTAAGGCCACCACTCTTGTTTCCCGGGCGCTGAGATGTGTGATAATGGTCTTAATAGTACCATCTTTGCCGGCCGCATCTCTGCCCTCAAGTATTACGAGCAGCTTGATGTTGGAAGATATAATTTCCTTTTGCAGCTTCACCAACTCTATGAACAGTTTATGCAATACTTCTTTCTCTTTTGTCTTTTCCATTTCGGTAAATTTGCTCAAACAGTTTTATGTAATTTTCTTTACTCTGTCCTGAGGCCGGTATCAGGATGTAGAATATGTTGTAAGCGAAAAGTGGTTAAGCCTTCTTCATTAACTCAGCTATCCTGATGCGCACCATTTCGCAGCGCTCATATTCTTCTCTGCTGAAGAAGTAGTTCAGCACCATGTTCATCACCTCCAAAGTGAACCGCTTTAGTATACGTATACCCAAAATTTACTCCATAACAAATTTCCCAATGCCGACAGGCTTTCCATCATTTGTAACAATGCGGTACAGATACATTCCCCTTGCGGCGTTTGAAAGGCTTATTTGCGCATTACCGGTGGTAACGCCGGCATGGTAAATCATTTTGCCCAATACATTGTAAATTTCAATTTGTGGCTGAACAACTGTAACCGGTACCGGTAGTGTTATCGAAATGGTAAAGCTACCGTTATTAGGATTGGGATACAGGTTTACACCACCAGTGGCCGCGCTTATTTCGTTTATTTCAGTGGTGGAATTAGTATCCAGCTTAAAAATAACTCCGTCGCCGTCTGTTCCCCCCCCATAAGTCATTCCATACAATACATTTCCTGAAAGCGTTAAGTCTCCCTGAGGGCTTGTACCGGTGGTGTCATTACAACTGGAACGGCAGAAGCTAAAAAGGGTACTAAAATTATTGCCATTCGTATCAATTGAAAAAACACTGCCGTACCCGTTTGCGCCTCCTCCATTTGTCATACCATACAATAAGTTTCCTGAAAGGGTTAAATCTCCCTGGGGGTTTTCAGCGTTAGTGAAATCATACAGGTCCCTGTATCCGGTTCCGTCGGTATGTATAGAGAAAATATTTCCGGAGTTCAGTGTATCGCCATATTCCGTCATTCCATACAACACGCTTCCCGCAATGGTTAATGAGCCCTGGGGCTTTGAACCGTTGATTCCGTTGAAACTCATCAGCGTATCAAATCCCGTACCATTGGTATTGATAGCGAAAATACAACCCAGGTTGTTTGCCCCGCCTTTAGAAGTCATTCCGTACAACCTCGTTCCCGAAAGGGTGAGGGTGCCGGTAGGGCTTGAACCGTTTGTGCCATTAAAAGTCATCAGGGTATCATATACTGTGCCGCTTGTATCCATGAAGAAAATAGCACCATCCCCTGTAGGGCCGCCGTTTGCCATGCCATATAAAATGCTGTCGGAAAGGGTAAAGGAGCCAGACGGCATGCAGCCATTATTACAGTTCAAAACCGGGTCGTCACCAAAATTATACAGTTTTCTATATCCGCTTCCATCTGTATTGATAGAAAAAACCATACCGCAGGTGGTGCAGTCGTTGCCGCCGGTTGTTGCCATTCCATTACCTGTCATGCCATATAACCGGTTTCCTGCAAGCGCTAATTTGCCAACGGGGGCATTGCCATCGGTGAGGGAGATACCGCCAAAATCATGCATATCTTTGTACCCAGTACCATCCGCATTGATAGAGAAAATAACACCACAGGTACAGGGGGTGTCACCACCGGTACCTGTTATTCCATATAGCACTCCGCCCGCATACGTTAAGGAACTGATGGGGAATGAACCAGCGGTGTCGTTAAAGTTGTGAATTACGGAATATTGAGCGTTAACTACCCCTATACATACAAGGGATAAAACTGATATGAGTGCGTATAATTTTTTCATAGTGCGTTAGATTTAGTGATGATGACCGGCCTTTAACCGGCAAGTTAGGCAATAAAAAAATATGTGCCAAAAAACTTTGACAGGTCATTTTAACGCACTTGACCCGTCCTGAAATAATTTGACCCGGATGCGCCTCTCGGTAAAGGTCATAATATTTACTGATTAGCGGGTTTTGAATTCTCCATACCGCTCTTTAAACCCGGCCTGCAAATCCCCAGGTAATGCGCACCGGTCGTACCACCCGCGCTCAAGGTAGTAATTGGAACCATTAGTGTAAAAAGCAAAATTGATGAGGGCCCTCCCTTTAGTTTTATATTAAGTTTTCAAAAAACAAAAGTTGAAGTTGACTTAGGCCCTGGAATAGTTGAATTGCATAGGGAAATTAAAAACATAAAAATATTGGTGGTTGAGGACGTTGCGCTCAATCAATTACTGATGAAAACATTATTGGTTGATTTAGGGTTTGAATGCGATATTGCCGGCAATGGGTGGAAGCGCCGGAGGCTTTGACCACTTCAGGCCGGAATTGCAAATCCATTATGGCCAGAAATTTTTGACCTCCTCCCGGAGGGCCTAATGTGTTACGATTCATTACTTTAATGATAGCCTTAAGGTCAATGTCATTGACTTAG
>PMXD01000349.1 GCA_003165895.1 Bacteroidota bacterium | reverse complement strand
CAGCTAATACGGTACCAGGCAACGGCTAAAGCAAAAAACGAAAAGGTAGCCTTTTTAAATACTGAATCTATTGCCGACTATACTGAGTTAAATGAATTGTTTTTTGATGTGCTGGCAGTGCCCGTTGCACGACGCCCGGCCTCGGTAACGGCTAAGTTTGGCAATATACCTTACCTGAATAGTTCGTTGTTTGAGACCAGCGAACTGGAATCGGCCACCTTTGATATATCAGGGCTAAAGGGGCGGCTATTAATGCCTTTATTAAAAAGCACAATTTTAAAGGATAACACCAAAACAAAGACAGGAAGCCTGCATACGCTGGAGTACCTGTTTAAATTTTTAGATGCCTACGACTTTAGCAGCGATGAAAACGACGAAATACAACGCAACAACAAACCCATTATTAACGCGGCGGTACTGGGCTTAATATTTGAAAAGATAAACGGGTATAAAGACGGCTCGTTTTTTACACCCAGCTTTATTACCATGTATATGAGCCGCGAAAGCCTGCGCCGCGC
Source organism: Bacteroidota bacterium (assembly GCA_003165895.1). GTDB lineage: Bacteria > Bacteroidota > Bacteroidia > Chitinophagales > LD1 > Bog-950. The sequence goes on along the minus strand of PMXD01000349.1, from coordinate 25,047 downwards.
GGTGGTACAAAAGTTTAATGATACCTATACCTGGAAATGCGAAACGCTGAATGATGTTTTTAACCAAATGGATAAAAAAGGCATCAGTATAAAAAAAGCCAACGAGGTAGTAAACAGCTTAAAAATTTGCGACCCTGCAGTAGGTAGCGGGCACTTTTTAGTTTCGGCGCTTAACGAATTGATTGCTATAAAAGAGGACCTCAAAATTTTAGTAGATAAAACCGGCAAACGGATAAGTGGCTACAGCATTACCATTGAGCGTGACGAACTTTTGCTAATGCGCGACTATGAATTTTTTAGCTACAACTACACCGACCCCGAAAGCCAGCGCGTGCAGGAAACCCTGTTTCACGAAAAGCAGGCGTTAATTGAAAATTGCCTTTTTGGTGTAGACATAAACCCCAAAAGCGTAATGATATGCCGCCTGCGTTTGTGGGTGGAGTTATTAAAAAATGCCTACTACACTACCGGTAAAAACCGCGAACTGCAAACCCTGCCCAACATTGATATTAATATTAAGTGCGGCAATAGTTTAATAAGCCGTTTTGCATTAGACGAAGACCTGAGCGAAGTTTTCCGCAAACAAAAGTTTACCCGGCAAACCTATTTGCTTGCAGTTGATAGCTACAAAAACGCGAGTAATAAGAGCGAAAAAGAAGAGTTGCGGAAGTTTATACAAACCATTAAGGATAACTTTAAAGCCACGGTGTTTAACCGTAACCCGTATATAACCAAACTAAGCGATAAACGTGGCGAATTGGCTGCACTAGACCATATTGATTTATTTGGCAAACGCAAACTTACCGATGACCAGGTAGAACTTGCTAAAAGGCGGTTAAAGAAAGAAATTGCTGCTCTTGATATCCAATTGGAAGAATACAAAAGCAGTGCTATTTACCGCGATGCTTTTGAATGGCGTTTTGAATTTCCGGAGGTATTAAATGACGAAGGCGATTATTTAGGTTTTGATGTTGTGATAGGAAATCCGCCGTATGGTATAAGTATTAACAGAAAGGACAATCCAGAGTATAGCCGCTATTATTCAGAGATACTTTTGGGTGAGGTTGAAACGTTTATTTTATTTTATTATCGGGGGCTCAAGCTTTTAAATCCAAAAGGCACATTAGGATATATAACGCCCGATAGCTGGCTTACCAATTCGTCTGCAAGTGCTTTTAGAAATTGGCTTCAGAAAACGTATGACATATACGATGTTTACGACTATTATAAGCCGTTTGCAGATGCGAAAGATACCAGGTGCCACTCTATACTGGTTGACAAGTTAGACTCGTCCCCTCTGATTCGAATTAAGCAAGTTCTTCCTGCCGATAAAGAAACTGTGTATAGAGATTTCAGAATAAACCAAAATGTAATTAAATCCTTCAAAGAAAATCAATGGCGGCTTTATGTAACTGATACTGAGAGGATTTTATTTGACAAGATGGAAAAAGTATCGGTTTCGTTGGAAACAAATTATAATCTCAAATATGGTCTCCGAACTGGGGATAATAAAAAATATGTGACTGAGAGAGAGACAAAATATCCGTCAATCGCTGGCGCAGATATAGCTTCTTTATACGGCATTAAATGGCACCCTAAATATTTAATACATGTCGAAGAGTTATCGCAAGGATATTTCAATGATTACTATTCTGATAAAAAAGTAATCATACAAAGAATTAGAACCAATAGTCTAAATCTTAATGCCAGATGGTTAGAATCAGCCTATGTTGAGGGGAATTATATCCCGAATGATTCCTTATCATATGTTTATTCCAAAAAGAGTGAATTCTCTTTACTGTATTTGATCGCCTTATTGAATTCGAAATTGATGAATAAGTATTATAGAAGTTATTATACTGATGTAAACGTTAAGCCAACGTATTTAGCTCAATTACCTATACCAGAGATAAAAAGTAAACAGCAACTCCCATTCATTACTCTCGTTGACAAAATCTTAACCATTAAAAAAAGTAACCCTGTTGCTGATACAACGGCATTGGAAGAAAAAATAGATAAACTGGTATTTGATTTATATGGACTAACGGATGAGGAGAGAAAGATTGTGATAGGAGGATAAATAAAAAAGAAAATGGGTTATTCAATTTTCATTCCGTGATTATTATTTTCTTTTAAATATTGTTTTAGTGCAGGATGAAGCTTTATTACTTTGGTATCAATAAAGTCTTGTATGAAATTTGCAATAAAATATTGAGAGTTCTCTGGTGGTTCTAATCCGCCGTCCAAATGGTCAATATAATCGGTTGATGAAATTAAAGATGATTCAACCATTAAGAGTAGTACCAGGAAAAAAGATGAAACATAAGATGCCCGAATGTTTGTATCTTCTAAATGTGTCCCTAAGTTTTTATCATTTACTGAAACAAAGTTTTGCGTCGAAAATTCGGTTCCGTTGTTATGAACATAATTATTTAAGGTCGTCCTAAGGACATCCCAATATTCTTGAAGATTGTAGTCGCTTAGAATTTGGCTGATGTTTTCATTTTTTTTTAGAACCTCCATATAGTTTTCAAATTCCAATTTCCTTTTTGTGGGCCTAGGTAAATCAGAAACGGTATTTCCAAACCAAGCCGAAACGGCCTGTTCATCCAAGGTCAAAATATTATTGAATCGAAGGTTTAAGAAAGAATTAGCAAAGTTCTCTGGGTTATCAGTCCTCAATTCCTTTAAGGAGTCTTCAGTAAAGATTTTTTGTTCTTTAATTATGTTGAGAATATAAATATATTGAATGAGGTCATCTCTTAATTTTCTGATTAATGTGTTCGCATCCGAAAAGCTTCCAATAGAACAGCAAAGTTTTATGCTTCGTAAAGTTTGCGATGAACTATCAATTAACGCTGTATTTAGTGTATAGAAATTTCTGTCAGAAATAAATGAAATTGTGCGACCATTATCAGATATAAGTTCAGAAAAGCTCCCAAAGAAGCTAATTAAATAATCTATTTCCTCCGCAAAAATTTTGAACTCTTTGGTTTCGTTTATTTGTTTTTCTCTTGGTAATTCGAAGTTCATAATAATATGTTTACACAATTTATAAAATTTAGTTATTGTGTCTATTGGAACCTTGCGGTAGTGAAATGAAGGACTAAATTAAGATTAAGGCTTAAATATTAATACCTGCCAGGTTTGGCGCTAAACTACCCAGTGGCACTCGTTTGCAACGAGTGACGAACAAGGCCACCGCATTTTTAATGCGTCGTTAATCCTGTATTTCGCCCTTTCAGGGCTGTATAAAATTAATTTCATATACACAGGGCTGACACCCTGTGCTGATGTATTACGCCGCTTTCAGGGCTTAAAGGCAAGCTAAAGATGACATCTTTTTCAAGATGTTATCTTTTGATGTGTTACGCCTTTTAATTATTGAAGCGGTGGATAATAGATAACAGCTTAAAAAAAAGATGTCATCTCTACAGGCAATTTGCATGTCATTTTTAAGTTTAATGCACCTTGATAAAAGTATAAACCGTCTTGAGTGGAAAGTGCCTTTAAGGTGGCTTAAAATTGAAAAAAAACGGGTATCACTGTACCCGTGTTTTTTGATGTAAGTGGTTGATAATTAATAAATTAGTGTAAAAAAAGTGTACCCGTCCGGGACGGGTACACTTTTGGGGAGATGGTTAAATACAGAGCAGCAGCCCCTTCCGTCCCCGAAGGGGAAACCAAAGCCCCTCCAAACCTCCCCGAAGGGGAGGCTTTAACAGCCAAATAACACTCCCAAGGCTGCGTTGCTTCGAATAGCAACAGTATTTAAAGACACAGCGGAAGATTGCCACGGCTAATACTTTTTATTTTTTACGGGAATTAACCTCGCAATGACATTTATTTTTATTTAAATACAAGCAGCCGGTGCGGCTGCTTTGTATTAATCATGCCTTTAATCCTATTAATCATGTAAATCATGGTTCAGACAATGGCTGTTGGCTGCTCGCGTGGGGGACAGTAGCGGAAAACCCACAGGCGAAGGCTTTGCGAAGCCGAGGACTTGAAGCGGATAGCCTGACCCGAGGCTTTGCGAGGGGCACGCCCTTAATTCTATTTTTTTGCAATGAAGAGATAATTTGATTTCTATCACCCAAAAGATTTTTTGCTTGGTATTAAGGAATCAGTTATTTTCATTGCCTGATTATGCGTAAAGGGGTACTCCTGTTTGTTTTGTATATGCTTTTAAAAACTGCCTGGGCTCAAACCGAGCCACAGTATACGCAGTACATGTACAATAAGTACCTTTTTAATCCGGCATATGCCGGCAGTGCTGACGGTGTTGATCTTTCGGCGCTTTACCGTAACCAATACGTGGGCCTTACTACCCGGCCTATTGCTACCGAAGGTTTTAACGCCAACGTGCCCATTGCCTCAGCAAGTTCGGGTATTGGTATAACTGCAATAAATGATAATATAGGGTTTCAGCGTTCCACTTACGTAGCGCTTGATTACGATTACCGTAAAAACTTTAAGTGGGGTAAAATGGGCATTGGCGTTGGCCTGGGTATTATCCAGTCATCGTTAAACGGTGCGGAGTTGCAGGCGCCTCAGGGGGTTTATACCAATGGCCAGGTTGACCATAACGACCCTAATTTGCCTACTACCATGCAAAATGGTATGGCGCCTGATTTGTCGGCCGGCATATATTTTAATAACGACCGTTTTTTTGCCAGCGGGGCTATTAATCACATTGCTTTTGCATCGGCTAAAATAAATACCCCTGCAGGTGGTGTTGATTTGAATTTTGCGCGCAACCTTACTTTTATGGGGGGCTATGATTTTGCCCTTGGTAAAAAGCTGAGTTTTATGCCAAGCGCACTGGTGCAAACAGATTTAAAACAGGTGCAGGCCAATGTTAGCGGAACTTTCACTATTATTGACAATATTTTAGCAGGAATTTCGTTTAGAGGATACAACAAAAATACAATTGATGCGTTGTCGTTGATTTTGGGTTTCCGGTACAAGGGGTTACAATTTGTATATTCGTACGATGCCAACCTCTCATATCTTACCAATTTCAACTCCGGCTCGCATGAGTTGAGCGTTAATTACTTAATAGGGTTGAAGAAGAAGGAAAACCGGGGATATTTATACCATAATCCGCGATTTGATTAGGTGTATTAAAATTGTTTTGCGCAACAAACACAGAGGGAAAGCGTATTTAACAATTGGATTTTTAATTTTTTTTTGATTATTATTGTAAAAACAAAAACTGATTATATTTACGCTTCTTTTAAAAACGGGGAAAAACTATCAAAATCGAAAACATGAAAAACTTACATGGTCTTCTATGCAAGGCGTCTCTTGCGCTTTTGCTTTTTGCTGCCAGCTGTAAAGGGGGATACAACGGCCAGCTACTTGGAGAACAAGACCGACCGAAATGGAATCCGATAACACCTTATGGAATGGTGTTTATTCCCTCCGGTGTTTTACACATCGGGCCAAGCGATCAGGATGTGAATAGTTCGCACCAGGCCCGTGCTAAACAGGTTTCGATTGTCGGGTTCTATATGGACGACACTGAAATTACGAACAACGAGTACCGTCAGTTTATTGACTGGGTTCGCGATTCAGTTGCGCATAAAATGGGTGGTGATGTAAATACTGATGCTGATGGACATGAGTCTATCAACTGGGACAAGAAAATCCAGTGGAGCGGCAAAAGTGCTAACGCGCAGTTAGAAGATATGTATCTTCCTGAAAACGAAAGAATATGGGGAAGAAAAGAATTTGATCTCCGCAAGCTGAAATACGATTATCAGTGGTTTGATTATAAAGCGGCTGCCCAAACAAAAAACAGGGGACAGGCAAGAACCAGCTTTATCCATAAAGAATCTGTAGACGTTTATCCTGATACTTTGTGCTGGGTACGTGACTTCACATATTCTTATAATGAGCCAATGACCCGTAACTACTTCTGGCATCCTGCATTTGATGATTATCCCGTGGTTGGTGTTAACTGGCATCAGGCAACAGCTTTCTGCTATTGGAGAAGCCGCCTTTGGGAAGATTACAAAACTCCTCGTGGAGAGCCTTTGATGGATATCTTCCGTTTACCTACTGAGGGCGAATGGGAATATGCTGCACGGGGTGGTAAAAAACTTGCACCTTATCCTTGGGGCGGGCCTTATGTAAGAAACTCGAAAGGTTGTATACTGGCTAACTTTAAACCCGGCCGTGGTAACTATCCTGAAGATGGTGGTTTCTATACAGTGCGCGCAGATGCTTACTGGCCGAATGATTACGGCTTGTATTGCATGGCAGGTAACGTATCTGAGTGGACCGCATCGGCTTTCTACGAAAACTCTTACTCTTTTATACACGACCTTAACCCTGATATCCGCTACGATGCCAAAGACTCTGAACCGGAGTCTATGAAGCGTAAGGTTATCAGAGGTGGTTCATGGAAAGATATTGGATACTTTATTGAAACCGGTACCCGCCAATGGGAGTATGCCGACACTTCAAAATCCTTTATCGGTTTCAGGTGTGTAACTACCTTCTTAGGAAGAGATATAGCTGACAAGAAATAAGCTAGCTTACAAAATAAAGTCTTACTTATTATTCTTTAAAAATAAACCGCCGCAGTTTTATTAAAAATCTGAAGCTAAACAATTCAATTATTAACCCTTAAACAGAAAATTAAAATTTAATCATTATGGCAGCAAAACAGCATCCTCTCACAACTCTTAGAGCAAGAACATTATTGAACTATTTGTATTCCTTTGGTGCATCAGTTGTAATTGGTGGAGCACTTTTTAAAATTCTACACTGGCCCGGAGCAAATACGGCACTTATTATTGGGATGGGTACCGAGGTGGTAGTATTCTTTATTTTTGGATTTGAACCTCAACATGCTGAGCACGCGGAATATGAGTGGGAAAGGGTTTATCCGGAATTAGCTGAAGATGCTGCACCGGTTGTAAAAGGTGGCAAACCGCTTACCCAGCAATTGGATAAAATGCTGAGCGATGCAAAAGTAGGACCGGATTTGATCAATAGTTTAGGAAAAGGCTTTACCACACTGGGTGACAGCGTTTCTAAATTAAATGATCTTACTGAAGCTACCGTTGCGGCTAACGATTTCTCTAAAAACACAAAGAACGCATCGAGTCAGATTAATACTTTTGCGCAGGCTGCTGCTACGGCAACTACGGCTGTTAACGCTATTGGTGCGGGTGCTGAGCATACTAAAGTTTATCATGAGCAGGTTCAGGGCATGGTGAAAAACCTTTCGCAACTGAATGCTATTTATGAACTTGAATTACAGGATTCAAACAACCACCTGAAAGCGATGAACAAATTCTTTGGTAACCTGAATGCAGCTGCTTCGGCCCTTTCAGAAACTGCTACAGATGCCGTTAAATACAAAGACAACCTGGTTCAGTTAAACAAGAACCTTACTTCTTTGAATTCGGTGTATGGCAACATGCTTTCGGCAATGAAGTCGGTTTAATTACTATTTGGAAAAAATGTTTTAACCTTAAAATAGAAACTAGAAAAAATGGCAGGCGGCAAACAAACTCCAAGGCAGAAGATGATTAACATGATGTACCTCGTGTTGTTAGCTCTTCTTGCTATGAACGTAACAAACGAAGTACTGAATGCCTTCCACATAGTGAACGAAGGCCTTCAAACATCTAATCATTCCTTAGAAGCAAAGAATAATGACATATTTGCGGCCTTTGAGAAGCAGAAAGGCCTTGATTCTGCTAAAGCGATGCCTTTTTACAGGAGGGCCCAGGCTGCAAAAACAGTGAGCGATTCATTATTCAATGTATTGGCCAGATATAAAGCAGAAATAGTTACAAAGGCTGAACCCGATACGGAATCAGGAGATCTTAAAAGAAGAGATGATCTTGAAATTGCAACAAAGATGTTTGTTGAAGAAGGTGATGGTGGTAATTTGAGAGGGCAGGCGTTAAGAAAAAAGATCAACGACACCCGCCAGGCATTACTCAACCTGATTGATCCGGCAGATAGGGATAAATTCCATCTCTCGCTGCGCGATTCAATACCCAGAAACAGTGAAAACAAATCCTACCCATGGGAGTATGCTGTTTTCCATAACGTTCCGGCAACAGCGGCGGTTACTATTATTTCTAAATTTCAAAATGACGTAATAGCTTCTGAAGGTACGGTTATTGAATACCTGATTAAAAAAATTGGCGCTACAGATTTTAAGTTTACTGACCTACAGGCAAAAATTATTGCCCCAACCAGCTATGTGCTTGATGGACAGCAATATAAGGCCGACATATTTCTGGCTGCTTTTAACTCGGGTACTGAACCTGAAGTTTTTATGGGCCCGATTGGTGGATTTAAGAAAAATCCCGACGGTTCTTATGACCCGGTTAAGACCGTTGCAACTGATTTGCCTCCTGGATTCGGTGGTCAAGCCATAAAAGCCGAAGGTGGTTTTGGTAAATATACAGCAGGTGCAGCAGGTGTTGGCGATAAAACCTATACCGGCGTTATCCGTGTAAAAGACCCTGTTTCAGGTCACTATACTTTCTATCCTTTCGAAGGTAAATATCAAACGGCGCCTAAGGCGGTGGTGGTATCACCTACCAAAATGAATGTGCTTTATATTGGGGTTGATAACCCGATGGAAATTTCAGTTCCGGGTGTTGGACAAGGTGATGTTCAGGCTGGTTTAACAGGTGCCGGCTCGCTGAAAAAGGATCCCGCTAATCCTGCCAGCTATATTGCAAATGTGACAGGCGTTGGAAAATGTACCATTAACGTTTCAGCCAAATTAGACGGTAAAATGCAGTCTATGGGCGATAAAGAATTCCGTATCAAACGTATTCCTGACCCGGTTCCTATGACCAGCGGTAAGCTGCGTGGTGGTAATGTTCAGCCAGGCACTATGAAATCTCAATCAGGTATTCTTGCATTGCTTGAAAACTTTGACTTTGACGCACGTTTTAATGTGATAAGTTTTGAAATGGTGTTTTCATCAAAAGGTGAAATTTTTAAAGCAGAATCTCCGGGTCCTGGCTTTACTCCTCAGATGAAAGCGTTTATGGACAGAGCAAAACCTAAGGATATTATTTTCATTGACGAGATTAAGGTTGTTGGCCCGGATAAGCAGCCACGTAAACTTGGTCAGATCGCATTCACGGTAATTTAAATCAGAAGAGATGCATAAATCAGGCAAAATTGTATTCGCTGTTGCACTGCTGTTAGCTACAGGTTCAGTATTTGCACAGGAGCCTCTGGATGGTGCGTATGTAAAAACTACTACCAAAGAGAAGGAAATTGTACCTTACGACTATGTGCGCGAAGCAGATGTGTTTTGGGCAAAGCGTATTTGGAGGATTATTGACGTGCGTGAGAAGCAGAACTTACCGTTCAAATACCCTCAGCAGCCATTGGCCCAGATTATACATACTGCAGCTAAAAACGGTGAATTAACCGTTTATGACCCTTCGGTAGTAGATGCTGACCAGTTTAAAACTGTGCTGACTGTTGATGACGTAAAGAAGCTTGGAACCAAGGTTGATACTGTTATGCAGGTTAACCCGGTAACACTGGAAGAAGAGCAGGTAATACAGAAAAATGACCTTACCTGGGATAAGATAGTGAAGTACCGCGTTAAGGAAGACTGGTTTTTTGATGAGAAGAATTCTGTAATGATTGCCCGTATAATTGGTGTTGCACCTATTATGGAAGATTACGACGCTACAGGTAACTATCGTGGAGATATGACCATGTATTGGGTATACTATCCGGACCTGAGGCCAATACTTGCCAAATATGAAGTGTTTAACCCTAAAAACGATGCGGTAAGATTAAGCTGGGAAGACCTGTTTGAAGCCCGTATGTTTGAAAGCTATATTTACAAAGAAAGCAACGTGTATGATAGAAACATACAGGAGTATGCTACCGGTATGGACGCTTTACTTGAAAGCGACCGTGTAAAGAACGACGTGTTTATTTTTGAGCACGACCTTTGGAACTACTAAGCCCCACCTAAATCCTCCCCGAAGGGGAGGACTTTAATACAAGGAATTTTTAAAGCGCCCCGATTTTATCGGGGCGCTTTTTTTGTACCTAATCCCGGGGACGCTGATTTATTATGATGATTATGAAAAATGCCTTTGATCATAATCATCATAATAAATCGGCGTGCTACCGTATTTCTGACTGGCACATCCTTATTTAACGAAATTCCGCCATTCAATATTTCTACCCTGCAACAAAATTTCCGATAAATGATGTAAGGCCTTTATCCCCGCAATTTTTAAAAATACAAAATCGTTCCGAAAGGGATTGAATTTTTGTATAACCTAAAAACTTAAACTATGTCGGGTGTAAAATTAACTCCGCGCCAGAAGAAGATTAACATGATGTACCTGGTGTTAACTATGCTACCAATGGCGGTGGCGGTGGCTACTTTGGCGGCGGCGGTGCAGGAACCGGAACTAATGCCGGTGGCGGCGGCGGTGGCGGCGGATCGTCATATACCGGTGGTTTGACAACGACTACTACGGTTACCGCAGGTACCAACAACGCAACAGATGTAGTGGCAAGCCCACCTAATACCAGCGATATTAATTATAACCCAGGCGCAGGAACAGGAGGGTACACCACCAGCACATTGATCCTTTCGGGAGGAAACGGGGAGGTTGTAATATCATGGAGTAACTAAAAGACACAAGTACATGAAAATGAATATGGTCATTTATAAAAGGTGTTTAATGCTGTTCGTACCGCTGTTTGTTTTTGCGGCATGTTCCCATGCACAGGGCACGGTTGCGCATGTTTCGTCACCTATTCAAAAACATGAACCAACGGCTGGTGAGGCGCAGAACGAACCGGCCCAACAGGAAGGAACTGCTACAGACAAGGATAAAGAGGTTGAAGCCGGGCAGGTACGAAAACTTCAGAATAACCCACATGGTGCCAGCAGGAATAAACCCGTTGACAGACGTAATGCACGCAAGCAACCCAAAATTAACAGGTAACGCCGGGCTTATTACTTCCCATTCTTTTTCCCATCCTCAGCAATCTTTAAATTGTTTTTAAACAACTCAGCGCCGGGGCTTATTGCCACCGCTTTTTTACCCGCTTCAATTGCTTTATCCCATTGATGTAAAGCATTGTTGGCCGTGCAAATATTATTGTAAGCAATATCATAGTCAGGGTGCAGTTTTAGCGACTCCCCGGCAGCGCGGATGCAATCTTCAAACCGGTTATTCATATAATACTCAACGCTTAAACTCATCCAGCCATCGGCGGTAGGATTGTTTTTAACTGCATCTTCCATTGCCTGCAATTTACTTTTGCCACTACCAGGTACACTTAACTCAGTTTTTAGTTTTGCAAGGTCCTCACGGCCAGGATTAAGTTGAAGGCCTTTGTCGACCAGGCTACCGGCCTCAGCGGTTTTTCCGTTGCCCATTAAAGCAAATGCATAATAATAATATGAATCAGGATTTTGCGGGTCTAACTGCAGTGCATATTTAAAGCACCGTTCAGATTCGGCATACCTTTGCATAGCATTATACAGTACTCCCAGGTTAATCTGGATGTACGAATAATTCGGCCATGCTTGCTTTGCCCGGGTCAGATAGTCAAGGGCGCCGGTGTAGTCGCCTTTAGCCATCAGTATTTTGCCTACGTACATTAAACCCCGGCCATTAGCAGGGCTTTTAATGGCAACATCTTTCCAAAGCGATTCTTCGCTGCCCCATACTTCGCAACGCTGTCTTACGCCATATACGTGGGCCATAAAAAACAGGCTGATGGCCAAAATTAAACCGGCTTTAAAAGCGATGCTTTTTGAAATCGCCGTTTCGTATTTTGTATACACTAAAAACAAGGCCCATACTACAGCTATCGTTAAACCGATAAAAGCAAAAAAAGTGCGCAGGTCGCGGATTACTTCGGGAAAAGGAATGATACTTGAATTCGGGGCCAGTGCCAGGTAAAACCAAAGTATACCATAGGTAATGGGCCTGGTTTTAGCTTGTAGCGAGGCCTTGTAAGCCAGGTAAAGTGTGAAGCATATAAAGGCGAACCCAAATACTACTTTTTCATCCAGAGGATTGGTTATAAGCGGCCAGTCCTGCGAATCAGCCGAAAGATTTGTGGGAAAAATAAAGTTGTTGAAATAGTGAACCATGACAAAAGGCTGCGTAAGCAGGTAAGGAATGCGTTCAGAAGAACCGGACGAAGCCAGGTAGCTTCCGGCCGCCCATCTGGACGGGCTCATGTTTTGTTCAATTGCAAATACAGCCAGCGCCAGCATAAAAGCCGGTAAGGTTTTCCATAAAACCCGGAGTGTTGCTGAAGAGAATAACTTGTTTAAGCCCAGGTTTTCTTCAAACAGAAACAGGTATAGAAATGCGAATGGGGCTGCCATTACTGCAGGTTCTTTTATCAGTATACCCAGCAACATGGGAATGAGATATAGCTGGTATTTTCTTAAATTTTTAAAATAGAAGAAAACGCATAAGGATACAACTACCATTAAAGATGAGGCCAGATCTGAACGCTCGTAAATATAGTTTACAGTTTCGGCATTGGCGGTGTGCAACAGAAATACGCCGACAGTTAACAAAGCTATATACCTGTTAAGCCGATGGCTGAATGAGGTATTATATAATTTAAGGGCCAACAGGTAAATGAAAATGCCTAAGATGAGGAAGGCGATAAAAATGGAAACATGATAAGTGAAAGGCACGGGCACTCCCTTCCCTCCAATCCAGCAATCAATGGCATTAAGTGTGGTGTTAAGCGGCCGGTATATCTGGTTAGGGGCATAGGTGCAGCTGGTAGCTGCATCTTTAAAAAAGAGCGGAATATTTTTTATGTCGCGTATGTATGGGTTGTTTTGAACCGCAAACCCGTCATCGTATTGAAAAGGATTATTAAAATGATTCCAATAGGCAAAACAGGTTAATGTAAGCAGCAATAAAGCCAAAGCAATAAATGTTTTGTCGAAGGGCCTTGTTGTGTTGCCAGCAACCGCCTTTGCGTGATCTTCTTTAATCCTGTTTGTTTTGTCTTTCATAATGCTAATAATCGGGGTCTATGAATTAGGCATATTTAGCATAATAATACAAATAAATTATCCGGTTGGTGGCTGCTCAGCAGTGCCGGCGAAGGCCTCGGTCAATAACTTTGCTTTGCTTTCACCAACTACCTCCTTCAGTTCATCGAACGAAACGGCTTTTAGCTTTCTGATGCTTTTGTATTTTTTTATCAGCAGTTCAAAGGTCTTTTCGCCGATGCCGTTGATATTGATTAGCTCTGAGCCCAGTGACGACTTACTTCTGCGGAGCCGGTGATGGGTTATGCCAAAGCGGTGTGCTTCATCACGCATCTGCTGTATCAGTTTAAGGGATTCAGATTTTTTATTGATGTAAAGCGGCACAGAGTCATCGGGGAAATAAATTTCTTCCAGCCTTTTGGCAATACCTACAATGGGTATTTTGCCATACAAGCCCAGCTTTTCAAGGCTTTTTACTGCGGCGCTTAGTTGCCCCTTGCCACCATCTACAATAATCAGGTTGGGCAGGTCTTGTGCTTCATCCAGTAGCCTTTTATAGCGCCGGTATATCACTTCTTCCATCGAAGCAAAATCATCGGGCCCCACAACGGTTTGGATATTAAAATGGCGGTAATCTTTTTTTGCCGGCCGGGCTTCTTTAAAAACCACGCAGGCGCTTACGGGGTTTGTGCCCTGTATGTTTGAGTTATCGAAACATTCTATATGCCTTGGAAGTTCTGTTAAGCGCAGGTCTTCCTTCAGGGTTTTCATAATGCGGAACGACGGCTTCTTTTCTTCCGGGGTCATGTTTTGTTTTACGCGTTCTTCGCGGGCATACAGGGCGTTTTTTACGGCCAGGTCTAATAGCTTTTTCTTATCACCTGCCTGCGGCACGGTAATTTTTATCTGCTCGAAAGGGAACTCAATTTCGAACGGCACTATAATTTCGCTGGCAGTATCGCCTTCGTTTAAGGAGTGCTCGCTGATGGCGCGTTGCAACAATTCTTCCCTGGTTTCATCCAACACCTTTTTTACTTCGGTGGCGTGTGCGCTTACAACTGTGCCATTGGCTATTTTCAGGTAGTTGATAAATGCTGCGGTATCGTTTTCGGTGTAACCGTAAACATCTATATCGGTTAGCTTCGGATTTACAATAGTGGACTTACTTTCGTAAGTGCTCAGCAACTCTATTTTTTGCCTGAATTCTTCAGCCCGTTCAAATTGCATATTGGCTGCGTATTCGTTCATTTTACCTTTCAGGTAATTTTTAACCGAGCCAAAATTGCTTTTCAGTATGTTTCTTATCTGCTGGATATTCTGGTCATAATCTTCTTTTGTTTGCAAAGCCTGGCAGGGGCCTAAACAGTTTTTGATGTGATACTCCAGGCAGACCTTAAATTTTTTATCGCCGATATTTTTTGCGGTAAGGCTGAGGTTGCACGTGCGCAGGGGGAAGATGTTCTTCATCAGGTCCAGCACTATTTTGGCGCTATACATGCTTGTATAAGGGCCCAGGTATTCACTGCCATCCCGGATAACCCGGCGGGTAAAAAATACGCGGGGGAAGGGTTCCTTTTTAATGCAGATGAATGGATAGGTTTTATCATCCTTCAACATTACATTGTAACGGGGCTGATATTTTTTTATCAGCGAGTTCTCTAATAAGAAGGCATCCTGTTCGGTATCAACAATTACAAACTCAATAGTTCTGATATTGTGAATCATCCGCTTAATGCGGTTGCTGTGGTCGTTTTTGCTGAAGTAGGAGAAGACCCGCTTTTTAAGGTCCTTGGCTTTACCTATATAAATGATATCGCCCGCCTCATTCATGTATTTGTAAATACCCGGTAAGGGGGGGAGGGTTTCGCGGTAAGCTTTAAACTCTTCAACGGTCATTGGGGCAAATTTATATGGAATTGGGGTGATTTGCGGGGCAATTTTTTTAACTTATTTCTGGAAGGGTTGTTGGTGCTTGCAATTGGTGTACGACAAATTTCCCTTTCTCCTCGCTCTATTTGCGCCAATACAAACTCACCCTGTCCNNGAGAGGGAAAATGCAAAATACAGTAATACAAAAGCGGTAAAAGCATTTTTGTCGTATGCTCCCTTCATTTTATTCTGTGCTCAAAATTTAATAAATTTGTGGTATGAAAACTTATAAGTTAGAAATGGGTGGTTTTGATTCTCCGGAAGGCTTAGAAAGGGAAGAGTGGCAGCGTTTCTCTCTGGAAGGTTTAAGTCGGGCTTATGATATAAATGAGCCGGAATATACCGAAGCAGATGTCAAAGAATTCAATCCTGGATTTAAAGCATTTGAAGGGAAATAGTATCATAATCTTTCCTCAGAAATGGCATATATCTAATTCAATCCTTATAATTCTATAACAAAACCCGTTAAAATCCCTTTTTTAAACTTAGAATCTCTATTTTTGCGCCTCAAAAAATGGAAACTATGACTGCAACAGAAAAGTTTACCGGCGCAATCGCTGCCGCCATCAAAAAAGCACAAAACGATAAAGTATATTTCGAAGAGCTTTATAACAACACTGAACTGCCGGTAGCTAAGAACGAATTTCTGTTCTTCGTAAAGCCTGAAATTACCCTTCCATCTGATTCTATTCAGTTAGAAAAAATACTTGACCTGGTTCAGGATAAGATTGAGGAATTTGGTTTGAACATTCACAATATCAAATTGCTTTCAGCTAAATACCTGAAAGAGCACAATATCATAGCCCAGCACTATGGCGTAATCAACAAAATTGCCAGCAATGCTGTGGCCAATCTTTCAGAGGGCGCTAAAGAAAAGTTTGTTGAGTTTTACGGTAAGCCCATCAGCGAATTCAAAGTATTAGGTGGCATTGAATTTTTAGCGCAATACCCGATGTTCAATGCACTTTCAATTGACCTTGTCTGGCAGAATGTTGAAACCAAGAAACTGGCCGGCGGTACTTACTGCGCGGTTTTAAAACTGGATAACGAAACGGTTCACCTTATCAATGGTTTCCACTCACGCCAGTTAGAGCACTTTACCGAGCATGGAAGAAGCATTATTGTTTTCACTTTATCTGGCAACTTATCATGGGCTAATGCACGTGGTAACTTTATTGGTGCTACCAATCCTGCCAAGGCAAACGTGGGCAGTTTAAGAAGAACATTCTTAGACATGAAAGATGAACTGGGTTTAGCTGAAATTTCACAGGGAGTTAACGGTGTGCATTTATCTGCAGGACCGGTTGAAGCTTTGATAGAATTATCAAGATACAACTCAAACTTCTCTGACAATACACACAGCAAAAACTTTACTGATTACTCTTTCGGTAAACAACTGCAAGCCAACTTTACACCTGCACAGGTTGAAACCATCCTGGCTAATGGTAACGTTGATGTAAACGGCAAAGCAACATCTATCTTCGATTTAACTGAAGAGAAGGATAGCGATGAAGCGATTGCAATTTTGAAGAAGGCGCTGTAAAACCATCCTCCTCTAAATCTCCTCCGAAGGAGGAGACTTTAAATCCGACCTATATAGAGCGGTATAAGAACTTGCTTCGGCAGTTTTTATACCGCTTTTGTTTTTGGGATACTCTTATATATAGGCTGATTTAATCGTTGAGGCGTATTAAGATCCCTCATGCTTCGGGATGACAAACGTGTGGTTTTGTTGACCATAGTACCATTTGTCATCCCGACGATAGGAGGGATCTTGAGGTGCAAATATCAACTACATAACGATGCTTGCGTATGTATTGAAGTTGGCAATTTTCTAAACTTCCCCTTCCCACTCCCTATAAAACTGCTCCAAATATTCAACCATAAAACCATGTCTCTTCTGCGCCATGGCTTTTCCGGTTTCGGTGTTCATTTTGTCTTTGAGTAGCAAAAGTTTTTCGTAAAAGTGATTGATGGTGGGGGTGGTGGAGTTTTTGTATTGCTCTTTGGTCATGTTGGTATCCGGCTTTATGTTGGGGTCATATAGGGCGCGGTTTTTAAAGCCGCCGTAATTGAAGGCCCGGGCTATGCCAATGGCGCCAATAGCATCTAAGCGGTCGGCGTCCTGCACTACCATTAATTCTTTCGATGTCCAGCTTTGTTCAAAGTGGCTGCTTTTGAACGACATATTTTTGATGATGTTGACTACGTGGGTTGTAACGTCAGCGCTTATATTTATTGATTGAAGAAATTGCTCTGCCTTGCGCGGGCCAATGGTTTCATCGCCACCATTAAATTTTGAATCGGCGATATCATGTAATAGTGCTGCCAGTTCAACGGTTAACGGGTCGCACGCTTCTTTTGCTAAAATCTGTTTGGCGGTTTTCCATACGCGGTAGAGGTGCCACCAATCGTGCCCGCCTTCTGCGTTGGCGAGTTCTAATTTAACATAGGCGGCGGTTTGTTGTATGATTTCTTCGTTGCTCATCTTACCGTTCAAGTATTCGATCAGGCACAATTCTCTCCTCCCCCTCCTCCCCCTCCAGAGCAGGGCTGTTTNNGAACCGTCTGTTTGTAGAAATACGATGTAAAAAGCTGTTGCGCTCCAGAGGAGCCGCCTTTTTTAGACTCTCTTAATAGAATGAAACAGCCCTGCCCTCCAGAGGGGGACATTGTCAATTTTCTCATAGCGAAAATTGAATTATTAAACGCTTAGGCCTCCCGGCATTATGTACATACTATTCAAACTCGCTTCCCTTATCCCTGCCATTTTTTCCTTCGGAAAACTTGCCGCAGTCCATTTCGATGGTGAGTTTTTCTTTAGGTGGTTCGAAGGTGTGTTCGGGATTTATTTCCTGTTTAAAATGAAGGCTATCGGTATATACTTTTTGGAAGAAGTATGCCCAGATAGGTAATGCTGTTGTTGCGCCCTGGCCGTTTTCCATACTGTGGAAACGGATGTAGCGGTCATCGCAACCTACCCAGCAACCGGCAATTAAATCGGGTGTACAACCCATAAACCAGCCATCGGAATAGCTTTGGGTGGTACCGGTTTTGCCAAAGATATCATTCATCAAATGAAACCGGTACCGAATCCTTACTCCGGTTCCGCCTAATATTACGTTGCGCAGCAACACGTCCATTACATAGCAGGTTTGTTCATCAAGGGCTTCATTTTTATTGGCCACAAAATCCTGCAATACGTTGCCGTTACGGTCTTCAATGCGTGTTACAAAAATGGGTTCTACGTGTGTGCCTTTGTTGGCATAAGTGGTGTAAGCCCCTACCATTTCAATTAATGAAATATCTGCCGAACCTAAACATATAGATGGCTGAACCGGTATATCACTTTTAACGCCCATGGCCTGCACCAGCTTAACCACGGGTTCCGGCCCAACCTCGTGCATCAGATAAGCGGTTACGCAGTTAACTGAATTAGCCAGTGCCTGTTTTAAACTTAATGTGCCTCCGTATTTTCCATCGCTGTTGTGCGGTGTCCAGTCCTGCAACAGGTGAAAGCGGGGGTCGCCCTTTTCAAAAGTCACTAACTGGTTGGGAACGCGGAAACATGGTGAGTACCCTTTATCGCGTATAGCAACCGTGTAAACAAAAGGTTTGAAGGTTGAACCTACCTGCCTTTTGGTATTAATATTTACGTGGTCGTACTGAAAGTATTTATAATTAACCCCACCCACCCAGGCACGGATAAAACCCGACTCCGGCGCTACAGCTAAAAATCCATTCTGCAAAATCATGCGGTGGTAACGTATTGAGTCGTAAACCGACATCAATGTATCTATCTCTTCGCCAGGCCCGCCATTATAGCTGAATATGCGCATCTTAATGGGCGTCTTCAATATCCGGTCAATTTCTTCTTCGCTCTTGCCTTGTTCTTTCAATTCAATATAATGTGGGCACTTTTCGTAAATAGCCCTCCATTCTGTTTTAAAATCTTTCCAGGGGTCTTTGCCTTTCCAGTAGGCAAAGAATTTTTCCTGCATAACAGCTAAATGTTCTCTTTGCGCCTGTTCAGCATACTTTTGCAGGCGCGAATCGATGGTGGTATATACTTTAAGTCCGTCTTTGTAAATGTTGTATTTGCTGCCGTCAGGTTTTCTGTGTGTTTCGCACCAGTCCTTTAACCACAGGCGCAGGTACTCGCGGAAATATGGCGCTTCCCCTTCGGTTTGTGTTTCGGAGTGAAAATCCAACACGATAGGCAACTTCCACAGTGAGTCGCGCTGATGTTTGGTGATTACATCATAGTGATACATTTGGTCAAGCACTACGTTTCTTCTTTGTAATGAAGCCTTCTCGGTTTTCTTGCTGTGCGGGTTATATTCAGTAGGCGCTTTAAGCATACCTACAAGCACTGCAGCTTCCTCAATTTTTAATGAATCAACCGGCTTGCCGAAATATACATTGGCTGCGGATTTAATACCAAAAGCATTATCGCTGAAAGGCACGGTATTAAAATACATGGCCATGATTTCCTCTTTGGTATAAGAGCGTTCAAGCTTAACAGCTATAATCCACTCCTTCAGTTTTCTGAAAACCAGTTGCAGTTTACTCAGGTGCTCGCGGGGGAAAAGGTTTTTGGCCAATTGCTGGGTAATGGTGCTTCCGCCACCGCCGCCTTCATGTACAAATAATCCTTTTATAACCCTTAATAACGCCCGTAGGTCGACACCGGTATGGTCGAAGAAACGAACGTCTTCAGTTGCCAGCAAGGCGTTGCGCAGATTGGCATTAATGTTTTCGTAGGCAATGTTGCTGCGGTTTTGCAGGTAGAATTTACCGATGGTTACATTATCGGTTGAAATAACTTCGGTAGCTAAACTGCTGTTGGGATTTTCCAATTCCTGAAAGCTGGGCATATAGCCCATTTTACCATTGGCAATCAGGTAAAATAAAGTGACGAGTGTAAGGATTCCCAAAGAATACAATACCCAAAAAGACGCAATGATTTTTTTGTTGAATGACATGTCAGGAGGTCAAAAATAAAAAGAAAATCCAGCCCCTCTAAATCTCCCCGAAGGGGAGACTTACTACAAATGCAGGCAGGGTAAAAAAATAAAAATCCCGTCATTGTAAGGTTCGTCGCAGAGTCTCCTTACAATGACGTCGTTATAATTNNGAAGGGAGACTCGGCTGGGAAGGCCTTTTCCTACGTCACTAAGATTTTTTCCCTTGCCCCAAGGTGGTTACTCGCAATGGCGCATCTTATTTTACCTTTTTCTTATAAACCCTATTAAAAAACTTGTTGTAGGTATCTACATCCTTTTCAGAAATCAGGGTGCTGTAGTTAGGCATTGAAATAGCGGTTAACGAGTACTGTGCCGGTTTCATATCGTTAAACAGTTGTGTTTGGGTAATAATGGAGTTGTAATAGGCCATTACATCATCTTTACTCTTAAACTGCCGTACGGCTATTAACTGGTTTTTGGTATCGAGGAGCGACTGTTTGGCCTGAAGCCGCTTATCGGCGTATTGGGTAGAGTTGTATGCATTTATTTTGGCCAGCGTACTCATAATAGCACCTTTGGGCGTAGCAGGGTCTTTGATATAAATAATGAACAGATGCACGGCATCATCTGAACGCTTATATATGGATGTTGTATCCTCTGTAACTACATCCGGAGTTTTACTATTTGCTGTTACTGCAGCGCCTTTTGAGGTGGTATCTTTGGCATTGGCCGAAGCAACCGGTTTGCCGGCAGCGGTATCGGGTTTCAGCAATCCACTTTTAATGGCGCGCTCTTTGGCTTGTTCCATTTTTTGCAGCATGGTAAGTTCAGCCGTGTCGGGGCGGGCGGCATTCATAACAACAGGCATTTGCATGGCCCCGTAAACTGCATTTAACGAATCGCGGCGGCTTGTATCTTTACTTAAATCAACCTGTGGCAGTTTTGATTTATTGAGNNATTGAGTAGTTGCAAAAGGTCGCTGGCGCTTTTTTTAATTTGCGCATCGCTGCTTTTGTTGATGATACCATTTAATGCCTGCACGTAATCGCCCAAACGGTTTTGCTTGCTAAGTATAAGCGCCTGTAACAACTGGAATTTTCCGGCCAGGGTATTAGGCTTGAAAATAGAGTTACTCATTTCAGCTTTATACCAGGCCGAGTCTAAACGGTTTTGGGAATAATCATTATAGGCACTTTCGAAATAATCGTCAATAGCTTTTTCTTTCAGCTTGGCCTGGTTTACATAATTGGGGTCTTTCAACACCTTGGCAATTACGCTTTCAGGAAACTGTTGTAATATCAGGTTCTTATATTTTTCGGCAGTATCAGGCATTTTACGTTTTAGGGCAATCAGGTACAGGTTGTAATAACTTTCAAGTAATAACTTATGTTTTGGCACCCGGGCGTTTACGGTTTCAAACATATCCTGCGCCTTTACATAACTTTCTAATCCATCTTTATAAATAGTACCGGCGTTGTAATAAGCATCTACCATCCGGTCTATAGACTTGGCCATCTTTTCGGGTGTGGTAGGTATATTGGCATACATTTTTTCTTCCAGCGTTCCCTTGGGTGCTACTATAGAATCTTTTTTTGCGGTTGCGGTATCGGTAGCTAAAAGAGCATCGTCTTCGGCAGAAGTAGAGGTGTTTTTGTTGGCACGGCGCCAGTCTTCTTCCAGGTTTCTGTTGCCCCATTTTTTTGTAAAGTCGTTATAGCCCTGTGCCCGTGTGGCAGTGCTGTAAAAATACCACGATGAACCCCCGGCAGTGTTTTGGCCGTTGGGTGAGTTAGGGTTATTGGCGTTAAGCAGGGCCTGCTGCTTGGCTAATTCTGCAGCGGCCTTTTTATCTTCATCATCTTTTTGTTTACGTGCAATCGCTGCTTTTATGGCTGCTTCTATGTCTTCCTTAGACATGGCTGCAAGTTTTTGTAAACTATCTTCTTCTGCAATAATATTCAGTTGCTTAACCAGGTTATCCAGCACCTTGTCGCGCTCTTCAGTTGGCCGGAACAGCTTATCATTTTTGGCCATAAAACTTAAAGTTGAGTCGTAGAAAAACTTGGCTGGCACATAAGCTTCATCCTCATAATCCAGGTCGGCAAGTTTCAGGAAAGCAATTCCTTTTTGCTCGTTGCTCTTGGAAAATTTTATGGAGTTATGCAAAAAGCCCCGGGCCTCGGGTTTGTTGTTTTCTGATAATGAAATCAGGGCCAGTTCATAATAAACCTGGTCCCAATATTCGCGGTATCTTTGTTGTTTTGCCATTTTAGCCAATAGCGCGCGCACCGCAGCATTATCATTGGCGCTGCCCCGGGCCAGTTTTGCCATTTTAATTTTGGCATAAAACTCCATGTCGTAATTAGGATGGCTTTTTAATACCAGCTTATAATTTTCAATGGCCTTTGAGTTATTGCCCAGCATCTGGTAACACTGTGCCAGAACGAATAACGGCCGAACTGTGAGGTTCTTCTTCTTTCTTACTTTATCGCTTTCCAGGTATTTTTCAAGCGGGGTAATGGCGCCGGCATAATCTTTTTTCGCCACCCTGACATCGGCTTCGGCCAGGTTAAGGTCATCATCGTAATTTCTGTAAAAATTATTGTCGCTTCTAACGTAAGTTACAATAGCCGAGGCCTGGTCGTATTTGCCCTGGCGGGTGTATGTTTTTATCAGCCAAACCAAGGCATCGGAACGGGCTGGGGTGTGTATCCACAATGTTTCCTCGGGGCGGTTATCTATCTTTTCCAGCGTTTTGGTGCCATCGGGATTTACGGTGGTTTTTACCTGGGGCTTAATGTTGTTGGGTTTGCCGGGCACATATTTACCTACCTTTTTCTTCAGGCTCTTCATCACTTTTACATAGTCAACCCCGTTTTTAAACTGGGTGGTTATGTATTTAAAGCTATTGGCAGCTTTGTCGTATTCGCCTTTTAAATAGTTGGCTTTACCAATAACCATAAACTGGTCGTCGGTCCAGTTGGAGATAGGATGTATCTGAATAGCAACGGTAGAGCGTTTGATAATGTCGTCCAGGTCGCTGGCATGGGCAGCAAACTCCTTCGGGCTGCTATAGTAGTAAACCGGAATAACCGAATCGAACTTGTCTTTGTGCGTTTCAAGCGAGATGGCAAGGATGCTTTGAATTTTATCGTTGGTATTGAACCAGGCGTTGTAATGCGAGGTTATATCGGCATTAGCCTGGGCCGGTAAAAGGGCATGGTTAGTAGTTGAACAACCATAAAGCAGCAGTAGCAGAGCGCAGAAAGAAAATATTAATACCTTTGGCAACTTCAATTTCATCAATGGTTTTAGGCTAACAGGCATTTAACACCGAAACAACAAAAATATTTCGTTTTGCTTAAAATAAAAGTAAGGTTGTTTCGGGCGGCAAAATAGGGGAAAATAGTAACATAATGTATTTGAAGGAAGAAGCTGCTTAATAAGGACATTAAAAATGCAGTTTAACACAAAGCACACAAAGAAAATAGAACACAAAGAGCACAAAAAAACTGTATTCCTGGTGTTCTTTGTGCTAACCTTCGTGTGCTTTGTGTTAAACTGTATTTCTTTCCTTTAATTTGATACAGATGTTAGTGGCAAAAAATGAAGTTTAAGAAATGGCAGAAAGGATAAAGAGAAGCCCAAATAAAAATCTGAAAAGTAAATTCAGGTTTGTGGTCCTGAATGATGAAACATTTGAGGAGAAAGTATCGCTTTCGCTTAGCAGGAACAATGTTTGGGTGTTTCTGGGCGTGGTTAGCTTTACCCTTATATTTTTAACAGCTGCAGCCATTATTTACACCCCGCTTAAATATTTTATACCCGGTTTTGGCGATTATAACTACCGCAGCCAGATTTTACAGCTTCAGTTTAAGACCGATTCACTACAGGATGCGCTGGATGCCAGGGCTTTATGGCTGGAAAACATTGCCAATGTAGCCAGCGGAAATATTGATACCACCCGGCCCAAGGCCAATGCCGGGGGCAAGGTAGATAAATCGAAAATCAGGCTGGATGAGGTAAGGCCTATAGACCAGGAACTGCGCAAACAGGTTGAGGATGAGGACAATTACTCGCTTAGCTATGCCGCCGGGCAAAACAGCGGAACGGTAGATGAAGTGAAGCAAATGCACCTGATGAGCCCGGTTGAAGGGTACGTTACCGACGAGTATGACAAGCAAAAGGAGCATTATGGTATTGATATAGCTGCCAAAGAAGATGCCCCTGTTAAAGCGGTTTTGGATGGAAAGGTGATTTCGGCTGATTATACGTTAGAAACGGGCTATGTTATTGAGGTTCAGCATAAAAACAACCTCATTTCTATTTATAAACACAATTCTTCGTTGTTAAAAAAGGCCGGGGTTTATGTAAAAGCCGGCGATGTGATTGCTTTAGTGGGCAACACCGGCGAACTAAGCACCGGGCCGCACCTGCACTTTGAGCTTTGGCAAGAGGGGAAAAGTTTGAATCCTAAGGATTATATCGTATTTTAGATGTCCGTCTGCCACTCAGGCAGGCCCTATTTATTTGTTAACCCAGCCTACCGGCAGGCAGGCCCTTAAAACATTCGAGCATGTTCGGAAAAAATAAAGAGGAAGAAGCATCAGCGGCGTTGCGCGTAATGAACCAGTTAGGACAAGGCACCACCATTAACGGTGATGTAAGTACTGAAGGCGATGTGCGCATTGATGGCAAAGTGGTGGGTAACGTTACCAGCAAAAGCAAGGCCGTAGTTGGCGCAACAGGTGTTATTGAAGGCGATATACTGTGCCAGAACGCCTATATAGATGGCCGCGTAAACGGTAATATAGAAGTTACCGAGTTACTGATACTGAGCAAAACCGCCCTGGTAGTTGGCAACATAAAAATTAAGAAACTGGTGGTTGAAGAAGGCGCCAAGTTTACCGGCAACTGCATTATGGGCCTTAGCGTAGCCCGCACCGATAGCGAAGATAAACCGGTTGCAAGGCCTAAATATGCATCAGCGGCGGTGTAACCGGCTGTGAGCTTTGGGCTTTGAGCCATGAGGAAATACAAAAATTGAAGCCAGTGTAACCTTACATTGGCTTTTTTATTGATGGGTTAACGAAATTTAAGAGAAGATTTTTATGGCCGGAAAACCCAACCCACAAAAGCCCG
>PMXD01000032.1 GCA_003165895.1 Bacteroidota bacterium | reverse complement strand
ACTTCAACGTACCGCCAATTGCAGGCCCTGTAACAGCCAGGGTTTGTTTCAGTGCAACAATAGGTATAAACGTGGCTGCAGGAACTACCGACCCTCATGGTAACCCAATGACCTACTCTTATGGCAGCATTATTGGTAACCCGGGTGCAACTTTGGTTGTTACCGGAAATGGCGCTGTAGATTTCAGTGCACCTATACCTGGTACATACATTATACCTTATACTGTATGTAACCATAGTCCGCAACCGGTGACTTCGTTGTGTGCAAGCAGCTACATTTACGTAAAAGTGATTGACTGCCGCACTTATCCTAACGATTCTATTCAGGCTAACAACGACCAGGTTGTTACCAGCGTTGATACTGTTACCCTGATTAATGAGTTAGCAAATGATTACTATCCTACACCTGGTTTATTAACTGTTACCATTATTAGTGGCCCTACGTTACCAGGCGCAACCGATACTATCAATGCGAACGGTACTATTACATACAAATCACCAACACCGGGTTACGATAGCATAGTTTATCAGATATGCGACCCTGCTCCGTTGTGCAGCACTGCAACTATCTACATATATGTTGATACATTGCCTAATGTAGTTAAGAACTATCCTCCGGTGGCAGTTGATGACTTTGATTCTACCAATTACAACACACCGGTAGCTGTTCCTGTACTTAGCAACGACTATAGCAATAACGGTGACAGTATTTACATTACTGCCATTACCAGGGGACCTGATAGCGGAACTGCGGTGATTAACTCCAACGGTACCATTACTTATAGTCCTAATGGATTACCTCCGGGAGCAAGCGATACGTTTGAATACCAGATATGTGACTATGGAGCACCAACCTTATGCGATACCGCCCAAGTGGTGGTTTACATCAGGCCTTACAACGTTGCCCCTATAGCCCTGCCACAAACAATGTATACCTGTAAAGGCCAGTTTGTAGGTATTGACGTTGCCGGTTCGACAACCGATCCGCACGGAGATCCTATGACCTATATTTATGGGGTTACATCTTCTGCAAACGCACATTACAGAATTACGGGTAACGGAACTATTGATTTCTGGGATACTGTTCCGGGTACTTATACAATTCCTTATACGGTTTGTAACCATAGTGCCCTGGCGGTTAATTCACTTTGCGCTTCAAGTGTAATAACGGTTGTTGTTGTTAATTGCGATAGCGTTGTGGCTAAGGATTCTATCAAGGCTAATCCTGATGGGGTTGTAACCACAGTTAATACACCTACTTACATCAATGAGTTAGGAAATGACTTCTATCCAAATCCTGATTCACTGACTGTATCTATTATCAGCGGCCCGTACCTGCCAGGTGCTACTGATACTATAAATGCAAACGGTACTATCACTTACAATTCGCCAACACCGGGCTTAGACAGCATTCTATACCAGATATGCGACCCTGCTCCGTTATGCAGCACGGCAACTATCTATATTTATGTTGATACAACGCCGAACGTGGTTTACAACTATCCTCCGGTTGCTGTTGATGATTATGATTCAACCAACTATCAGACACCTGTGATAGTGCCGGTATTATCTAATGATTACAGTAATAACGGTGACAGTATTGTAAATGGTGGTATAGTTACCCCGCCGCATGATGGAACCGCCACTGTTGATTCGAACGGAACGGTAACTTACACTCCGGCATATAACAACACCACAACGGATACCTTTACATACCGTACCTGTGATTACCTGTACCCAACGCTATGCGATACGGCTACCGTGGTAATTTACATTAAGAATACCAACCTGCCACCGCTGGCGTTTAAGATTGATGGTTCAACCTGCACCACGCAATCGTTGGGTATTGATGTAGCAGGTGCGACGGTTGACCCACGTGGTCTGCCAATGCACTACAGTTACGGAACTGTTACAGGGCCGGGCGTAGCCACAGTAGCCATAACCGGTAACGGCGCGCTGGTATTTGCCGCTACATTACCTGGTGTATACGTAATACCTTACACTGTATGTAACAGTGACCCATTATGTGCTACCAACTATATTACAATAAGTGTGGTTAGTTGTCCTGTAGTTTCTAACGATTCAATACAGGCTAATGATGACGGTGCGGTAACACATACCAATATTCCTACTACGATCAACGAGCTTGGTAACGACTTCTATCCTGCAGGTCCTCCGCCTCGTCCACAAATTGTACAAGGCCCAAGTCTGCCAGGTGCTTATTTCACAGAAGCAACTACTGGTAATTATATGATTACGTATACTTCGCCTGTAGCTGGAGAAGACAGTATTATTTACCAGATTTGCGACCCTTCACCATTGTGCAGCACTGCTACTATCTATATTTTTGTAGATACTACTACCACTCCGTTTGTTCACGGTCCTCCTGTAGCAGTTAATGATTTTGATTCAACCAACTATGGGGTACCGGTTGTGGTAAATGTACTGGGTAACGATTATGACAATTACGGCGATGCATTTACTACCAAGTTAATATACTGCGAACCAGCATTTGGAACAGCAAGTATTGACCCTAATGGTGATGTAACTTATACTCCGGGACCACTTGCTGTAAGTTCAGATACCTTCTGTTACCAGATTTGTGATATTAGTTATCCTACATTGTGCGACACTGCACAGGTGGTTATCTATATCATACCAAGGCCGTTTAAACTTGCTAACGACACCGAGTATATATGCGGTACTGATACTATTAACAAATCAGTGCTTACGGGTATACAGGAACAATCGGGTATTGTGTTAACCATAACCGGTGTTGGCCCTGTAACGCCGGGTAATGTTGGCTTTGTTACTTATACTGATAGTGTAATAACATACCATGCTGACGGAACTTCAGGCACTGCAAGGTTCAGCTATTATGTGTGCGATAATGCTCCGCAGCCTTATTGCGATACTGCGTCGTTCATTGTATTCATAGGTAGTTGTCCGCCTCCGCATGTTCCTATTATTATTGACACTACTTTAGAGAACACGCCGGATACTGTTTGTCTGAGTGGCTTGGTTGTATCAACAACGCCATGGCACATTACATCGCTTTGCAACCCGCAAAACGGCACTGCCATAGCAAACGTTGGTGATAGCTGCTTCACTTATACTCCGGCCCATAACTATGTGGGTAACGATACATTCTGTGTGGTGGTTTGCAACGCCAATGGCTGCGATACAGCAACGGTTATCTTTACTGTAATTGACTCAACTATAAAAGCAGTTCCTGAGTCATGCGACAGAGATACGATGAATGCTAATTCCTCACTTGTTTTGGATGTATTAGCTAACGACATTATACCAGTTGCGGCTGATACAGTTGTAACCGTATCGGTGAACCCTGTTAATGGTCTTGCGGTGGTAAATCCGGATAAGACGATTACCTATACCCCTGATAAGGGCTACGAAGGCATTGAGCAGTTTACTTACCAGGTATGTGCCGAAACCGGGCATTACAAATTCTGCGATACTGCTGATATATGTGTAACTGTAACGGGACCTTGCTTTATACCAAACGCATTCTCGCCTAACGGTGACGGTATCAATGATTTCTATGTAATACCATGTAACGAGAAGTACCCTAATGCTTCAATTATGATATTTGACCGCTGGGGTATGGAGGTTTGGGCAAGTAGCGGCCATTATCTGAACAATTTTGACGGGCATAACCAGCAGGGTGTAATATGCCCTGACGGAACTTATTACGTCATCTACTCTTACAACGATGGTTCAGGTAAGAGCGAGGCTAAGTTTGTGGTTATAACCAGATAAAAAACAATAAAACTCACCGGTGGTAAACCCGCCGGTGAGTTTAAAAGAATATTTAACTGAAAAAAGTTCTATTATGAAGAAGCTTATATTTTCGGCCCTGATGTTAGCTGCGGCTTTCACAAATCTGAAAGCTCAGCAAGACCCGGCTTACAGTATGTACATGTTCAACGGCTTGTTTATTAATCCGGCTTATGCAGGTAGTAAAGAAGTATTGAATGTTATGGGCATTGTGCGCGACCAGTGGGTGGGCATACAGGGAGCGCCTACAACAGCCAGTATAGCTGTTAGCAGCCCTTTACGGCAAGACCAGTATGCCCTGGGCATGGTTATTACTGATGATAAAATCGGGTTGTCTAATACCGTTTCGGTAACCCCTTCTTTTTCATACAGGCTCAGGATTAAGCAATCAAGGCTGTGTTTTGGGGTGCAGACTTCTTTCTCCTACTATAATCAGGACAATACCAATGCAGAACTGGTTGCCACCCAGGCCGACCCTGTTTATGCGGGTAACCAAAATCTTTTTGTGCCCAATTTTGGATTCGGGATTTACGCTTATGGCAGAAGATATTTTATCGGTGTTTCTGCACCACATTTACTGCCATCTTCGCTGGCCAATAAAACGGAACTTGTTATTGGCAATTCTCCCGAGGCAAAAATGTATAACGCTTATGTATTCAGCGCCGGGTATGTTTTCGGTAAAGACCCGGCTATTGTAAAGTTCCGTCCAACTATAATGCTTAAATGGCAACAGGGCTTACCGGAAAATATCCCTCAAATTGACATCAGTCCTGCGTTATTATTTATTGACCGCGTGTGGTTAGGGGTTACCTACCGTACCGGGGGCGATTATTCCTATATAGGCCAGGCAATTATTCCTTTCATGCAGGTAAAAGTTACCCCTCAGTTAGAAATCGGCTATAGCTATGATGCAGAATTAAGCGCTTTGAGGCATTTCACCAGCGGTACCCATGAGTTAATGATTGGATATGATTTTTGGTACGATAAAAAGAGATTTGTTACCCCCCGTTATGTCAAATACTTCTAAAACAGAACACTCAGGAAACCTAATAAATACAAGACTATGAGTTTGAAGAAATCCCTGATGCTGCTTATTATGTTCGGAATATTTTCCGGCATTGCGGTGGCCGAAAAACCGGTAGTTCGGGTTGCCGATTATTACTTTAAGCAGTTCGACTATTTGAAAGCGATAGCTTTTTATAAGCGCGCGTTGAAAAAGGATGAAAAGAATGTGCATGTGCTGCAGAAACTTGCTGATAGCTACCGCCTGATAAACAACTGGGTTGATGCTGAAACGTATTATGCCCAGCTTGTTGCCATGGAAAATACGGATGTAATAGACAAACTCTATTACGCTGAGGCGCTCCGTGCCAACCAAAAGTATGCCGATGCCAAAGTGTATTATAAGTTATATGCCGATGCTGTCCCTAGTGACAACAGTGTAAAAGACCGTATAGCGGGCACTGATAAAATAGAAGAGTTAAGCAAAGACCATGGATTTTATGATATTAAGAATCTGGACATCAACTCTAAATACTCTGATTTCGGAGTCTCTTTATATAAGGATACCGGTATTTTCTTTTGCTCAAACCGTTTTCAAGAGGTAGCTATAAAGCATAAGGACAATTGGACACATGCAAGTTTTCTTCAAATCTATCAGGCATTTAAAGACGATTCATCCGGAAATATTACCAAAAGCACTTTAATGGGGGGCCGCCAGCCCGACAAGAAATTCCATGAAGGTGTAACCAGCTATAACGACAAACTTCAGGAGTTATATCTTGATCGCAGTAATTACAATGGCAAACGTGCTTTCTTTGCAGCTGATAAAACTGTTAAGCTTAAAATCTACCGCATTGCGTGGCTTGCCGATCAAAACCGCTGGGGAGATGAAACTGTGGAAGCCGTGCCGTTTAATGATAAGGAATACTCTGTTTGCCACCCTTCGATTTCTAAAGATGGTAAAACCTTATATTTTGCCAGCGATAAACCCGGGGGATATGGTGGCGTTGATATTTATATGACGACCCGCGAAATTGGAGGCGCCTGGAGTATCCCTGTTAACCTTGGGCCCAAAATAAATACCTCTGGTAACGATATGTTCCCTTTTATTGCTGATGATGGCACTTTATATTTTGCATCTGACGGACACGAAGGTTTGGGCGGGCTGGATATTTATTCAACCACCCAGGTTAAAACGGGTAACAAAATTGTTAGCTGGACCGAACCTTTTAACCTGGGCTATCCGATTAATACCAACTCAGATGATTTTGAATATGTAATTGGAAAGGACAATGTGCATGGATACTTCGTTTCTAACCGTCCCGGCGGGCATGGCGACGATGATATTTACAGCTTTACGCGCAAAGGGATTACCGTTTGTGGTATAGTATACGATGCCGGAACCGGTCAGCCGATACAGGATGCCGCTGTGATTATGAAGCAGGATGACCTTCAAAAAGGCGATGCCAGGACTGACAAGGACGGGGGCTTTTGTTTCCCTGCCACACAGGATACCAAATATAAATTCAGCGCTAGCAAGGCGGGTTATTTGCCCAATGAAGTTACAGCAGATATAAAACAGAAACCTGAATTGGTTAAAATACCTTTAGTTGCTGAAGCCGGCATTAACCTTGAAGTTACCGTTCTTGACAAAAAGACGCGCGACCCTATTGATGGCGCCCAAATCAAGGTAACTAACATGACTACCAAAAAGGATGAACTATGTACTGCTAATAAAGATGGCAAGTGTATGTTTACCCTTGACCCTGAAACCAATTATCGCCTGGAAGCCACGAAAGAAACCGGCGATCCTGAAGTTAAATACCTTACTGTAACCGGCACTCAGTCTACTATTGGTAAAAAGGCCCCTGTAACCCTTTATTCAGTGCTTGAACTTGAAAGAGTGAAGAAGGGTGTGGCCATCAAAATTGAGAACATCTATTACGACCTCGACAAATGGTATGTGCGCCCGGATGCTGCCAAAGAGCTTGATAAACTTGTGAAGGTGATGAAGGATAACCCAACCCTCGAAATTGAGTTGAGTTCGCACACCGATTGCCGCGCTACTGTTAAATACAACCAGCAACTATCAAGCAAACGTGCCGAGGCTGCTGTAGCATATATCGCCTCGCAGGGTATTGACCCTAAACGGATGATAGCTGCAGGTTATGGCAAAAGTCGCCTGGTTAATAAATGCGCCTGCGATGGAACCTACGTAGTGCCTTGTACCGAAGAAGAACACCAGGAAAACCGGCGAACAGAATTTAAGATATTGAAGTTCTAATCCCCCCTGGAATAGACCGCAGGCGCCCCGAATTTTCGGGGCGTTTGCTTTTTGGGCAGTTGGTAATTCTGGCGTGCCCCTCGCAGAGCATTACGGAGTTTATCCCGCAGCTTTGTGCGGGAGGTTTTCCACGGATTTTATCCCGATTTTTCATCGGGAATCCCTCACGCGAAACACCCCCGCCTGTCCCGACGCTCTGGTCGGGAGCTGTTTGTATTAAAAATAAAAAGACTGTCATTGCGAAGCCTTTTCTATAATAAATCAATTAGAGCAAAGGCTGTGGCAATCTTCCGTTTTGTAACTAAGGCTTTCCGTAGCTACTCATCCCCGCCATTATAATACCCTGAAACCATACCCGCACGGTTTCACTTTTTTACACATACTTGCCTCATTATCAATCACTTTACCCCTTTTTACACGGTTACAGTGCTAACCGTTTTTTTCTGATTTTGAGCCCCCTTAAAGGCGCTTTCCCCTCAAGCAGGTTTATGCATTGTTCAACTCAGCATTAAGCCCTGAAAGCGGCGTAATACATCAGCACAGGGTGTCAGCCCTGTGTATATGAAATTAATTTTATATAGCCCGCCGCGGCGGAGCGTAAGACCGGATTTATGGAATTTTGCTAAATGCAATACTGTAGCATGATGCTACAAGCATAGCATAGCATAGCTGGAAGCTACGCTCAATGCACACGCTACACCCAAATGGGTAAGGCAATCCTATCTTTAATTTTTCAAAAAATCAATTCTCTACTATAGGGCACCACCGGCTCCTCAGCAAGTATATTTACAAGTGGGCGATCCTCAGTAAATCCATGTATTTTGGATTTGTAGAGATCGAAAATTTTGCGGTCGGCTATTTCTTCCTTTCTTTTTTGGCTTAACGCCAGAAACTCAGACTCTAAATCTATCCCTAAAAACCGACGATGAAGCAAATTGGCAGCAATGCCGGTTGTACTACTACCGGTAAACGGGTCTAAAATCCATGCATTAGGTTTGGAAGAAGCCAAAATGATTCTTGACAAAACGGAAAGTGGCTTTTGTGTAGGATGTTTACCGCAGCTTTTCTCCCAACGCCCTATAGCTGGTAAACGCCAAACATCGGGCACTTGTTTGTTACCATTGAGTTGGCGCATTAAAGGATAATTGTAATAATGAGGTTTTTTGGCTGATTTCCTGGCCCAGACAATTTGTTCAGTACTATGGGTGAAGAAGCGACATGAGAAATTTGGCGGTGGGTTTGTTTTTTGCCAAGTGACTACGTTTAATATTTTAAAATCCAGTTCAGTAAGAATTTGGCCAATTGAAAAGATATTATGCATGGTGCCGCTAATCCAAATAGTTGCATCTTCTTTCATTTTATCGCGTACTACGGTTAGCCACTTACGGTTAAAATCATTAATAAAGTCAAAGCCATACGATTTATCCCATTTGCCTTTATTTACGCTGGTTATTTTACCGCTTTTTATGGTTAGGCCATTGTTTGAAAGGAAGTAGGGCGGGTCGGCAAAAACCATATCGAATTTATGCTCAAACTGCGGTAGCAATTCATTGCAATCACCATGCAGCAGATATAAATTTTTATCAGGCGATTTGTAATATGGCTTCATTATTCTTCCATCATATCAGCCAGGAAATGCAACAGCGTACCAATTTCGTAATATCCCTCACAAAAGCCAATGTTTTGACATCCTTCAGGAATAAAAAGCTTTTTATCTATTAAATCCTTATCCTTCGCAACCACTCGTAAAACATCCACTAATACTTTAATTTTTTGGCTGCTGGTGTATTCATCCAGTGGTGATATTTCAGTGCTAACCATTGGCGGACTATAAGTTTCCATAATCTAAATTTTTTGCTAAGATATAACAATAATCCAAATGGTACTTATTGTATGTGGACTTTTAATCCACATAAGTACACCTTTGTGTGGTGAAAAGAGATCTCCTCATAAAATTCGGTAAACGCGTAAAAGAGCTTAGGCTTGAGCGTAGCTGGACCCAGGAGAAATTAGCAGATGAAACTGGGTTTCATAGAACCTACATAGGAATGATTGAGCGTGGTGAACGGAATCCTTCGCTACAAAACATTCAGATTTTTGCACAAACCTTTAAAATAAGCCTCTCTAAACTGCTTGATATATGATTAAAGGTGGTAAGGGTGGGGATAGAACTCAAACAGGATTGCGTTTTGAAGAACGTATCAATCTTGCTACAGCAATAAGTAAACTTGATGGATATGAAGTAAAGGGAGACGAGGTTTATAAAAACGACAAAAAAATTGCACAGCTCTATACCAAAAACAAACTTTATAAGATACTTCTGGTCGCGTTAGAAATCGATCATACTAAAGTTTTATCCAAAAAACTTTTACCTGATGAAGCGATTTTAGTTGGCAATACATTATACATCATAGAGATGAAGTTTCAATATGTTGCGGGAAGTGTTGATGAGAAATTGCAAACCTGTGATTTTAAGAAAAAACAATATACTAAGCTGTTGAGAGAAGCTGGAATTAAGGTCGAATACATTTATGTGTTAAATGACTGGTTCGCAAAACCAGACTACCGTAATGTTCTTGAATACGTTAAGGAAGT
Organism: Bacteroidota bacterium; assembly: GCA_003165895.1. Classification (GTDB taxonomy): domain Bacteria; phylum Bacteroidota; class Bacteroidia; order Chitinophagales; family LD1; genus Bog-950. The sequence goes on along the minus strand of PMXD01000032.1, from coordinate 29,002 downwards.
TGGTTGTCATTACTTTTTTAATGAGATCCCTTTAAAAACAATTGGGCTATAAATTGCAGCAAACTACAATTTCCATTTTTAAAATAAGCATTTCAAAGTTATTCGAGAAAATATAGAATCATGGAATATAAGGAAATGTTTAAAATAGTGAAGGAGTTGGAATATGATAAGAAGACAACATTGTATTCCGAAGGCGGGGTCGATATTTATATTATTCGCCCAAGTGCCTTACCCGCAAGATTTAAAGACTATGACCTAGCCAAAAATTTTCAAATATTCTTGAAAGATGGAGAGCGGGAGTTTAGACCGAATCATTTAAGAATAATGATTGATTTAAATCTACGTGTAAGGTCAACGCCAGAATTGAAGAATGAATTATTGCAGGCCTTTGATGACATTTTTTATAGGATAGATCCAGACGTTGCTATTGCGGGTATAAGAAACCAGGTATTTGCTCATTTTCTAAACCCATTGGGCATTATAGCTAATTTGAGTCAACTGTTCATTATTGAGCAAGATTATAATTATTTAAAGCCAAGCAATTTTGACCCTGCAACTTTATTTTATCAAGGTTGGGTTCGGCAATTCTTGGATAGCACGAAAGAAATTGACAATTTATGTATGAGCGTTTGCAATGGACAACCGCCGACTGCAAAATATACAGTGCATGAGAATAAAAAGCACAAAAGCTATATAGACAAGAGGAAACCTCTTTGGTATTTGGGAGAATAAAGCGTTGACCTCATTTGGTAATCGTTAAACTTCTGTAAGTTGATTACTTCTCCGCTTATCATAGTTTGTTATCAGCAACTCCGTTAACAAACCTCTTTTTTCAGGGTCTGCATTAATTCTTCTACTCGCATTTACCCTGTCAATGTAGTGATTTGAAAACAAATTATCAAAATAATGATTATTCGGGTCATTTGAACGAACATCAGAGTTACTTAAAAGAAACAAATGCCCTTCACTTGCGATTCTATCACAGAATTTTTTTAAGCGTTCTTGCGCCGCGTCATTAAACGCATCTTTAGCATAGGAGTTAAAACTTGAAGTGCCACTTAATGGCTTATATGGTGGGTCAAAATAGAAAAGGCTTTTCTCTATTGCGTATTGGAGCGTGTCCTCAAAATCCCCATTAACTAATACTACATTCTGCAAAGCATGGCTGTCAGACAGAATTGTTGCTTCATCACAGATGGTTGGGTTTCCGTATTTGCCAAATGGTACGTTAAAGTGCCCCTTGCTATTTACACGATAAAGCCCGTTAAAGCATGTCCTATTTAGAAAAATAAAAAGTGCCGTATTCTCAACATCATTATGCCCTTTGGTATTAAACTGTGCTCGCTGCGATATAAAAAACTCTCTGCGGTCATCTTCTGCGGCGATATTGTGATAATGTTTTTGGAGTTTAGCAAGCACTCGGATAAGTTCAGAAGGAGAGGATTTAATCACCTTGTAAGCTGTAATCAAATCAGTGTTAACGTCGTTAATTACGGCCTTCTTCATATTCGGAAAGTTTCTCAACATCCAAAACAACACTGCGCCGCTGCCAACAAAGGGTTCTATATAGGTAAAGTCTTGCCAGTTGCGAATGTCTTTGGGAAGCGCTTTTTCAATATCCTTTAAAAGTTGTGTTTTACCTCCAGCCCATTTTAAAAAAGGCCTTGCTTCGGAATATGGATTAAACAAATCTTCAACTAGATTAAGCGTATCATCTTCAGGTATTACATACTTCTTGCTCTTGGCCATAAACTCAAATTTTGCTGCCAAATATATTCAAAGAAAATATCGCAACCTAAAAATTTTAGCATTTTATTCAGAGGTCTCTTCGCATACTACTGTATATGCATTTAGTGTTGTAAAAGAAATGCCGTCTTAGAATACAGGGCTGTATAAAACAAATTCCATTTCCACCGGCCTGCCTGCCGGTAGGCGGGGCTTCACCCGGTGCTGATATATTACGCCGCTTTCAGGGCTTAATGCAAAAACAGCCTAACCACAAGCCATTGCGCGCTATGGAGGCTTTACGTTTCTCTATTATATTTAAAGGTTACGAATTGGTTAGGCTTAAACCCATCGAATTCGAGGGGTTTAAAAGGCCGGTAAGCAATACTTGATTCGAGAGGTTTAAAGTGGTCAAATTTGACCACTTTAAGAGTAATTGGACTATCATTTTAATTCTACCTAATTCGGGATAATTAAACTTGACGGATTCGTCACCTTTAAAAAGCGGAAAATTAATTTTAATTATGGCAGATTCGCTACAATAAAAAACGGGTATATGGCAAAAAATAAAACTATCCATGTAAAGGGAACAGAAATTAGTTTGTTCACAGGAGGCACAAACGATTTTATTTCCCTGACTGACATAGCAAAGCATAAGGATTTGGCGAATACTGATTCGATTATACAAAACTGGTTGCGAAACAGAAACACCATTGAACTATTGGGGTTTTGGGAATCTATGTATAACCCAAATTNNACCCCTCGAATTCGAGGGGTTTAGAAAACAAGCCGGATTAAATAGCTTTGTAATGACGCCGAAAAAATGGATTGAAACCACCAATGCCATTGGCCTTACATCAAAATCGGGCAGGTATGGAGGCACCTTCGCCCACATGGATATAGCATTCGAATTTGCGTCCTGGATTTCTATTGAATTTAAATTGTTTATTATCAAAGAATTTTAGCGCCTTAAAGCCGATGAAAGCGACCGCCTAAAATTAAATTGGAACCTTCAACGCACTTTAGCCAAAGTAAACTACCGCATACATACCGATGCCATTAAGGAAAACTTAATACCCAGAGAATTAAGCCGCCAGCAAATCAGCTTTGTTTACGCCAATGAAGCCGATATGCTGAATATGGCTTTGTTTGGAATGACGGCAAAGGAATGGAGAGAAGCCAACCCTAAAGCAGAGGGCAACATTCGTGACGAGGCAAAGATTGAGCAGTTAGTAGTATTGAGCAATATGGAAAGCATTAATGCAGTTTTAATTCACCAGGGCTTGCAGCAAAGCGACCGGCTAAAGCAACTTAATGCAATAGCTATTACACAAATGAAATCGTTACTAAATAGTTCGACGATGAAAAAGCTTAAATAATGCGCCGCTTTCAGGGATTAATGCAAAACAGCTCACGCGTAAGGCGGGATGAAACACAAATACAACCACCCCCGGGGCAGCCCCTCCTTGAAAAAAGGAGGGGAGCTTTTAGCAGCCGTGGCGGCTGTTTGTATTAAACTCTCCTCCTAATTTAGGAGGAGCAGCCCTGGAGGTGGTTAAGGCTGTTTCCATTACCCCGTAGTGTGCTTTGAGCATAGCTTCCGGCTACGCTCTGCTATGCTTATAGCCTCTGGCTGGTGTATTTGAGTTTATCAATATGCCCACCAAGCATACTATGAATTCACCACCCTCTTCAACTCCTCATTCTTATTTCTCAAATCCAATCCCCCTTCTAAAACTGATTTAAGATTAGCAAGATAAAAAGTCCATCCCGTTGAACAACCCAAATGCCAGCTTGCCTTTGATTTATCGTCAACAGGAATATTTTCCTGCCATAACTCAACTATAGAGATTCCCTGCTCCTGTTTTATAGCTATAGTTACCGTGCATGTTCCGGCAAATGTAAATTTTACCAGGTCTGTGCCATTGGCTTCAAGTATGGTTCCCCGCTCTTCTGTTTCATCTCCATAGCCAAATCATAGCCACCGGTAAGTGTCGTCATTCTTTATAAACTCGGTTTTTCTTCTTAGCACTTTATCGGGTGCTGCAAATTCAGCTGTTCGTAAAAACCAGCTTTCAAAACCCGCTTGTGTTGCTAAGGCCATGTATATAATATCGGTGGGCGCGTTTACATCTATGCGCTTGCAAAATCTGGTCCAGTCGTAATCACTCATAGTACCTCTTATTTTGAATGACGTTTAAGTAAACTACCAATACTGTTCGAAACCTTGGAAATTCGCGTTTAAAGCAATTTTCGCATAGCGAAAATTGGCTATGTCCCCCTCTGGAGGGGGCGCAGGGGGAGGTGAGACTTGTGCCAAACCGACTGCCTGATTTATGGAAGACCGCATGTTTCGAACAATAATGGTAAACTACATAGCCGAAGTAAATCCATTAAAAAATTGTAACCCAATGTCGTTAAGTTAAGAAAATATATCCGCCCAAACCCTCTAACTCCCGAAGCGGGAGAACCGCCACCCAGTAATACAAAATACCGCCACCTGGGCAAAGTTGTTCTTTTTGCTGCGTGGATGCTCCTCCGCTTCGGAGGCTGGGAGGTGGGGAAGCTCAAAAAGAACGGTGTATCGGCTTAACTTAATGACATTGAATTGTAACCTGTTAATATCACCTTTAACGTACCAACGTTACACTTCCCTTTTTAAAGATAGTCTGCCCGTCAAGCCCATGTATTGTCGCTTCATAGATGTAAACGCCCATGGGTGCCGGCTCGCCTTTATATCTTCCGTCCCAACCATCAAATTGGTTATGGGCCTCAAAAACTTTTTCGCCCCAGCGGTTAAACACTAACAGGTCTACCGACAGGATTTCGGTGCCGTAAACGTAAAATATATCATTATTGCCATCGCCGTTTGGCGTAAACACATCAGGAATAAATACCGGCAATTGCCCGGTAATATTAACTATTGCCGTATTGGAAACAATGCAATGGCCGTTGTAAGTAATAGCTAAAGTATAAGTTGTGGAAGCAGCGTAAGTGTTTACCACCGGTGAAGCGCAATCAATGCAGCTCAGCCCTGTAAAAGGTGTCCAGCTGTAAGTATTAATAGCGGTGTCACCATACGGAACAAGCGTTTCAGTTAACTGAACAGTTTGTCCCAGGTTGATAGTAGTATCAGTCGGGTAGATAGTCAGAAATCCCTCAGCAGCCTCCATTACAACTATATCGTTTACATGATTGATACACCCTGAATCGTCCACTACCGTTACATTATAGGAGCCATAAGCAAGATTAATATAACTACCGTTATTTTGTGTTGCCCCGCCCCCTAATGTATACTCATAAGGCATCCTTAACATGTTTACCGGGCTAACAGTTAAGCCACCATCCTGGTATTGATCGCCATAACAGGAAGTTGGTTGGGTTACAACACTAAAACTATCAGGTATTGCATCCACTACGGTTGCTGATGCTGAAATTGAACAGCCGGTGGTATCTGTAACGGTAATTGTATAAATATCCGGGAAAAGGCCAGAAATGGTGTCGGTCGATTGCCCGGTGTTCCAGGCATAAGTATATGGCTTAATACCACCAGTGTCGGCAACAAAAGCAAACCCATCATTGTAACCCGGGCATTTTTCATTGAAACCTGAGGCCCAGGCAGCAACAGCAGAGGATTGAGGGATAAATGCCGATACCGACGCTGAACATTGATAAATATCCTGTATAGAAACCTGGTAGGTCAGATTACCTGCCAACTGATTAATGCTTACAGAATTTGCGCCGTTACTCCAGATGTAAGTATAGCCCGGGCTTCCTCCGGAAGGCAGCGCCGTTTCTGAACCGTTCGGCAAACCACAGGTGGCGTTAGCGGACGAAATCCCGACAGTTGGGTTATCGTGGATAGTAACTATTGAGCTATCGGTTGCAGAGCAGCCATGAATAATATAGGTAATAGAATAAACAGTTGTAGTATCCGGAGAAACTGTTATTGCAGGGCTGGCTTCGCCACCCGGGGTCCATAAGTAATTGCCACCGGGTATAGAAGCAAGCGCAGCAACCTGGCCAACATCACCATTACATAAAGCAGTATCGCTTGTTATCAGGGTAGGGTATTGCCAGTCTTTAACAGTGGCGCTGTCTACAGCAGTACCACATCCGGCAATGGTGTAAACCACGGTATAGGTGGTGGTAGTTAACGGGCTAACGGTGATTGTATCCGTTTGGTACCCTTCCGGGGTCCAGGCATAAGTTCCCCCGTCCTTTGAAATGGTGGCAGTAAGAAGTACCGGAATGCCGGAACAAACAGTGTCGCCGGTTACTGATACCGTAGGCTGTGGCAATACTGCAATAGTAGCTGAACCGCTGACAGAGCACAGCAGGGAGGTGTAAACAACTGTGTAAGTAGTAGTGCTGGCCGGGCTATAATTAATGGCAGATGTAGTGTCTCCTGACGACCATAAATAAGTTCCGCCTGGCACAGAGGGGAATACCGCTGCCCGTCCGGGGTTGGTAACACAAATTGAGTCACCGGTCATAATTAAAACCGGCATTGAATCAACTACCACTAACGCCGAATCAGCCGCTATACATACACCTAAACTATAAGTCAATCCGTATTGAAGCGTATTAAGAGGATTGACGGAAATAGAAGGTGTGGTGTAATTTCCGGGCGTCCAGCTATAGCTTCCTCCGTTAAGCGAAGATATAACTGTAAGTTGTGCTGTACTACCCTGGCAAATAGTGTCATTGGCAATTGCTAATTTGGGCAATGAATCAACCAATACAAATGCCGAATCTACGACGGTACATAAACCTTCGGAGTAAGTTACTGTATAGGTATACGGGCCGGAAATGAATGGAGCAACGCTGATGGCCTGCGTGTTCGCTCCTCCGGGTGCCCATGTGTAGTTTCCTCCGGGAACCGATGGCGTGGCTAATACATTTGCAATACTGCCCTGGCAAATAGTGTCGCTTAACATAGTGAGTAACAGTTTGGGTTGAACTGTTACCGTGCCTGAACCGATAGGACTGTTGCATGCGGCACGATAAGTAACCTGGTAAGTGGTAGTAGCTGAAGGGCTTACAATAATTGACGAATCGGTATACCCTCCGGGCTGCCACAGGTACGTGCCGCCCGCTAAAGACGGCATGGCCGAAAGCGTGGCCGTATCCCCCTGACAGATGGAGGTGTCATTAACCGTAATCGTGGCAAGCGGAATAACGGAGATTTTTACCGAATCAACATAAACGGGACCTGTAGGGGGAACATACGTTACGGTATAAACCGTAGTGTCAGGTGGGCCCACTGTTATTACCGAGTCTGTATATCCACCCGGTGTCCAGGTAAAAGTACCGCCTTCAGGTTTACAATGGGCAGAAATGATAACCGAATCGCCTTTGCAAATAGAAGTATCAGGCGAAATTGAATCACAACGCAGGGTAATGGTATCGTTTACCGTTTCCCCTCCGCAGTTGGCATTCCACTGTACTTGTACGTAATATTTGCCATCATTAAGCCCGCTAAAATTATATATGGTGTCGGGTATATTTGTTTGCTGGTTCAATACATTATAGCTGGTATCAAAAAGGATATAAGTAAAATCGGCAGGAGATAAGCCCCCTACCGGCGAAACATGAACTGTTGAAGAACCGCAGGTATTGGCAAGGCTAACCGCAAAATTTTTAGGTGCAGCGCAATTAATACTTGGGGTAGCAATAAAGGTACCTACAACCGTACCTGCAACATATAATTTGTTAGTAGTGGTGTTTAAAGCCACGTCGTTAATAGAATTACCGGAATATGCAGCACCCAGCGAAATATCGGCCCCGGCAACAAAAGTTGAGCCGTTAAAGTTAAAGGTTTTTATTACCCCTGTTCCTCCAAGATACAGATTATTGCAGCGGTCCACGGCAATGCCGCCCTGCATTAGTGCACTATACCCTGCTATTGTGGTTGGTGTACCAACCGGCGCGCCATTGGCTAAACTATATGCCGCAACATGATAGCCATCGTAATAAAAAAGGTAATTACCATTTGCCGCCAAACTATTACTCCAATTGCCGGATGAAGGCCCCCAATAAGGCACATTGGCCGACTCGTTAAATACAGTATAGTTTGAATTTGCCGCCCAGTTGTTACCGTTATAAGTGGCATTAACCTGGTAAAGGGTATTTGTGTAGGGCAAAATGCCCAACCCGTCGTTCATAACCACATACATATTACCTGCCGAATCGTAAGTGGCACATATAATATCCTGGTAGGCCGAACCTGTTATGCCCGTGATGTTAGAGGTTGTTACTGAGGCATTTGTAGTATTAATTACACCCATATTGATGTCTCCAATAGTACCACCTCCAACATCCATAATTGTTTCAGTAGCGCAATCGTACATAATGCCCCAGGCCTCACGAAACTGAGCATTAACCGCAGAGATAAAATTATCATAAACCCCCGCAGATGTAAGCCGGATTGTTTGCGTTCCATCATAATTAAAACCCTGGCTTTCGTATTGTTTTCCCGATATCCGGTCAACCCTGAATCCCCCCTGGTAATTATAGCTGGAGCCCAAAGCACTCTCCGCCGAATTCCATATACCTGGAACGGAGCCCGCAAATGCCCACAGAAAAGTTCCGGTGCTGCTGTATTTGGCTACCGAGAAAAAGTCAGTTACATCGCTAACATCCGTCGGCCCGGGGCCATAAACAAATAAATTTCCGAGAAAATCATAGTCAACCTTCATGCCTACATTGGTTGGCGGCAGGGTTGAAACAACGGTAATCCAGGGGTCAATGGTCAGCGTTTCCTGCTGGTTATAGGCTGATAATAAATTGAATTGTATAACATTGTTATTGACCATAAACTGCGAAGCCACTTTTGTAGCTGATGTAAAACATACCGGTGCATGTTCTGTCAAATCACCCCCGTTGGTATGAACAACCACGTTGCCGGCTGCATCTTTTGCAAGGCTTAAAATGTTACCATCGTATAGCATTTTAACCAGATCCGGATTTGCCCCCGGATGAATAATCAGGCTGTATTCAATTCCTCCCTTATCCGGAAAAGTATATTGAGCATCAATACCGGGATACAAATCTTTATAAACCAGGTTATTGTATCCTTCAGTAATAAGCGTTTTGTACGAATTGCCTTCGTGTTTAAGGTACGTATAATATCCTTCGCCTTTGTTGGCAACTTCAACCTGCGGATGAGGATTGGCCCCTATCCAATTCATCTCAAACACACTAGTGATTACAGGTAAAGGTCCATCGTTATCTGCATCATCGGATTTCTCCTTGTCATTACCGTTAGTTTTTTCAAGCTTTTCGTTCGCCTTTTCCTCTTTTAACTCGTTTACTTTGTTTGTGTCAACACTGGTTAATTGGTATATCACGCCTTTTTCAGTGAAAAAGGCATTTAAATGGTTGTGTTTAACATAGTAAAGCACTTTTTCGCCATTGTGCGGAGCTATAATATCCCGGTTTTCAAGAAAAACGGCCGACTTAAAGATATCATTATCGACAAAACTGCTTTTAAGAATTTGTTTAGATGAAACCTGGGCCTTGATGGCTGTTAAAGGCACAAGTATAATTAAGCCGCAGAACAGCAACATTCGCCAATTTGGCCTGTATATAACTAAGCCCCTCATTTAATTTTGCTTCTACTTATAAAGTTACCAAAATTAAATGACAATAAGCGGGAAATCGGAAGTAGTAAAGAATAGTCCATTGAATTATTGAGGATATAACAAAACAACCTTTTACATAGAGTTAAAAATACACAATAAGGTTGTATGTAACCAAATATTATTTGGGGTAATCTGAAATAAATTTTTGCCCTGAAATCCGGGAGGGGTGCATATCAAATTGTCACCACNNAGGGAAATTTGTCGTACACCCCTCTGAGAACTACAAATGCCTTCATTTGAAAACAATTTATATCTTGGCTGGCAAAATAAAATCTATGCAAACATCAAAATCTACACTGTCTTTGTTTTTAATTGCAATATTATTTTCGGCGCAGATTGCAACTGCACATGGTAGTAGTCAGGCTACCCCTGGCAATAATCATAATGCCAAAGCGCTGGTGGGCGTTTTAGACAGCACTTTAGTCTGGAACTGGGGCTCTACTTCTTACGACCAATTGGTTCAAGGGAGTTTTAATGCTTATACCAATACCGACCTGACCGATAGTTTAAACCAGCGTTATAGCGGTGGTGCATGGATAAATTCTACCCAGGATAACCTTACCTATGACGGGAATAACAATATTCTGACTGATACTAACCAAACCTGGAGTGGTAGTGTATATACAAATCATGAGTTATTTACTTACACTTATGATGGTAATAATAATAGGTTAAGCGAAGTTAGCTTATTGCGGAGCGGCGGAATTTGGACTCCCAACGCCCAATATTTTTACCATTACAATGGAAATATATTAATCAGCAGCGATCAACAAGCTTATGTAAGCGGGGCCTGGACTATCACGGATTCATTTACTTATGCTTACGATGGCAACAATCATCTGCTTACTGAGGTGGATCTTTACTATTCAAGCGGAGCATGGGCGAATAATAATGAGTACACTTATACTTACAGTGGAAATAATATGACTTCTTTTACGCAAGCAACCTGGACAGGTTCAGCATGGTCAACCGAATCCAAGGACACCTATACTTATAGTGGCGGCAATCTTGCTACCGATATAAACCAGATTTATAACGGAAATATATCATCTAATAATTATGAACTTATTTATGGTTATGATGTTAATAATAACCTTGTTAGTATTGTGAATCAACAGTACATGGGCAATGTGTGGGTAAATGATGACAGCACACATTTGTATTACCATGAAACCGGCACCCCTAATTCGGTGGTTAATGTAAATACATTAGATGCAGTAATTTCTGTTTACCCAAACCCGGCACAATCTGTAGTTAATGTAGTTGTTAGCAACGTAACTGCTCAGCCATTGATTGCTACATTATACGATATTACCGGCCGCGTGGTTAAAACTATTCCGGTTAATAACAATGTTACCCAGATTAGCCTGAATAATATATCAGCAGGTATGTACCATTTGGTATTGGCCGACGAGCAGGGGAATAAAGCTGTTAAGCAGGTAATAATTCAGTAACCAAGAAGCTGTTTAAAATTGAAGAAAAGAAATACAGGTTTGTGTTAAATTGCATTTNNTAATTTTAAACAGCTTCTAAGCCACCAGGCGGTTATTTAGTTTGAATTTACGCCTCAACGTACTCATTTAACGTTTCAAACGATAAATGATACTAATTGCAAATTGACGCTTGTTTTCAAAGCCCTTAGTTCGTTCATTTGCGGAGTTGAAAATCCGGATAATTTTATGTACCCTTTCTGCTAAAACCGGAAAACTACATTTACCGGAACGAAAAACCGCAGAGTGCCCATGAAAACCAAAATTCTTTTCACCGCATCCATTTTATCGCTGGCCGCTGGTTTGCTGCTTACCGGTTGTAATAAAGCCAAAACGGTTAAGCCGCAACACAAGGCTATCACCGAAGCGGTGTACGCTTCGGGCTATATTGTTCCTAAAAACGAGTATAAAGTATATGCCCTGGCCGATGGATACATCCTTTCTAAATTAAAAGATGATGGAGACAGTGTAAAGAAAGGAGAGGCAATATATAAGGTTGAAAACAACACTTTCTCTGCCCGTTTAAGTGCTTCCCGCAGCTCGTTCAACATGGCAAAAAAGAACGTGGATGAAAACTCGCCAGTATTGNNAACATGTTCGCAGCCGGAGCCGTTACCCGGTCGCAGTTGGACCAGGCGCAATTATCAAACGATGTTTCTGCTAACGACCTTAAATCGGCTGTTGAAAATTACAAGCACAACATAGACCAGCTGGCAGTGGACCTTCAAAATGCGAAGAGCAACCTCACCTCATCCGGTGAAGACCTGGCCAATTATGTTGTTACCAGTATGATGGACGGCGAAATTTACGAAACCTACAAAGAGTTGGGCGAGGCAGTGCGCAAAAATGACGAGGTAGCATTGATAGGAGAGCGGGGCCATAAGATTTTACAGCTTTCGGTCGACCAACAGGATATTCAGAAAATAAAACTGGGATTGGAAGTAGTGGTTAAAATGGATATAACCGGCAGCAAGGTATACAAGGCCCGCATCAGCAAAATATATCCAAACATGAATCAGAACGACCAAAGCTTTAAAGTAGAGGCTGAGTTTGATGAAAAATATCAATTCGATTTTGTACATGCTTCTGTTGAAGCCAATATTATCATAGGCTACAAGGATAATGCGCTCCTGATTCCCCGTGCTGCCTTGCAAGGCGAAGACATGGTTGAACTAAAAGGCATTGCAGGCAATAAGAGTGTGAAAATTGAAAAGGGGCTTGAAACCCTTGAGTACGTTGAAGTTTTGAAGGGCGTGGCTGAGGGAGATGAAATTGTAATTCCTAAAACAGATTAATAACAGATATAAGAACCAAGAATCAAGAACCAAGACTTTCCGGTGTTGTCGTCTTGGCTCTTGGTTCTTATATCTTGATTCTAAAGTATGAAACTGCCGGTAAATTACGAGATTGCTAAAACACACTTACTGGCTAAAAAGCGTACCACTTTTACGGCCATGCTGGGGGTTACCTTCGGTATTGGCATGTATGTACTGATGATAAGTTTTATGTCGGGCTTTAATGAGTTTCTGGAAGATTCGTTGCTTTCCGCCACACCTGATATAAATATATATAACGACATAAAAACAGATTATACACATTCTATACTTGATGAAATTTCCGATACCGGCAAGGTGTGGAATATGGTGCATCACCCCAAGCCTAAAGACATCACCCCTAATGTCCGCAACTCTCAAAAAATAATTGAAGACCTGAAAAGAGATAACCGCATAAGGACCATATCCCCGTTGCTTTCCACACAGGTATTTTACAACAATGGCCCGGTGCAGTTAAATGGCACTTTAATGGGGGTAAATATTTTAGAAGAGGCGAAACTTTCCGGATTGGATACCAGGATGAAAACCGGAAAGATTGAAAATCTTTTAACGGTTGATAACGGCATTTTACTTGGACATAGCCTGGCTAAACGCCTGAATGTGCAAATGGGCGACCTCGTTACTTTGGCCTCGCCTAATGGCACGATTATGAGGTTCAGGGTGGTCGGCACATTTCAATTTGGTTTAGGCAGCCTGGATTTGGTGCGCAGTTATGTAAGCCTTGCTAATGCACAGCAGTTGCTGGGTAAGGATAACCAGTATGTAACTAACATCAACATGAAACTGATAGATAACACGCAGGCGCAGGTAATGGCAACCGAGTTTGGAACGCGTTATGGTTATAAAGCTGATGCATGGCAAACTGCAAATGCTTCAGCAATGATTCAAATTGACATACGCAACGTTATGACCTTTGTTATATCATTTACGTTGCTTGTAGTAGCCGGATTCGGTATTTATAATATTATGAGCATGACCATTCAAAATAAGTTAAAAGATATTGCCATACTTAAAGCCCAGGGTTTTTCGGGCCCGGATGTGCGCACCATTTTTTTAGTTGAGTCGGTTACCATAGGTATGATGGGTGCTATAACGGGTTTGATGCTGGGTTTTTTAATGAGCTATGGTGTGCATAATCTGCCATTTCCGAAAAACGATAATATCAGTATTACACATTACCCGGTTACGTTCCACTGGTATCATTATATGTTTGGGGTTGTGTTTGGCATGCTTACTACTTTTATTGCGGGCCTGATGCCAAGTGTGCGGGCCAGTAGAATTGACCCGGTGGCTATTTTGAGAGGATAATTTTTGAGAGCGAATGAAGTTTATCACAAAGAGCACAAAGGTAAAATGCAAAGAACACTAAGTAATTAGGTAATAATAATTACAAAAGTAATAAGCGAAAGATCATTTGTATGTTAAGCTTGGTTTAAAAGTATGCTATGAAAGATTACACTGAAGATGAGCTGGCTAAAATTGTTTATGAAGCGGCCCCTAAGGGTTCATCGAAAACTTGGCCCTGGTTTATTGGAGAGTGCATATCTGAGATGTTTGGCTTATGAAGTTGCCAAAAGCGGTGTTGAAGTAGTTATTGAAAAGCCGTTGCCGCTGGTTTATGAAGAAGTAAACCTGGAGGTTGGTTACAGAGTTGATATGCTGGTAGGAAATAAACTTATTGTTGAGGTAAAGACCGTAGATGCATTGAGCAAGATAAATATGAAACAACTTGGTACATACCTGAAGTTGTCAAATTTAAAGTTGGGCTTATTAATCAATTTCAATGTTATTTTCTTAAAAGACGGGGTGAAAAGAATTATAAATGGCACTTTGTAGGCCACGCGTGTATGAATTTTATTGGTCTCAAACGTTGGTCAAAACCATGCAATTTATTGCAAGGCTTCAGCCAGATTAAAAGGGAAAATTCCCGTAAAAACTTTAGCATGATGGGTGCCTTTTTGAACTTTCAGTTATCTTTTTTAACCCATGCACTTCAAGTGCATAGTAGTTTAGTTTTATTAACCCTTGTGTTCTTTGTATTTACCCTTTGTGCTCTTTGTGTTAAACTGTATTTCTGAATTTGAATTTTTGATATTATGATTTTCGGACAAAAAAAATTTCAGAAGGTACTCGGGCCAATCGGTACCACCGATGTAGTGCTTGAATCTATTAAGCTCAACAAATCATTTTACGAGCCTGATGAGTTTCATGTGTTGAAAGACGTATCGTTCCAGGTTAAGCGGTCTGAGTTTGTATCTATCGTGGGCAAGTCTGGTTGTGGCAAGTCGACTTTGTTGTATCTTATCTCTACTTTAGATACGGCTTATACGGGCGAAATTCACATCAATAACCGCAAGGTAACAGGGCTATCTCAAAACCAGTTGGCGCGGTTCCGTAACGAACATATCGGGTTTGTTTTTCAGTTTCACTTTCTGTTACCTGAATTTACCGCTTTGCAAAACGTAATGATACCTGCCGAAAAACTGGGCAAGTACTCAAGAACCGAAATTGAAGACCGCGCCTATGAAAAACTGAAATGGCTGGGCATGGATGAATTTGCCGGTAAGTTAAGCAGTAAGCTTTCGGGCGGACAGCAACAGCGGGTGGCTATTGCCAGGGCTTTGATAAACGACCCCACCATTATTATGGGCGATGAGCCTACCGGCAACCTCGATTCTACTAATACTAATATTGTATTTGATATGCTGAAAGACCTTTCTGAATCAAAAGGACAAACCATTATATCAGTTACGCACGATGAAGACTTTGCCCGCAAATCAGACCGGGTAATTGAAATGAAGGATGGAGAAATTATTAAACAATAATGGTATCGGTTAATTCCGGTAAAAGACAATGAAAGTTAACAGGGAAATCAGGTTAGGCACGCTGGTAGTAATAGCAATTTATGTGCTGTTTACAATTTTGCGCGTGGTTATGCTGCCTAACGAGAGTTTCATGTGGCATTTCGAATTAAGTTTATTTGGCCTGGTGGCTATTCTGTTTTTTGGATTTGTGGTAAAGGTAGTTGATGACGTTCTGGATAAAAGGTACCCCTTTGAACGAAATATATTTAAACGGTTAGCGCTTCAGTTTGCCATCACCTTTGGCGTTGTATATTGTTTCAGGTTGGCCAACTATTCGTGGTTAATGCCTTTAATGCCTTTTAAGATGTCGAAGGAGTTGTGGTTTGCAGGCTTTGCGGTTAATCTTTTCATGGTATTATCGGTTGTACTTTTCATTTTTGGTTTTCATTTTTTCAGAAGGTGGAAAGAGCAAAAGCTGGTGGCTGCAGAATTGGAGAAAGAAAAGGCACAGGTGCAATACGATAATCTTAAAAATCAGCTCAATCCCCATTTTCTGTTTAACACGCTTAGTTCTTTAAATTCACTCATATTCGAAAACCCCCAACTCGCCTCTGAATTTCTGCAACAACTGAGTAAGGTGTACCGGTACGTGCTGGAGAATAAAGAAAAGAACCTGGTCCCTCTCGAAACTGAAATCAAATTTGTTAAGCATTATGTGCAGTTGCTCAAAGCCCGGTTCGAACAAGGCATGGAAGTCAATTTTGATATTAATGAAGCAGGGCTTTCCAAGGGTATAGCACCGGTTACCCTTCAAATACTGATAGAAAATGCCATGAAACATAATACCACCCAAAAGAGCGCCCCCCTGCACATCAATATTTCGTGTAGTGGTGATTCGCTGGTGGTGCAAAACAACATCCAAAAAAAGGCTGTTATAGAAAACTCTAATGGGCAGGGGCTTGAAAACCTGAAAAACCTATACCATTATTTGTCAGATAAACCCGTAACGGTTGAGGAAAAAGAAAATATGTTTATTGTTACCATTCCAATGCTTGAAATATGAACGTAATAATTATAGAGGACGAATCGTTGATTGCAAAGAATCTGCAACGCCTGTTGCATGAAATTGATGCCGGCATTAAGGTAATCGCTGTGCTTGATTCAGTCGCNNTGGCTGAACACAAATCCGCATCCCGACCTTTTGTTTGTGGATATTCAACTAAGCGATGGCATTAGCTTTGATATTTTCAGCCAGGTAAAAATGGATAAGCCTGTAATATTTACAACAGCTTATAACGACTATGCTATCCGCGCCTTTAAAGTAAACAGCGTTGATTATCTGCTAAAACCCATTGATAAGGAATACCTGCAGGCGGCCCTGGAAAAGTTTAAAAAGCATTACCAATCGGGCGTAGTTGGGGATGTTACCGGGCAACTGAAAGACCTGATGCAAACCCTCGCAAACCCTTCGGAAAAGAAATACAAAGAGCGCTTTCTTGCCCACTATAAATCGGGCATAGTACCGCTTCCTGAAAATAAAGTGGCCTACTTTTTTAAAGATACCATCATATATCTTGTTACCGTTGACAACGAAAAGCTGGTAACTGATTACAGTACTATTGATGAAATTGAAGAGGTGGTAAACCCCAAAAAATTCTTCCGTAGTAACCGCCAAAGCATTATTCAAATTGACCAGGTAGAAACCTACAAAAAGCACGACACCGGCAAAATAGAAGTACACTTAAAATGCGATAAAACCCTGCATATTGACGTAAGCCGTGAAAAGGCAAACGACTTTGTAAACTGGCTGGATCAATAGGAATAGATTTTAGAACCAAGAATCAAGAAGCAAGACACCCTTTGTCATTCTGAATGATAGTGAAGAATCTTAATGTAGCCAGATGGACTGAACTATTGAATAATCAGCTTACCTGTCTGTAACGTTTGCGCTTCATTTAGCACTTGCCACAAATACATCCCGGCACTTGCTCCATCAATGTATATGTCGTTTACGCTTTTATCCAGAGCAGTTCTTTTAATCTCCCGCCCAGCCAAATCATAAACAACTAACTGGCAAGCTTGATAATTACTACCCGTAATTTTTATTTTAAACTGACCATTGTTAACCGTTGGGAAGAGACTTATAAGCGGTTTTGGAGCGGATACATTTGAATTACCTAAAGCGATGGGTGCAGGCGTACCCCACGTTTCACCATTTTGAGAGTAATAAATTAAAGCATAGCAAATTGAACTCCAAGAAGAAAAGCCATCACTTTCATAGGAATATGAGTACACCATTCCCAGGCCGGCAGCATAACTGGTGTTGTCTGTGTAACAACCCAACCCACCACAGGCTATTGCCGTGTTAACTGTTCTTTGATTATAACCTGTATCTATCGTTAAAGAGCATAAGCTATATCCGCAATAGTTTGAAGCATCAAATACTGCATACTTGAAAGTGCTATCCATCTGCAATGTGTCGTAACGTTGAAAAGTGAATGTATCGTTAGGTAAGGTCGGTTTTAGGAGTATTATAATTTTCTTCTACTATAAAGAAGGAATCGGTAGAGAAAAAATAATGCGCCTGAGTTATTATGACCCTCTGAAATGATATCAAATCAAAGGTGATGCCGGGTTGACCGTTTAAAGTGCCGTCTTTTGATTCAATCTTATAATCAAAAGTATCCCCCACATTAAAATTATAAACCTGTGCGCGGGTCAACGTATCGTTGGTGGCTTTTAATTCCGGGGCTAAAAATAAACAGAGGCAACACAAAAACAGCTTCATAACCCAAGCGCATTTAATATAAATATAGCTATTTTATTGTAGTCATGAAAACCTCTTTTGAACCTTCTGTAAACTACCCGATAATTCTATTTCCCCAATCTTAGCCGTAAAAAGTTATGTTTGCAGCCCGTAATACATAACACAACCAACAAACAGCCGGGTAAGATGACCGCAGAAGCATACAAAGAAGCCATAAAACAGTTAACCCTGATACCCGGAGTTGAAAGAGCCGTTGCAGATGATTTAATACAAATGGGTATTACCTCAACTACCGATTTGAAAAATAAGGACGCTGAAAAACTTTACAATAAATCTAACCGGCAAAGCGGCGCTGTGCAGGANNCTTTGGTTTCCCCTTCGGGGACGGAAGGGGCGGCTGTTTTTATAGATTGATAAAAATGCTCAACTTTACAGCAATTAAATTGTTGCAGGGTTATGAAAATAGAGCAAATCTATACGGGCTGCCTGGCTATGGCAGCTTATTATATCGAGTCGGAGGGCGAGGCTGCCATCATTGACCCGCTTCGCGAAACTGCTCCATATATCCAGAGGGCCGGGAAGGACAATGCCCGGGTTAAATATATTTTCGAAACCCATTTCCATGCCGATTTTGTTTCAGGCCACCTGGATTTATCAGCAAAAACCGGCGGCCGGATAATTTACGGCCCTGGTGCAAATTGCACTTTTAACTGTTATGAGGCCAAAGACGGAGAAGCATTTAAAGTGGGCAATATCACCATCAAAGCCCTGCATACCCCAGGCCATACGCCGGAGTCTACTACTTATTTGTTGTTAGATGAGCAGGGCAAACCGCATTGTATATTCAGCGGCGATACCTTGTTTATTGGCGATGTAGGCCGTCCTGATTTGGCCATTAAATCAAACGTTACCCAGGAAGACCTGGCAGGTTTGTTGTATGAAAGCCTTCAGACAAAAATAATGACACTGCCTGATGATGTGATTGTTTACCCGGGCCATGGCGCCGGCTCTGCCTGTGGCAAGAACATGAGCAAAGAAACCGTTGATACCCTGGGCCATCAAAAGCAGGTTAATTATGCTTTACAGGCAAAAAGTAAAGAGCAGTTTGTTAAGGAAATTACGGAAGGGCTTTTGCCGCCCCCTCAATATTTCTCTAAGAACGCCATGATGAATAAGCAAGGGGCTGTTAGTTTAGATGAGGTCTATTCGCATGGACTCAAAAAACTGAGCCCGGCGGAACTGGAGGTAATTGTTGAAGAAACCCAGGCACTTGTTCTGGATACCCGCGACCCCCAGGTTTTTGGTCAGGGCTTTATTCCCGGTAGTATCAATATTGGTATTAATGGCCAGTTTGCCCCTTGGGTTGGAGCGTTGATTACTGACCTGAAACAGCCCATTATAGTTGTTTGCGATGAAGGAAAAGAAGAAGAAACCATTATGCGCCTGGCCAGGGTTGGATATGATAATACTGTTGGTTACTTAGATGAAGGTATTGCCGGTTGGAAGAAGGCGGGTAAAGAACCTGATACTATAAACTCCATCTCTGCCGCCGAATTTGCCAGTCGTTATACCGGTAACAATTTGAAAGTGCTGGATGTACGGAGGCCCAATGAATATTCAACTGAACATGTGGTAAATGCTGAAAACAAGCCCCTCGATTTTATTAACGACTGGACCGGTGACCTCAACCGCGATGAAACACATTATGTTCATTGCGCCGGTGGGTACAGGTCCATGATTACCACATCAATTTTGAAGTCAAGAGGATTTGAAAAGCTGGTTGAAGTGGCCGGCGGCTATGGCGCTATTTCAAAAACTGATATTCCAAAAACCAATCTGGTGGCCGAAACCAAATAACACAATCGCTATGATGAAACTGAAATCTTTTATTGCTACTTTTTTAATTACGCTGGCATTTACTTCCTGCAATACTCAGGCTTCAAACGTCAAAAACCTGAATGCCGGTGAGTTTCAACAAGGCATCGCTGTGAAAGGGGCACAACTGATTGATGTGCGAACCCCTGATGAGTATAAAGAGAAACATATTGCCGGTGCCGTTAATATGAATATCAACAGCGATAATTTTAAGGAACAGATAAACAGCCTGGACAAAAGCAAACCGGTATACTTTTATTGTCTTGCCGGCGGGCGCAGTAAAAAGGCTTCAGAACTGGCGGTTACAGAGGGCTTTGAAAACGTCAATAACCTTAGCGCCGGTATTACCGGATGGATGGGTGCCAACAAGCCTGTTACAACGGCTAACGGCGAAGCCCCGCAAGCAGGGCTTAGTATGGATGATTACCTGGCACATATTAAGAACCCCGATAAACTGGTGTTGGTGGATTTTAACGCTGTTTGGTGCGGGCCATGCAAACAACTTAAACCCATAGTTACCAAACTGGCTAAAAAGAATAGTGCCAAACTTGAACTGTTTGAAATTGATGTTGACAAGAACCCCAGGATAGCAACTGCTATGAACATAAACGGTATTCCATTACTGATACTTTATAAAAGTGGTAAGGAGGTTTGGCGAAACATGGGATTGATAGATGAAAATGACCTGGCTGGTAAATTGAAACAGTTTATTAACTAACAAATGCCGTTGTTGCAATAGGGAACTGCTAAACGCCTTCATCCTGGTTGCAGTAAATAAAAAAATTGTAATGAAACGGCACTACAACATAATAGTTAGCGGAAGAGTACAAGGTGTTTTCTATCGCGCCAGTACCAAACAAATGGCCGACTTGCTAGGGGTTAAAGGCTTTGTGCTTAACCTCACCGATGGAACTGTTTATATCGAAGCTGAGGGCGATGAAGAAGTGCTGGTAAAGTTTATACAGTGGTGCCACCATGGCCCCGATAGGGCAGAAGTAAGCTATGTATCTGTAGCCGAAGCCCCGCTGCAGGGCTTTGAGATGTTTGAATCCAGAAGGTAAATTAAATTCAGGTAATATTAATTACCCAATGTCATTGACTTAACAAAAAGTAAGGTCANNCGGGGTCGCATGTGGTCATCTTGCATAATAGCGCTACTAAGTCAATGACATTGATTAATTACCCCCTCCGCAAAGTAATCTCTGTTACTTCCGGTAAAATTCCTACTCTTCCCGGATAGCCTAAAAAGCCAAAGCCACGGTTTACGTAAATAAACTGTTTGCCTTCCTGGTAAAGGCCGGCCCATTGTTTGTACACATATTCCGAGGGGCTCCATTTTAGCCACTTCGTTTCTATGCCAAACTGAAAGCCGTGCGTGTGCCCTGCAAGTGTAAGGTCAATGTCAGGATAATGAGGCCTCACCTGTGCATCCCAATGTGATGGGTCGTGGCTCATTAATAATTTAAAAGGGATATCTTCTGTGCCTTTATAAGCTTTATCCAGCTTGCCATATTTAGTCCAATGGGCACCCTTGCCCCAGTTCTCAATGCCGATAATGGCAATTTTTTGTCCATCGCGGTCAAGGATTACGTTTTGATTCATCAATAAGTTCCACCCTAACTGCTTGTGTATGTTTTTGAACTTTTCAAAGTTGGCAATCTTTGCCTCTGGTGTATCCCATTGCACATAGTCGCCGTAATCGTGGTTTCCGGTGGTTGAAATAACTCCATGTTTAGCCTGTAGTTTATCAAAAACGTGCATGTAGGGCCCCATCTCGTCTGAGGTGTTATTTACCAGGTCGCCGGTAAAAAGTATCAGGTCGGCATTTAGCGCGTTTATCTTATTTACGGCCTCTATCAAAGGCTCCGTGCGGTTAAAACTACCGGAGTGAATATCAGATAGCTGAATGATTTTATATCCATCAAATGCCTCAGGAAGATTTGGGAACCTGATAGAAACTTTACGAAAAGTATAATTATAGGCATTAGCTATTACGCCATATACCAGAGACCCTGCAGGCACTGCGGCTACTACTATTGCCAGCCTGCTTAAAAACTGATTGCGCGTAATACCAGCCGCTGTTGCAGGTGTAGTTGACAATTTAGCAATTGCAAATCTTGCCAGCCGCACCAAATCCTCAGGTAATAAAAACAGCATGACTACAATTTTTGCCAGCAGCACAATAACAAAAAACGTAGCAAAGTAAGCCAAAAGGCTTTTTGGCAGAACTTTATATAAAAAAGGGCGATAGGATAGCAACAACACCAGCAATATGGTAGTTATAGTCCAGTAAATCCATTTGGCAGTAGATATACTGCCGGGGTTAATAGCAGTTTTAACTGCCTGCCATCCATAAAATTCAACGGTTCCGTAAATACTGAATATAACGGCAAAAAACAGGAATGATGGTAACATTTATAGTTTTTAAGTGTTAAGGTGTTAAGGTGTTCAAGTGTTCAGGTATAGGTTTGTCTGTAAAGGTTTTTGAGCTGAAAAGATGCGATATTTGATTTGCGACTTGTTTTGTCGCCTATCGCCTCATCGTAAATCCGTTTTCTTAATTAATCACGATTAAGTCGCTAAAATATTTGAATTTCGGTTCACAAACTCTGTTATTTAGACAATATGCAGCAAAAAATGTTCAGGCTGGTTTTATTCTTTTCGTTTTTTATAAAACTGGCAAACGCCCAGTCGCTGTTAGAGCATCAGGACAAATACACCCTGGCGGATACCCTGAGAGGCTCATTAAGGCCCGAAAGGACCTGCTTTGATGTTACGTTCTATGAACTGAACGTAAGGCTGGATACGGGACGCCAAAGCCTGAGTGGCAGCAACAGAATTGTGTTTAAGGTGGTGAATGATTTTTCTACCCTGCAGATTGATTTGTACGCTAACATGAATATTGATTCTATCATTTCTGATGGGCAGAGGCTAAAATACCGGCGTCAGTTCAATGCCGTGTTTGTGGATATGCCTGATACTTTGAAAAAAGGCACTACAGGCGAAATGACAGTTTATTATAACGGCAAACCTACTATTGCAAAACGCCCGCCATGGGATGGCGGATTTACCTGGACCAAGGATAATAACGGGGTGTTTTGGCTGGGGGTTTCGTGCGAGGGCATGGGAGCCAGCTTGTGGTGGCCCAATAAAGATTACCTGGGCGATGAGCCCGACAGCATGCGCATTATCTGCACGGTGCCCAATGGCCTGAAATGCATTTCGAATGGCAATGAAGAAAAAGAAGTAACCAATGCAGACAATACCACTACTTTTTATTGGAAGGTAAGTTATCCCATAAACAACTACAATGTAACCCTGAATGTGGGCGAGTACGAGCACCTGAGTGACGTATACGTGGCAGATGACGGCGATAGCCTGGCGCTGGATTATTACGTAATGCCTTATAACATTATTAAGGCTGAAGAACAATTTAAGCAGGTTAAACCCATGCTAAAATGCTACGAAAAGTATTTAGGCAAATATCCTTTCTGGAATGACGGTTATGCATTGGTTGAAACTCCTTACCTGGGTATGGAACACCAGGGCGCTATTGCTTATGGTAACAAGTATAAAACCGGCTACGATGGCCGCGATTACTCGCGCATAGGGCTTACTTTTGATTATATCATCATCCACGAAAGTGCCCATGAATGGTGGGGTAATTCTGTTAGCTGTTACGATTTAGCCGATATGTGGATACACGAAAGCTTTGCTACTTATACCGAGTCCTTATATGTTGATTGTATGTACGGACCTGACACGGCATTGAAATATATCAACGCCAAAAAATCATCTATCGGCAATAAGAATACTATTGTAGGCAAGTATGGGGTTAATGAAGAAGGGGATGGCGATATGTATAGCAAAGGCAGCCTGTTTTTGAACACCCTGCGTTTTATTGTAAACGATGATCCTAAATGGTGGTCCATTATCAAAGGCATGTGCGATACTACCTTTAAGTTTAAAAACATAGGGTATAGTGATGTGGTAAGCTATTTTAACCAAAAAACAGGTTTGAATCTTACGGCGGTATTTGACGAGTACCTGCGCCAGGCTGCTATACCGGTTTTGCAGTATAACCTTAAAAAAGCGGAAGGAGATACTTTCGTCTTAACTTACAGATGGCATGCCGATGCTAAATATTTTACCATGCCCTTTTTTATTTCAACAGGCGGTTCTGAAAAGGTGCAGCTGAATGGTACTCCCAACTGGCACCGGGCTACCATTACTTTAAAAAAACCAGACGACCTGCATATACGAAACGATTTGGGGTATTTTGATTTAGAGAAAACTAAAGACTAATACAATGGTAACACACCACTCGGAACTTAAATGGATTGACGAGCTCAGATTCGATGCCTTTCAAAATGGTAAAACAATCCGTATCGATGCTAACCCCGATGAAACTACTACAACCGGCGTAAGGCCCAAGGCTTTAATCCTTACATCGCTGGCAGGCTGCACTGCCATTGATGTAGTTGAATTGCTGAAAAAAATGCGGGTTGAGTTTTCTGACTTTAGCATCCGGGTTAGTGGCGGGTTAACTGAAGAGCACCCTACTACATACCACACGGTAGACCTTACTTACCTTGTAAAGTTGGCGCATGCTGAGGATAGGGAGAAAATGGAAAAGGCAGTTAACCTATCGCAGGAGAAATACTGTGGAGTAACCGCCATGGTAAAAAAGTTCGCCGACCTGAAAGTGGCTATTGAATACCTATAACCGGGAATGTTAGCACAAAAAACACGCTAACATTTGGAAGCTACCATTCAAGGCTTATTTTTGGCGTAAATAAAAAAATCAAATCATGCATAATATAGTTCTCGCCCACCGGATACTGGTTTCTCTTTTTCTGTTGCAATACCTGGTAAAACTGGTATTGCTGCTTGCCGGCAAAAAGGACCAGCTGGCTTCTTATACAAAATCAACCCGCATTATTGAAATGCTGGTTAGCGTAGGGTTCCTGGTAACGGGTATTTACCTTTTAATTTATACCGAGATTACCACATTAATGATAGTTAAAATAATCTGCGTTTTTGCCGCAATACCTTTGGCTGTAATTGGGTTTAAAAAGGGTAACAAGGCGCTGGCAGTACTTTCTGTGGTACTTATATTGGCTGCTTATGGGTTGGCAGAGGCAGATAAAAAGCACCGCGGTGATATAAAGGTTGATACCACATCAGCCAAAGATAATTTAGACGCCGGTAAAATAGTTTACCAAAACGCTCATTGCATTGGCTGCCATGGTGCTGATGGTAAACTGGCCATGAGTGGTGCAAAAGACCTTTCAATAACCACCTTAACTATTGACGAACAAAAAGCCATTATCAGGAATGGCAAAAGCCCTATGCCGGGTTATAAGGATCTGACCGATGAGCAATTGAACGATTTAGTACAATACATAGGCGGGTTCAGAAAATAGTAATTGCTACGTCAATTCTTCCAATTTCTCCAGCAGCCAGCCTTTATCGGCTACGTTGGTTGAAGAAGCAATGCATTTACCAAGCTGATGTAGTTTTTTAGTATCCTTTACATCTATACGATATAGTTGCATTGTAAAACGCATAAAGTTGGTATAGTTAACCCGGTTCTGGACGCTTATCAGTTTTTTGCGCCTCAGCAGTATCCTGAAACTTTCTTTAAGCGCCATCATGGGCATGTACTCACCCAGCTCGTAATAGGTTTTCATTAAAGTTGTTTTCGAATCGAGCTGATAAAAAATATCGTTGTAAACCACATCCTGTAAAAGTGGCAGTACTTTGTCGAATTTCCGTTTGGTAAAATAAAGTTTGGCAAGGTTAAAAGTAAAGGCATTTTGCCTGTTGGCTTTAGGTATACTGTTTTTATAATCGTTAATAAATTTCTCAGCCCAGCTTATTTCACTGGCCCGCAGGGCTACTGAAACAATGTTTTTATAGTCGAATTGCGAAAGCATATTCTCATCATCAAACATTAAACCGGCAACCAGCAATTGCCGGTAAATAGCCAGCAATTCAGGAACATAAGCCATGTTGCCCCCGTTTACTTTTCTGATACAATAATTAATGGCAAAGGCATATAAATTACGGCCCTGTTGCCGCGGAAACAGTTTATAATGACTTGCCAGTAATGCTTTTAATTCGATGAAGTGCTCTTCCCGTTCCGGTTCAATCAAAGATTGCACTACCTTATATTGCACCTGCAGGGCTGGTATGTGGCCGTAATCATTGTTCTTTACATGTTCAAGCACCTCTGTGGCAAGTTTAACCTCGCATTCCATGCTTAAAAACTTTTTGTAATGCAAAATAGCGGCCAGATAATTCAGTTTATTAATCAGGTAAAATGCATCGAGGGCTTCGCTGGTTTGCAACAGGTTTTTTTCGGTAGTTCGTTGATTTTGCAGCTCTATAAAATTGGTTTGATGGGCTTCCAGGCGGAATAGCTGTAAATAATATTCGCCTTCGCGGTAGGGGATAGCTTCCAGTTTTTTACGGGCAAGCTGCGCAGTTTCAGGGTAATGGCGGCCCAGTTTTTTATCGGTATAATAGCTTAAAAGGTTTTCCAGTTTTACGGTCTCATTATGTTTCAGGTTATCTATTACCAAAAATTCTTCGGCCTTTTTAAGCAGGTCTGAAAAGAGCCTTGCAAATTTTACCGCTTTAAAAGTTTGTTTACCAAATATTGATTTCCATATGTGGCTTTGCGACGGAGCCTCTGCTTTGGCTTTATTTTTAAAATATGGGGCTAGCGTATTAAATAAATTGATAAGTTGATTATCTTCATTATGGTAGGGTGAATTCAGAAATTTACTGAACCTGTTTAGTTGGTAGGGGTTAAATGTTTCCAGCAGTAAAAACAGTTTGCTATCGTTCATATTCGGAAGATAATTTTATTTGCCGTATAAATTGTATTTTATGTCCGGATTATTTTTTAACACTATGGTTATATTATTTGACTTTATGGGGTAATAGGATAAATTATTTACCGTAACGAAGCTAATTAATGTACTTTTTTTGCAAGGTTTATATGCAGATGTTTGCATCGTTAAATACTGTAGACAACGAATTATAACCTGAAAATTAATTTTATGAGAAAATATATTAACCCCACCATCAAACTGAGCATCCTGCTTTTAAGCTGCATTTTATTTATGAACGTAGCCAAAGCCCAGTATGTAACCATACCCGATACTGCTTTTGTAAACTGGCTAAATGCCAATGGCTTTGCCGGGTGTATTAGTAACAATAATTTAGATACAACGTGCAACACGGTGTTAAGCACCACCACGTTAAATTGCTATGGAGTGCCCATCAGGGATTTAACGGGTATACAGTACTTTAAAAGTCTTTTTACCCTTGATTGCTCCAACGACTCTCTGTATTACATTCCCGCTTTTCCTGCAACGCTTCAGTATATCAATTGCCAAATAAATAATTTAGACAGCCTGCCTTTGTTGCCTGCAGGCTTATTACAATTAAGCTGTGATGCGAACCAGTTGACCAGCTTGCCTGCCCTGCCTAACGGCATGGCTGGCCTTGGTTGTGGTGCCAACCCGATAACAAGCTTGCCGGCTTTGCCCGATAGCCTCCAGATACTGGGATGTTCGGGAGACACCCTTACCGGTGGCCTGCCGCAGCTAAATGCCAGGCTATCTTCATTAACCTGCGACCATTGCAGCCTTACCAGCCTGCCCGCTTTGCCTGCTCAACTTACTACCCTTACTTGTGGTTATAATCCATTATTAACCAGTTTGCCTGCTTTGCCTGCAAGCCTTACCGACTTAGATTGCGAATGGAGCAGCATTACCGCGCTGCCAGCATTGCCACCGCACCTAAGTGTTTTATCGTGTTGGGTTAACCAAATTGCTGTAATGCCGGCATTGCCTGCAAGCCTGATAAATTTAAATTGTGCTGCTAACAACTTAACCAGCATACCCGCCCTGCCCGATAGCCTTACTACTTTAATTTGCAGCGCCAATCCGCTTACCAGCGCACTACCCACACTCCCCGCAGGCTTACTTTATTTACAGTGTGAAGGTAATCAATTAAATATTTTGCCCCCGTTACCGGCTGGCCTCATCCTTTTATATTGTAATCAAAACAACCTTACCAGCTTGCCTGCTTTGCCATCAACGCTTACATCGCTTTGGTGCTTTCGTAACCAGCTTACTGCTTTGCCAGTTTTACCGCCTTTGTTAAGCGATTTAGATTGCAGTACTAACAATCTTACGACTATACCTGTACTACCTGATAGCTTATATCAATTTTACTGTTATAGCAATATTAACCTTACCTGCCTGCCAGAACTTAAAAAGATAACATATCTGCGCTTTGATACTACTGCTGTTACATGCCTGCCAAATTACGGTATAGTTGAGTATAGCACCCCGGCTTTAAACTCGGTCCCTCTTTGCGGTATTTTTAACCCGGGCGGTTGTAATGTTTACTGGAACATAAGCGGCGATGTATTTTATGATGCTAACAGCAATTGTAATTTTGACAGCACAGACGTGGGACAGGGATATGTAAAAATACAGCTTAACAGCGGTGGTATGCAACAACAGGTGTTTAGCAGCGAAGGGGGCGGATATTCGTTTATCGGGGCTGGTAATACCAATTATACCCTGCAACCCGATACTACTGATTTACCATTTACTGTTAGTTGCCCTAATGACGGTTACTTAACTGCAATGCTTACAACTTCTGATTCATTATCGTACGGCAATAATTTTGCCTTAACGTGCAAAACCGAAGGTGTGGACGTAGGCGTAAAAAGTGTCATTAATAATTATGTTATCCCCCGTCCTGCGGCCAGTTTTACGCTATCGGCCGTTGCAGGCGATATGTCGCAGTTTTACGGTGCCCATTGTGCTGCCGGTACTGGCGGGCAGGTAGCGCTTATTTATACCGGCCAAATAACATATCATGGCATTGCAGGTGGCGCGTTAATGCCTGCAACAGTTAGCGGCGATACTATAATTTGGAACATTGCCGACTTTGGGGCAGTAGATAATTATTATGCATTTAATACCTTGTTTACTATTGATACCAATGCAACGCCCGGCACACAGGTTTGCTTTACCGTTCGTGCAACAACAACAGCCAACGACTATAATCCGGCTAACAACACCGGTTATTTCTGTTTTACCATTGTAGATGCGATTGACCCTAATGAAAAAGAAGTATCGCCCGCCGGAAATATTGATACGGCACAATGGCTTACTTACACCATACGTTTTCAGAATACCGGTTCGGCGCCAGCACAAAATATCAGGATAACCGATACACTGGATAATAACCTATACTGTCCGGGATAAAAATCAGGGGAGACTAAAAAGCCGCCTCTTTTTCATAGTTTAGAAGTTACCACACTTTTAAA
>PMXD01000080.1 GCA_003165895.1 Bacteroidota bacterium | reverse complement strand
CAAATTTTGTGTCAACCCCCATTGTTAAAATTTTGTTAATTTGATGGGGCTTTATTATACCCGTTAGCGTCCTCGCAGGGGTCTCCGCCTCGGAACCCTGCGGCTTTACCGTTAAAGAGTGCCCTTGGCTTAACTACAAACAAGTAGCTATTTTAATTATGTTAAATCTGAAAAATATCTGCCAGAATTCAGCATAGCGACAACCAATTTTAGTTTATAACATTTACTTGTTGTAACCGGATACCCATTTTCTGTATCAGATAAGTGGAACCTTGCTGAATTTTTTACAGATTATGAACATAGCAGCGCATCGTTTTACGAATTGGATATTATAAAGCAATTTAAACCGTTTGACCATAGAGAGATTTGGGTATTTTGATATAGGCTCGCCCACACATCATAGCCGCAGGGTCCCGAGGCGAAGACCCTGCGGGGACCCAAATATGATAACCTCGCTAAATGCTGACGAGTCAGGGATTATAGATATATTTGACGTAAGCGGTGTAAGGGTTGGCGAGTTAAAAGTTGCAGGCGGTATTACAACCAATACAATGGATATTGCTTCGCTGAGCAATGGGGTTTACATATACTACCTGCATACAAGCCAGCA
Source organism: Bacteroidota bacterium (assembly GCA_003165895.1). GTDB lineage: Bacteria > Bacteroidota > Bacteroidia > Chitinophagales > LD1 > Bog-950. The sequence goes on along the minus strand of PMXD01000080.1, from coordinate 4,681 downwards.
ATATACAGCACGCGGTAAAATTGTAATAGCACACTAATGAAGATTAGGTGGTTAATATTAATAATATGTCTGCTAACTCTGTTAAGAGCGCGTGGCCAGTACGAAGCTGCAAATTGGCCTTTAAACGCGCACTTTTTAGATTTGAAAATTACCCCCGATACTTTTGAACGGGATAGTTTAACTTTCGGCACATATTATACCTTTATGGCCGATGCAAGTATAAGCGATCAGCCCCGTTGTTCGAAGTGTGTCGAAGACCAACTTCGAACTTAATATGAAGCGTTTGAGTCTCACGACTCAAACAACGTGCGGTGTGGGCAAATTTAATAACTAAACACAGTCTTCAGCTAAGGGAGGCTGCTAAATTTTGAGCAGCCGATACGGCAAGTTGTTTGGGTCAGGAGACCCAAACATTCTTTGCAAAGTTCCAAGTGATCCGAGGCGGAACACTTGGAACAACAGGCAAACAGGTTGAAACCCTTTGTTGACAGGGGTTTCAAGAAGAAACATTTTCCGCTTTTATATCTTTTGTCAAAGGCGGCTCCTAACCGGAGCGCAACGATATTTTATGGTGATACTACAAACAGACGGCTCCTNNGTATATCCGGCACATTATAATGTAGGGCTGAGACATAACAATAGCAATGGTTACAGGTGCTTTTTGCTACAGTTAGGTTGACGCACATGCGCTGCTCGGGGTGGGAGATTTATAGAGGAGCCTGTGGATTCATAAAAACGAATTGTGAAAGAGGTCTCTCTTCTTGCCAATAAGCCCAAAAATATATTTTATGCACACAGCGTTTTTGGGGAATGAAAAATTTATACCCACTTTTAGCAAATGATGATGAGCAAAAGAATTTTCAGTTTACTACTGCTTACAATTAGTTTCATACTTCGTGCAAATGCCGTTGAGCTTTCCGACTCCTCTAAAATCTCATTACTTACCTGCGCACCCGGTAAAGAGCTTTATTCTGCTTTTGGGCACACAGGCATAAGGATAATTGATTACAAAAAACACATTGACGTTGTTTTTAACTATGGCACCTTCGATGACCAGCAACCTGGTTTTTATATAAATTTTGTAAAGGGCAGGATGATATACAGTATCACCTATGATAATTTCCCGGATTTCATGGCTGAATACGTTGAGGAAAAAAGAGGGGTTGTAGAACAGGACCTAAAACTGACCAGTGAAGACAAACAGAAAGTTTTTGACCTGCTTTACCAAAATGCCTTACCTGAAAACCGCAATTATCCCTATGACTTTTTTTGGGACAACTGCTGCACCCGGCCTCGCGATATTTTTGAAAAAGTATTAGGCAGCCGACTGGAATATAAAACCGATAGCTCCTGCGGGTTTGCCCAAAATAAAACCATGCATGATATGCTGAGGCTATACGTGCACAACAGGCCCTGGGTAGATTTTGGTTTCGACCTGATACTGGGCCTGCCCTGCGAAGTGCCCGCAACCCCGCGCAACCAAACATTTTTGCCCGATTATGTCTCCAAACTTTTTGGCTGTGCCGCGGTTGATGGCCGGCCATTTGTTACCAATACCCATAATTTGCTTGACTATAGCCTGCCCGTATTTGTAGTGCCCTTTCAACCGGTATATCTGACTACTTTTTTAATGTTGTTGGGATTTTTTGTGTTTTTTATGGAACGCCGCCGGGGAACACATTATTACGGCTTTGACTTTTTTGTATTTCTGATTGCAGGGCTTTGGGGCATCTTCTTTATTTGCCTGTGGGCGTTTACTACCCATTACTCACTACCCAAAAATCTGAATATGCTTTGGTTAATGCCTACCCACTTTATAGCGGCGTTTTTATTACTCAAAAAAGAAAAACCGCTTTGGCTCAAATACTATTTCCTATTTACATATGTGCTGATGATGGTTTTATTGTTTGGCTGGAAACATAACCCGCAACCTTACAATATAGCCTTTGCGCCACTTATAATTTTGCTGGCCGCCCGCGCTATAACCATCTTTACTGACCAACAAAGACATGGCACGGCATGATACAGGAAAATCATATTACCGTATCTAAAACTGCGCGCTATTATACTCTGGGCGAACTAAATGAAAATACGCGCCAGGTTTGGATAGTCATTCACGGTTTCAGGCAATCAGCAAAAAGTTTCATCACTGAATTTGAACCTTTGGCTAATAACACCAACTTCTTTATTGCACCCGAAGCATTAAACCGTTTTTACAGCGATAAGCAAGGCACGGAAACCGTTGCCACCTGGATGACACGTGATGACAGGTTGAATGAAATTAAAGATTATATCAATTACCTGGAAGCACTTTATCTTCATTTCGACCTTAATAACTTTAAGGGGCAGATAACAGCGCTGGGTTTTTCGCAGGGGGCCTCTACCTTAACAAGATGGCTGGATAAAACAAAAAACAGAATAAACCGGGCCATAGTATATGCCGGCGAAGTAGCACCGGAATTATTACCGCTTAGCGAATCCTCCGGGCTTAAAAGGACACATAATTTTTACATATGCGGTATGCAGGATAAATTTTTTACGCCTGCAAAACTTATACTGGCCAGGGAAGCTTATCAGGCGTTACACTTTACTGAAATATCGTTTGAAGGAAAGCACGAAATAAATGTGGAAGCCCTGAAAAAAATAAATGCTGATTAAGTTGGGTTAGCTGTTATGATGTTCGTCAATGCCTGTAAACCAACCTATCCTTTACATTTGCTTCATATAAAGTAATCATCTTTACCTCTGTAACAGATAATCTCAAACTGAAGAATATGCTTGAAAGTGAAATATATGATTGGCTGAAAAAAGAGAACATCAATACCCCTCCATATCAATTGTTCGGTATTTCGGATGAAGTGGATGTAAATTTCTATCCGGTAGCTTTAAAAATAGAATCAGCCAAAGTAGTACACAAAAGCGATTTTGGCGGCGTGGTGATTGACATCAAAAACCGGGAAGAGCTGCAACAGGCGCAAAAAACTATCCTCGCCAATATCAAAGCCCACGGAGTAGATTTGGATAATACCGACCACTTAATTGCCACACAAATGTGCAAGGGCATTGAGTTGTTCTTTGGCGTTGTTACTGATCCTGTTTTTGAAAAAGTGATAGTATTTGGCGCCGGTGGCATTTTTGTAGAGCTGTTTAAAGACGTTTGCTTTATTGATAGTGAAGCTGACGAGGAAGAAATTAAAAGGGCTATTCTTCAAACCAAGATTTCGGCCCTGTTCACCACCGGTTTCAGGGGAACTAAATATGACCTCAAACCCATTATTGACCTCATTAAAAAGCTACAGAAAATTGAAGCAAGCGAGCTTGATTTTAACCCGGTTATTTTAACCCAGACAAGTTTAACAGTAGTTGACGCCCGTGCAAAGTTTGATAAAATACCCGTGCAAACTAAAAAACTCCGACACTCGCCCGAAATCTTTAACCCACAAAAAATTGCCATTATAGGTGCCAGCCAACATGCCGAAAAGGTTGGGTACGCGGTTGCAGAAAACGCATCGCATTACAAAGATGTTTACCTCGTAAATCCGAACCTTGATACCTTGTTTAACAAGAAGGTGTATAACACTATTGCCGAACTACCGGATGTGGATACCGCTGTTATGGCCATACCCGCAAAAGCAATTAAGCAAAGCATTTTAAACCTGGTGCCTAAAGGAATTAAAAATATCATCATCATAACAGCAGGCTTTAAAGAGGTTGGCGAAGATGAAAGTTTTTTAGCCGCGCTGGCAGCAGAGTATAACCTGAATATTATTGGCCCTAACTGCCTGGGTATGGTGGCAAAAAATATAAATCTCACCTTCGGCACATCTGATGTAAAACCCGGACCGGTGAATTTAATTTCGCAATCAGGTGCCATACTGGCGGAACTGATGGATAAAGCCGCTGAAGATAATATTGGTTTTGATAATATAATTTCGGTGGGAAATATGGCCGATGTGGACTTTGCCGACCTGATCAATTCATACGAGGGAACCAGCCCGCTTAACCTGTATATTGAAGGTGTGGAGCATGGCAAAAACCTGTTAAGGGCCATCAGGAAAAGTAAGGCCCCCGTTAACGTATTTAAAGCCGGTAAAAGCAAGGCAGCACAGAAAGCTGCATTCTCCCACACCGGCAATCTATCCGGTAACTACGAAATGTTTTTGGGCCTGCTAAAAAGTACCGGTGTCAAATTTATAAATAATATCAATGGCTTATTGTACCCCCATCAGTTCAAAAAAATACTGGTAATTACCAACGCCGGTGGCCCCGGAACGGTAATGAGCGATTTAATCAGCGACAAGATGTTTGAACTCAACGCCGCACAAATTGAACAACTCAACAAAGTATTACCCTCCAACTGGTCAAAAAATAATCCCATTGATATTATAGGCGAAGCTACCCACGAAAGATACCTTACCACTTTAAAGGTTGCTGATGAATTTGGCGCCGATGCCATCTACATAATCATCACCCCGCAGTTTATGACCGACGTTGACCAGATAGCCGCAATCTTTTCCGAAAACACTTTTAAAACAGAAGTGTTTCCCATCTTCCTGGGTGGTGAAATGGTAGAAAGCGCCCGGAAATTTTTGCACCAAAATAAAATTCCGTTTTTCGAAGAGTTAAATGATGCCGCTTCGTTTTTATAAATAAAAAGAACTCCGTCATTGCGGGTAAGCAC
>PMXD01000244.1 GCA_003165895.1 Bacteroidota bacterium | reverse complement strand
ATGCTTAACTTAACGCCTATGCCTAAAGGGGATGCCAAGGCAAAAGGCAAAATACACCTCTTTATTATTATTGATTCATTTCAAAACAGTCACTGATGCAGGATTATTTTAACCGGGTGGGGTTTTGCTTGATGAAATCGGCCCAGCCGGAGGCTTTTTTACCGGTGGTGGTTGGTAATTTGTTCTGGAAGTGATGGCAAACGGCGGCGGCCAGGCCATCGGTGGCATCTAAAAATTTGGGTTGCAGTTCGAATTTGCAGAGGGTTTGCAGCATGGCAGCTACCTGTTCTTTAGAGGCATTGCCGTTACCGGTTACCGATTGTTTTATTTTTTTTGGGGAGTATTCGAATACTGCTACGTTTTTAGTGAGTGCAGAAGCTATTGCTACGCCTTGCGCCCTGCCGAGTTTGAGCATACTTTGAACATTTTTACCAAAAAACGGGGCTTCGATGGCGCACACCTGGGGCTGATAATTTTCGATGAGGCCCTGAATTTTTTCGTAAATGACTTTTAGCTTGTCTAAGGGGCCTTCGTATTTTGAGAGATGGATAACGCCCATGCTGAGCAGTTTGATATTCTGCTTCTCAACCTCAATAATTCCATAGCCGAGAACGATGGTTCCGGGGTCGATACCGAGGATAGTGGTTTTTTGATTCACAGATGGGTAAAGATAGAAAGAGGTTTGATTACAATAGAGTTCTTCGGATAATGCCAAAATACATTTATCGCACGGAGAAGAATACAGAGTAAATAGCCGGGTAATATAGAATGGATATTCCTTTTAACGATTTTCCGAAGAGGTCTAATGTCATTGACTTAGGCGAATTAAGCCTTTGAGGTGTATACGTAGCTAATTACCTGGCCAGGACCTGAGAGGTTTTGCTTTTACGGCTTTGCCTTTAATAACCGGGTAATTGCCTGAACCTTGATTTATGTGATTACAGGATAAACAGCCTGATTAATACAAATTCCGGGGCTGGGCAAGTCGGAGACCATAACTGTTCGAAACGTGAGGTTCTTCATCATTCCGATATTCGTTTAGGCTTAATTCTTACCTCCTCCGCCCGCTCCAGAGGGAGACATTGCCAATTTTCGCTGGGCGAAAATTGGATTACCCTTGGTTCACCATGTTTCGAACACTAATGGTCAGAGACTTGCGTTATTTTTAAGTTCCAGGTCGGCTGTCTGTGGCGGAGGACCCGGAGCAACGGCCGGGGAATACCCAAAATAATGTTTTAATTATTAATATATACTTCTGCAGTTGTAACAATGCCGGCATTTATTACCGATACCAGATATATGCCTGAAGGTTGACCGGATAATGAAACCTGCATTTGACCGGCGGTTACCGGACTTGAATAGACTGACTGGCCTAAAATGTTATAAATTTTCAACTCAGCGTCGTTTATTGCTACGTCATTCATCATTACCTTAATAGTTTTGGCACCCTCACTAATGATGCTTATTCCCTTCGCGACCTGATTGCTTAATCCGGCAGACCATGTAACAGTAATAACTATCTGCGCAATGGCTGAACACCCTGAACTATTCGTACATAACAAACTAACCGTGTCGATGCCTGCTGAATAGTAAACATCGGTAGGATTGGCAATACCGGTTATAATTGCCCCATCGCCAAAACTCCATATATATCCTGATGTATTGGTAGCTGTTGAATAGAAGTTTATGTTCTGACCCACTGCCACATTACGCGATGAAGCCGAAATACTTACGATGATATATGCTCCGTTTAGCTGTATGTTTTTAGTGGTAACATAGTTATCGTAATTTAACGTTACATGGTAAAGGCCCTCAGGCAGATTGTCGAAATTAAATTGGCCTGAAGGATTGGTGTATGAAGTAAGGGGAACATAACCACTGTCGGAAACTGAAACGGCATTCCAGACCAGGGGACTATCAGCATTTATTTCAATAACGCCGTTGGTATTATTGCACCCTGCGGAAATGGTGTTAAACTGAACGGCTTTGGTTACATGTAAAAAGAACCTGCCGGTAGTGTCGTTATGCGTAAGCAGAACTGTATAAAAATCGACCTGCAGTTCTTTAAAAATATGCAATTGCCGGTCTTCAAGAATTACCAGGGTGGTGGAGTCAAAATTATCAAACCCTGTTAACGAAAAAGTATAAAGGGCGGTGCTGTCAATTTGAACTCCCAGGCCTATTACAGCAGTTTGTACAAGAGGGCTATAACCAATTATGCTGCATTTTACACTATCGGAGGAAAGAGAAAATAAATCAGGCACCCCGGGGATATGGTTCATCTGCTTAGGTTCATCCTCAGGGTAGGAATAAGCCGGGCTTACCCCTAAATCGAAATAAATGGTTGTTTGATCTGTAGTGCCATTTTGCGCGCGGATAAGAAGTTGCAGCTGCTTTTTTTCATTTGTAGCAAAAAGGGATGTTGTAAAACCAAGCAATAAGAGGATTGAGAATAACACTTTCATTTGTTCTGCGATTTAGAGCTAAAGAACATTTGGTAGTTTCCCTGGTTTGGGGGATAAAATCAATATTTCAAAGTATCGGGGCAACTAGAAAACTATTACAATGTAAAGGTAGGTTTAAATACTTGAAATAGCGATGACAGGCATCAATAAATTTACTGACCCCGGTAACCTTTTTTATTGAGTAAATATGGAAATATATTAATCCGTTAATTGCAGCGGGGCGGGTATGAAAATTGGTCGGATGCCAGACTGTTTTACAGCGGGATAAAGCCATATCCCGATGGCAGCTTTTTGTAATTCACAGCGTGCTTTTAGCAGCCGGGCGTAACAATTAATTTTGTGTCCCCGCAGGGCCTCCCTTTCTCCCGATAGCTATCGCATATGCGTCAACCTAATCATAGCAAAAAGCACCTGTAACTATTGCTATTGTTGCGTCTCAGCCCCACATTATAATGTGCCGGATATACTTACAGTGTCGAGGCGGCCCCTAACCGGAGCGCAACGTCATTTGTCATTTTCTCTATAAACAGGCAGTTGACCTGCAACGCGGAGTGCCTGCGCGGGATAAGCTTCCCCAAAACGCTCCAGAGGAGCCGTCTGTTTGTAGTAT
>PMXD01000103.1 GCA_003165895.1 Bacteroidota bacterium | reverse complement strand
TGTTTACCTAATTAATGGCTAAAGCCAAAATTCTTTATTTAATAACCCCCACTCTGAAGAGTGGGGCAACATATTGCCCCGACTTTTAAGTCGGGGATTAGGAAAAGAAGGAAGGCTTTAGCCGTTAATGTATTTAGGTAATCATGCGGATAGTCATTGTTATTACGGCGCAACCCTTATTCCTTAATCAAAAACGGAAGTTCATTAAAAGGCTTCGTTAAAACGCAAATACAAACCCTGCGAACCATAAAAGCCCACGGCATAATCAATACCTAAATTGCTTCGGGGCACCCGGCTTATATTAATGCGGATACCACCGCCAAAAGCAGGGTCAACATATTCAAATAATTTAACATTTGTTTCTTTGGCGCCCACCGTATTCATATTGGCAAACATCGCAATGCCAAAAAAATCAGGATAATTTTTGATGGCAAACAAATGCCTGCGGTATTCCACTTCGCCAAACATCACCTGCTCTCCTTTAAAACGGGCATTAATATACCCCTCGCCCGATCTGCCAAACTGATCGCTTCCGCTGCCAGGCATACTCAGGTAAGGCATAACTCCGCTGGTTACAAAATTACCGTAAGCCCAAAATGCCAGAATATTGTAGTGGTTATGGGTAATATCGGCATAATCGCGGTACTCAAGCCAAATGGTACTTGAGTTTTGGCTGCTTCCAAAAAATGTAGGGTTATATTTAAACGACACATAAGCAAAGCGCCCTGCATAAGGATTATTCTGGTTATCGCGCGAATCATAAATGGCATTTACCGAAACGCCCGATAACACACTACCCGTTTGGCTAAAACCATGTTCAATATTGTAATTATAAAAGTTGGTGGTTACCGGTACCGGTGCACTTAAATTCAGTTCCTTATCCTGCACTTGGGTATAATAATCCAGGTGGTAGGCAAGCCCCAGGTAAAACTTATCAATTACATGGCGCAGCACAGTTTCATATAAGCGCAGATAGTCGTAATAAATAAGCTGCACATTCGATGCCTGGTTGGCATAGGGGTCGTCGTTGAAACGGGCGCCATTACTGGCCAGCACATCAGTTTGCGGCCCGGTGCCCGGCGCAAAGCCCGGCACTGAAGAAAGGTAAAAACGCCAGTCGCCATATAATATCCAGTCATCGTGCTTCAGGTATATCGCACTTTTGAAGGTAGTGATCAGCTGGTTCTTCACCGTATAGGCAATGCCTATCTGGGCATTGGAAATACGGGTGTCTTTCGGGTCGCCGCAGAACCAACTGCCGGTAGCACCTATACCATACAAAAAATTAACTGTTGGGCTTGCACTGAACAACGGAATAGGGAATGCATAAAGCTTACCCTGTTGCGCCGGCTTCGCAGGTTCAGTAACCATCCTCCAGAATTTTTTGAATTGTTTAGCTTTCCCGGGTTGCTCCTTCTTTACAATCGCCGTGTCAGAATGGTACATGGATGTGGTATCCTGCGCCGCAGAATGCGAATACAGGCACGAAAAAAAAAGTATACCTAGCAGAAACCTCATAGTAAACCCCGTTTGGCAAAGATGACATTACATAGCAGGACCACTAATGATGTAACTCACTTCTGAGATTGAAGATAATCACGCGAATGTACAACAAACCAGGCTTTAGCCCGCAAACGCTTCACAAAAGCCCCAAAACAGAACTTTTCTTACTTTGTGCTTCAATTCCAATCTATGAAAAAACTACTCTTCGCTCCTCTCCTGCTTTTGCTGCTGGCTTCGTGTCATAAAAATTTCGATTCATTTAAACAGGAATTCACAGATAAACTATGGGCCACCTATCCTGCTTATGCAACTCAGCAGGGCTATCACAAATACGATTCTGTGTTGTTGATACCTGATGCGGCCGAACGTAATAACGAACTTGCATTTGCCGACTGGACAAATTCAGAGTTGAAGAATTTCAAATTCGAAGAACTGGGAGCCAATGATAAAACGGATTACCGCATGATACAATTATATGCCGATGGCATCCGCTTTAACATCAACGATTTTAAAAGTTACGAGTGGGACCCCTCATCTTACAACCTCGGCGAAGGCATTTTTGATATTATGGATTATAAAGGCGAAAGCACAGACCAAAAACTCCGCGCCCTTACTCAACGCCTTAAAAATGCACCCGCTTATTTCGAATCGGCAAAACAGAATATACACAACCCCACCTTCGAACATACCAAACTGGCCATTGACCAGAACAACGGCTCATTCTATTTCTTTAATTCCGTTTTTCCTGACTCACTTAAAACTTCTAAACTTACAGATGCTGAAAAAGCCGAATTTAATAAGAATGCTGATGCAGCCAAAACCGCCGTACAAAACTACGTAACCTGGCTGCAACAGGATGTGTTGGCCAAAGCCGATACCAATCAAATGCGCAGTTTCAGGATAGGCAAAAAACTATACGCCAAAAAGTTTTTGCTGGACATAGACTCCCGCTACACCGCCGGCCAGATGTATCAAAAAGCTGAAGCCCGCAAAACAGAACTGCATAACCAGATGAACCTGCTGGCCGACCAGCTCTGGCCCAAATATTTCGACAAAACACCAGCGCCCACTGATACGCTGGATAAGATAAAACAACTGATTGATAAGATTTCCGAACAACACTGCCAGCGCGATTCGTTTATGGCTACAATCGAAAAGCAATTGCCGCAGCTTACTGCCTTCATCAATACACACTCCATTATAGACCTTGATAGCACCAAGCCTTTAAAGGTGCGCAAAACGCCGGAGTATGCCGCTGGCGTGGCTGGTGCAGGCATCAATGCCCCCGGCCCTTATGATAAAGATGCAGTTACCTATTATAACGTTACGCCGCTTACCGCCTATAGCGCCGAAAAAGCCGAAAGCTACCTGCGCGAATACAACAATTATGTATTGCAGATATTAAACATACACGAAGCCATCCCCGGCCACTATACCCAGCTTATTTACGCCAACCGCACACCTGATATTGTTAAAACAATTTTGGGCAACGGCGCCATGATTGAAGGCTGGGCCTGTTACGTTGAGCGCATGATGATTGAACAGGGCTATGCCCAATCGCCCGAAATGCAATTGTTTTATGATAAATGGAACCTGCGCGAAACCTGCAACTTTCTGCTCGATTACAACATCCAGTGCAACAACTTGAGCAAAGAACAAGCTATGGACTTATTAGTGCGCCAGGCCTTTCAGCAAACAGCCGAGTCGGAAGAGAAATGGAAAAGGGCAACCCTTAGCCAGGTGCAACTGGCCAGCTATTTCTCCGGCCTCACCGAAATTTACGAACTGCGCGAAGAGCTAAAACAACAACAAGGCGCCCAATTCAACCTTAAAAAATTTCATGAGCAGTTTTTAAGCTACGGTTCAGCACCGGTGAAGGAAATCAGGGATTTGATGTTGGGGACAGGAAAGTAAAAAATAAAAAAGCTGTCATTGCGAGTAAGCACCCTTGGTGCAACGGAAAAAATCGGAGTGACGTTGGAAAAAGATCTTCCCAGCCGAGTCTCCCTTCCGAAAGTTGGGGACTCGGCGTGAGGGCAGACGGCATAGGCGCAGAGTCCCCCATTCCGCAAAGCCGGAAAGGGGGACTCTGCGGAGAAGGTCTTTATTTTCAATTAGTTATAACGACGTCATTGCGAAGCCTTTTCCCGTAAAAAAATAAAAGAGAAAAGGCTGTGGCAATCTTCCGTTGTGTCTTTAAGAGAATTGTGAATGCACGGAAATGCGGTCAGTCAGACCGTAGTAGCTTTTAATAAAAGTCCACTCCTTTTCTGAATATGATTTACACATTTTTTATATGCCAAACAGCAAACCCCATCGCTTAACAGCACTCGCCGGTATCACCGGCCCGGCCATATTTGTAACCGTATTTACAATAGAAGGCGTCCTCAGGCCTGGCTATAACCCCCTATCAACCTACGTCAGCGCACTATCGCTCGGCCCTCGTGGATGGATTCAAATTATCAATTTTATCGTTTCCGGAACTTTACTGCTGGTATTTGCCCGTGGCGCAGCAATTGAATTCAAAAAAGAAAAGGCCTCGCAGGCCGGCCCGGTGCAACTGGCTATTATTGCAACCGGTATCCTGCTCTCAGGCCCCTTTGTAATGGATCCTATGGGTACACCACCGGCTCAGGCAAGTGTACACGGCCTGGTGCATGGTATTTTAGGTGGCATTGTATTTTTACTAATGCCCATTAGCTGCATAGTATTCTACCGCCGCCTGCGCACCGAAACCGGTTGGCAATCTTTCAGCAAATGGACTCTGGTAATGGGTATATTACTTATTGCAACGCTTACGCTATTTACTTTTGCTACCAAGATACCCTCGCTGCAAGTTATATTCAGCAATTGGTTTGGCCTGCTTCAGCGGTTGGTGTTGATTCCGTTTATGTTTTGGGTGCTTACGCTGGGGGTAACGATATATCGAAAGGTCGATTAATCAATGTTTATCTGAACTGTTTTAAACCAGCAAATGCTGCTATACTTTTTCGAAATCGAACTTTTCCATAAAAAAACTCAACATATTGGATTTAACATAGCCTACGTAAGTAGCATTAAAAAAAGCTATTAACAATAAAACAATCGCGGTGAAGAATAACACCGATGCCGGCCCAATTCCGAAATCACATTTGATGAACCCAACAACCGACCCAACAAAACAACAAATAGACATAAATATCGATGCACATAAGAGCACAATAAAATCCCAGCGTAAATCTATTTTAAATAGTAGAAATGTTTCCTCCTCCTTTTCACTAACAAAATTACCTGCAATTTGCCATCGATTCTGCCAGTAATAATCCTTCATATTAAAAACATTATTTGAGATTATTACATTTTTCGAATCATAAAATATCACTCTAAACTGTGAGCTTAAAAAAAGCTTCTCTCTTTTAGTCCTATAGTTATTTATCCTATTGACAACATCATTCATTGATTCATTAGAACGCATTTTTGTGGTTCCCCAAAAAGCGGTTAAAAAGTATTCAGTCAGAGCATTTCCAGACATCAGATCGTTCCCCTAATAATTAATAACAGACTGAGATTAATTCTCAATCACCAGCTTCTGCACCGTAGTTGTATTTCCGGTAGCTACCCTTACGTAATAAATGCCCCTGGCCAGTGTGCTTAATGAACAATCAACGGTCATTTGGTCAGCATCTTTGGTATATGCATACCCGTAAACGCTTTCGCCAATATTGTTTATTACCGTCATGTTCACTAGGCCGCGTGCCTGGCCGGTTACGGAAAGAACAAAGTTTCCGTTGTTGGGGTTCGGGTAAACGCTGATAGTATTGCTTTCTGTTACCTGGTCAATACCGGTGGTACAAATATGGGTAGGTATGGTATATTTAACCGTATCAGCCCCACCTGCATTGCCGGCTATAAAAGTTGCGGTGTAAGTGCTGCCATTCGGATAAATAACCACCGGGTTTTCCAGGGTAGAAGACGAAGGCTGTCCACCGGGGAAATACCATTGCCACGAAGTTGGGCTATAAGTTGATGCATCGGTAAAAGTTACTGTATCCGTACAACTTGCTTCGCCGCTGATATAGCTGGCCTGGGCAGTTGGGGCAGTAGTAAAAGGAATATAAGGAAGGCTCTCCCACAGGTCGCGCCCATAAGTCGCAGCGCGTATTTTGCCTGCGCAATAATCAATTTCTATCTGATCAACGGTAACGTTAGGCAGGCCATTTGAGTAAGGCACCCAGGTGCTCATTGTACTATCCCGATAATATACTCCACCGGCATTAGCCAAACTGCAGTATACCGCATCTTTGCTGTTTCTTACCGGTGCTACCCATTGCCCGTAAAACGGCGTGCCGGAAGGAAGGCCACTTGTATACGCCGTTAAATGCGAACCGGCATCCACCGATTTAAGCAGGGTAGCCGTATCGCCATAAAAGCCCACCCATATCTCTTCAGGGTTCTCATTCGAAACAGACAGGCAGGTAAAATAGCCACTTAAACCGTTCGTAATATCAGTAAACGTATTGCCGCCATCTGTTGAGCGGAAAAAGCTGGAATAGGTAGCTGCATAAATATAATTGGGGTTACTAGGCGCAACAACCAGCAACTGAAATAGGCCATCGGTAGCGCTGGTATCTATTGGTGGCGTATTAAGTCCGTTAAAAGTATTACCGCCGTCAATAGATTTATAGATGGAGTCTTTGCCCACATAAATTATTTGCGTGTTATCTGCCTCTAAAAGAAATGGCGTATTCCACACACCCGGCCCGTTTATACCACTATTGGCAAAACTACTACACAGGTTGTTAATGGTGTTTCCTCCATCATTCGAAAAACCGATATATCCATCTTCTGCCGAAAAATACATGTTGTTTTGGTTTTCAGGGTCTACCAGGCACTCAAGGCCATCGCCTCCAAAAATTATACCTTCATATGAAGTATCCTGGTATAATGTCCCCTCGTCCTGCCTGCCGCTCAGGTATAAATACCCCGTCTGGTTGCTTGATGACATATTGTATATCTCACCAATATGCATGCCGTTATTTAAACCGGCCCACGTATTGCCTCCATCAGCCGAAATAAACAAACCACCATCATCGGCCGAGAATACGGTATCGGTACTATTATGGAAAAACCGGATATCGTGGTGGTCCACATGCGAATCAAAAGTTGGCTGGCTCCAGGTTACACCGCCATCGGTAGAGTAATCATCATCTACTGCAGCCACTATAATCACATCTCTGTTTACCGCCGAAACACCCACATTCAGGTCATAATAGCCCTGAGTACCGGTTTGGTCGGGCGTTGTGGATTGAAGACTAAAACTATTTCCACCATCTAACGAACGGTAAAGGCCAAGATAAGGGTAATAACTCTGGGTAGGAATCATGGTATCGCTGACAATTACATATACACAGGTAGTATCAGCAGGCGTAACACCAATAGCAAAACCGCCCGAATTAAGTGAATCGGGCAGCCCGTTACTTAGTTTATTCCAGGTACTTCCGCAATCAAGCGATTTGTATAATTGCTGTCCGCAGCAATAAACCGTATTAGGATTAAGCGGATTAAATTCCATACCGGTTAAGCCAAAAACAGAATCAGTATTATTCCAGGTATTGCCGCCATCAATAGTTTTGAAAATGCCAATATTAGTGGCCGCAATCATCATGTTCGAGTCAAGCGGGCTCATCAGCAGGCGGGCAATTAAAATACCCTGGCTGGTGGTAAACCCAAGGCCGGTAGGGTTCCAGGTTTGTCCCGCATCGGTAGATTTAAGCACACCAATACTATAGCATTGCGAGTTGGCAATATCACCTGTAGCAATATAAATGGTATTGGTATTTGCGGGATTGATAGTAATATCGCTTACGCCAATCTGCGGCAGGTTATCGGTATTCAACAATTGCCAGTTAGCGCCAAAGTCAGTTGATTTCCAAACCCCACCTGTGGGTGCGCCGCAATAAATTACATTGCTGTTAACAGGGTCAAAGCGCACACAGTTTACACGCCCGGCCGAAGAGTCGCCACCGCCATCGTCAAAAGATATAGGTGCACCAATGTAAGTCCAGTTGGCCGCACTGCGCTGGCTTTGCAGTGCCTGCCGCTGCTGGTAGAAATTCTTTTCATTTGTATTTACGGCACCAAGGCGCACGCCATGCGTGGCTTTCATCAACGGCATCATTTTACGCTCCCAGCGTTTGTATAATTGCCAGGGTTCATCTCTTTCGCCTGGTTTATAGCCGGTATTGGTTAATAGCTGTTTACCGTTAGCCGACCACCATGCATTAAATTCTTTCTGCACTGTATAAAAATTAACCCTCGGGTCGCGCATATCGCGCATCCAATCCTGGGCATTGGTAATTAAGGTAAGACATAAAAGGAGGGCAGAAAGCAGGTAATACTTTTTCATAACTTCAGGGTTGCATATTTATAATGTAAATAAATTCTTAGCAGCTGTTTAAAATTAAATCCAAANNTTCTCAATCACCAGCTTCTGCACGCTGCTCGTATTCCCGGTAGTTACCCGTACATAATAAACTCCCCGGGCAAGCGCCGTTAACGAACATTCATTACTCTTTGCATCATCATCCTTGGTATAAGCGTATTGGTAAACAACATCACCAATATTATTCATAACAGCCATAGTTACTTTTCCGCGCGCCTGCCCTGTTACGGAAAGAATAAAATTTCCATTATTAGGATTAGGATAAACACTGATAATGCTGTTGTCAGCCACCTGCTCAATACCCACACAGGTGTTGGTTCCTATCAGGTATTGAACCGTATCGGCACCGTTGGCATTAGATGCTATAAACGTGGCCGAATAAGTACTGCCATTGCGGTAAACTACCACCGGGTTTTGGGCAGTAGATGAAGATGGCTCTCCACCCGGAAAATACCATTGCCAGGCTGTAGGCAAATAGTTGGAATTATCAGTAAACGTAACGGTATCAAGACAGTTGCCATCCTGGCCGGATATTGTAGCATTGGCCGTTGGCGGCACATTCATTGGCGCGTAGGGGTCGCTCTCCCAAATATCACGGCCATAAGTAGCGGCCCGTATTTTTTCAGCACAATAATCCACTTCCAGCTGGTCAACCGTTACATTCGGAAGCCCGTTGCCGAAAGGCACCCAGTTACTCAAAGTGCTATCGCGGTAATAAACGCCGCCCCCATGGGCTAAACCAATATATACCGCATCCATGCTGTTTCTTACGGCCGCTATACTTTGCGTATAAAATGGCGGGCTGGCCGGCAACCCGGTAGCAAAACTTGTAAAATGCGAACCCGCATCAACAGATTTAAGCAAACTTGCTCCGGTGCCGTTAAAACCTATCCATATCTCAGCGGGATTTGCCGGCGAAACAGCCAGGCTTGTGAAGTAGCCGTGATATCCATCTGTAACATTGGTAAAAGTAGCACCCCCATTGGTTGAGCGGTATAAGCTGGAGTATGTGGCCGCATAGATGTAATTGGGGTCGCTTGGCGCAATGGCCAGCAATTGGTAAAGGTTATCTGAGCCTGTAAGATGTGGGCTGTTAAGTGTGGTCCAGGTGCCGCCGCCATCTTCAGATTTGTAGATATAATCCTTACCCACGTAAAGGTTTCCCGAATTATTGTTTTGAAGCGCATAAGGTGTATTCCACACGCCTGGCCCGTTTACGCCTGTACCCCAGTTATATGCCAGGATATTTACACTAACCTCATTATACGAACTTCCTATATCACCATTTTCTGTTGAAGCAAACATGTGGTTCTCATTCAATGGGTCAATAATACATTCAAGCCCATCGCCACCAAAAACAATGCGCTGCGAACTGGAATCCTGCAGCAAAGTACCCTCGTCCTGCCTGCCGCTCAAATAAAGATATTTGGTATGGGGCCCTGATGAAATATTGTAAATCTCTCCAATATGCATGCCATTGTTCCGGCCCTGCCAGGTATTACCGGTATCGGTTGAAATAAACAAGCCTCCGTCATCAGCTGAAAATACAGTATCAACACTATTATGAAAAAACCTGATGTCGTGATGGTCAACATGCGATGGGGTGCCGGCAGTGGTCCAGGTAATTCCGCCATCGGTCGAAAATTCGCTGTTTACCGCACCCACTACAAGCACATCTCTGTTAACTGCCGAAACACCAACATTAAGGTCGTAAGTCCCCTGGGTACCATTGCCCAGGCCCGAACTGCTTGGGTCAATATTGGTAGACTGAAGGGTAAAAGTGTCGCCCGCATTTAACGACCGGTAAAAACCATTAAACGGATAATAAGATTCACCTGTTTCAGGGGTTCCTCCACTTACCACCACATATATACAGGCCGTATCTGCCGGGGTAATACCAATTGCAAAACCGCCCGAGGTTTGGGCATTGGGCAAACCATTGCTTAACTGAACCCAGGTATTACCTGCATCAACCGATTTGTATAACTGCGTTCCCCATATATAAATGGTATTGGGGTTGGCAGGATTAAATTCCATACCGGTAAACCCGTATCCGGCATTCACTTTGCTCCAGGTAGCCCCCCCATCCGTGGTTTTGTAAACTCCTGCATTAGTTGCCGCAAACAAGGTGTTCGAGTCAAGGGGGCTCATTAGCAACCTCGCAATTAACATACCCTGGCTTACTGTAAAACTAAGTCCTGTAGTATCCCACGTTTGCCCACCGTCGGCAGATTTTAGTACCCCTATGCTTGTACACTCCGCATTGGCAATATCACCGGTGGCAATATAAATCGTGCCCGGGTTTACCGGATTGATAGCAATATCGCTGATACCAATCTGGGGTAAATTATCGGTATTGAGCAACTGCCAGTTGGAGCCAAAATCCGATGACTTCCACAATCCGCCCGTAGGGGCTCCGCAGTAAATAACGTTGGGGTTAACCGGATCAAAACGAACGCAGTTTACCCTGCCGGCGGATGAATCGCTGCCAGGCGCAAATCCATCGGCAAATGATATTTCCGGCCCTATGTAAGTCCAGTTGGCTGCGCTACGTTGGTTTTGCAGCGCCTGGCGCTGCTGGTAAAAACTTTTTTCAGCCGGGTCAGGCGCACCTAAACGCACCCCGCCCGAAGCAACCATCAGGGGCATCATCTGGTGTTCCCATCTCCTGTATTGTACCCATGCCCCTTCGTTTTCCCCTTTTTCTTTAGCCGTGTCGCTTAATATTTTTTGGCCGTTTACTGCCCACCAGTCATTAAACTCCTGTTGAACTATAAAAAAGTTAACCCGCGGGTCGTGCATATCGCGCATCCAGTCCTGCGCATGGGTAAGCGATGCCGCCGATAAAAACAAGGCAATCAGCAGGTAATATTTTTTCATGATTTCAGGGTTAGGATATTTCAACAAAACAAATTAAACGTCAATGTATATAACACAAAAAACAGAAGAACAGGGTCGCCTCTTTCAGCAGTAAGGATTCAACCAATCCCTTCAGGCTAATATAAAATATTACTCCCCCTTTTCAAAACCCGGGTCAAAGTTTAACGCTTGCCGCTCTTGAAACCGTTTAAAGTTAAATCCAAATGCAATTTAACACAAACCTNNCAATACAAAGGCCACAAAGAGTATATTTTTGGTGTGCTTTGCATTGAACTTTGTGTTCTTTGTGTTAACATGAATTTCTTTTCTTTAATCTTAAACAGCTACTAAGTTAAAGATGCAATTATATGTTTATAACTGTGGCATAATGGATATAAACATTGCTACTTTTGCGTTGCTGAATATCAGCATCAACCATCCAAAAAGCCCGCCAAGTAAAGTAGGCGGCAAATACCCATGATCTGGCTCGCAATTATCACCATTATAGCCGCACTGATTACCTTATTTTTTCGCATACCAAATTTAAGCAATAGCAAAGATATGGCAGCTATTCAGCATCTCAGGCACGTAATAGTGCCATTTATGTTTGCCGGGGCTTTGGTACTGATAGTGATTAGCTCGGTTACTACCATTTCTTCCGGCGCAGTTGGCGTTCAGGTTGTGTTTGGTAAAGTTGATACCGAGGGCTATTTAAGCGAAGGCCTGCACATGAAAAATCCATTTGCCGTAATACACGAAATGTCGGTACGCACCCAAACCTATACCATGTCGGCAACTTCTGATGAAGGACAGAAAAAAGGCGATGATGCCCTGGAAGTTATCTCCTCCGACGGGCTCACGCTCAAAATTGAAGTATCCGTGCCTTATAAACTGATACCCGCTGCTGCTGCAACCGTATACCAGAAATTTGGCGAACAATATGAAGAATCAGTAGTAAGGCCTTCTATCCGGTCGGCAATGAGAGAGGCTTTTTCAAAATATTCAGCACAGGAAGCATACGGCACCAAACGTGAAGAGGCCAAGCACCTGGCACTTGAAAAGCTAAGGTCTACCATCGAAGAACTGGTTACCAAGGCAGGATATAAAGGCCCGGCTATTGATGCTGAGCAGGCACTTATCCGCGATATTCAATTGCCCTTGTCAGTAAAAAATTCAATTGAAGCAAAAATATCAGCCCAGCAGGACGCCGAAAGAATGGATTTTGTTATCCTCAAAGAAACCAAAGAAGCCGACCGTAAACGCGTTGAGGCCGCCGGTATCCGCGATTTTCAATCCATTGTAACCATGGGTATTACGCCTGCGCTGCTTGAATGGAAAGGCATTGAAGCCACCGAAAAACTAGCCTCCTCAGCCAACAGCAAAGTAGTAATCGTAGGTTCTCAAAAAAACGGGTTGCCTATTATTTTAGGAGATAAGTAGAGCACAGTTCCCATTCAACAGTATGCAGTTACAGTTTGAATTCCATCTCTGCGGAATGGGGATTCTGCGTTTATGCCGATCCCGCGCCACCCGGTAATTATCGCTTATGCGTCAACCTGATTGCAGCAAAAAACACCTGCATCCATTGTTATTGTTACCTCACATCCCCATATTATAATCTGCCGGATATACTTACAGTGTCAAGGCGGCTCCTAACCGAAGCATGTGCGTCAAGTTAAGCTCTGTTTTAGTAGGCCCAAACCCAGTGCTGATAAGCCTTTCACAGGCAAAATATAACTACCATTTAAATGTGCCAAACAGCNNTTAACCATGCTTAGCTTGACGCATATGCTCCTAACCGAAGCGCAACGTCATTTGTCATTTTCTCTATAAACAGGCGGTTGCTCTGCAACGCTGAGTACCTGCGCCTGATAAGCTTCTATAAAACGCTCCAGGAGCCGTCTGTTTGTAGTTTCACCATAAAATATCGTTGCGCTCCGGTTAGGAGCCGCCTTTGACAAAAGATATAAAAGCGGAAAATGTTTCTTCCTGAACCCCACAATAAAAAAGCCCCCGCTATCAGCAGAGGCTTTTCTAAAATATAAAGCAATAACTTATTTGGCTATTACCAATCGCTGCCTGGTAACATCGTTACCTGCTGTTATTTCTACCAGGTAAATTCCCGCAGCAAACTGGCTTACGTTAATAGCATGGGTTACATTGCCCTGCACAGCCGCTTCGTGGCCGGTGTAAATATACTTGCCGGTAATGTCAACCAATCTAACTTCAATAGTTTGTGCCGAGGCAAGTGATACTACCACTTTAACCACATCATTTGCAGGGTTTGGTATAAGGGTAATACTTGTAATGTTGCTTGTAACCGTATTAATACCGGTGGCAACAATGGTTCCGCTGGCTGTAGCCGTGCAGCTGTTTGCATCAGTTACGGTAACAGTATAGGTACCGGCAGCCAATCCTGAATCGGTAGCAGTGGTTACCGAAGCCGGCCATTGATAAGTTAACGGTGTAGTGCCGCCACTGGCAGTTACCGTAGCTGTTCCGTTATTACCATTGGTAGCATCGGTTATTGAAACCGAAGCCTGTATAGCAGCAGGTTGAGATACTGTTGAAGTGCCGGAAACGGTGCAGCCCAGTCCATCGGTTACGGTAACAGAATAGTTGGTTGCCACAACATTCGAAATGGTTGCGGTGCTTCCGCCATTGCTCCATAAATAAGTGTAATTACCATTACCGGTAACACTGGCTGCTACACTGCCCGTGCTTGCGCCGTTGCACATTACGGCGGCAGGTGTAAGTGTCAGCATATCGGCCGGTGGAAGCGCAACCGATGCAGAAGTTGTAACCGAACAGCTTTTTGAATCAGTTACAGTAAGCGTAACATTACCTGCGCCTAAAGTTGTGGCAGGGTTGCTTGTAGTTAAATTGCTCCAGGCAAAAGTATAATTAGCCGTTCCGCCGCTTACAGTGGCAGTTGCAGTACCGGTATTTGACGAGCAGTTAGTTGGTGTAGTAACAACCGAAGCAGCTAAAGCAGCCGATGGTTGTGTAACAATAGTTGAATTTGTTTTAGGGCAATTGCTTGCATCTGTAATGGTTACATCATAAGTGCCTGCCGGTAGCGATGAAAGATTTTGAGCTGTTGCCCCGTTGCTCCAAATGTAAACAACAGTTCCGCTGGTGCCGGTAGCAGAAGCCGATGCAGTGCCGGTGCTTTGGCCATAGCAATTTACATCTGTAGAAGTAACATTTATTGTAAACGTAGCTGATGTATTAACAGCCGTAGTTGCAGTTGCAGTGCAGCTGTTGCCATCGGTAACTGTAACAGTATAATTGCCCACTCCTAAATTGCTTAAAGAGGTGCTGGTAGAATTACCGGGGCTCCATACATACGATAAATTTCCCGTTCCGCCGCTGGCTACCACAGTTGCAGTGCCTGTGCTGGTACCACAACCCGTTTGGGTTGAAGTTGCAGATGCAGTAACAGCAGTTGCCGGTTGGCTGATAGTAGCCGATGCACTTGCGCTGCAGTTGTACGAGTTAGTAACAGTTACCGTATAATTTCCCGCAGGCATATTGCTTATTGTCTGAGTGCTTCCGCTGTTCCATGCATAGCTAAGCGTACCAGTTGCTCCTGTGGTGCCGGCAGTGGCACTGCCGGTACTTTGCCCAAAGCACTTTACATTAGTTGCAGTAACAGACGCCGTAAACGCCGGTGGAATGCTAACTGTAGCTGATCCCGTTGCAGTACAGCCGTTGGCATCAGTAACCGTTACCAAATATGTAGCTGCCGATAAACCCGATAAAGTTGCAGTAGTAGCACTGTTACTCCATAAATAAGTATAACCCGAGGTTCCGCCCGCTGCATTGGCAGCAGCAGTTCCGGTGCTTGACGTGCACGAAGTTAAAGTTGCCGTAGGCGCAGCGGTAACAGCATTAGCCGGCTGGGCAATGGTTGTTGTTGAAGTAACAGTCTGACTGTTCGAAGTTACTGTTACTGTATATGTCCCTTGGGCAAGATTACTAATGGTATCAGTAGTAGCGCCATTGCTCCAGGCGTATGTAAAAGTTCCATTGCCCCCACCTGCAACTGCTATAGCAATACCGGTGCTTTGTCCGAAACACTTAACAGCAGTTGGATTAATAGTAACCGTTGGGTTTGTAACCTGCTGGCAAACAGTAACAATAGGAATGATTGCCCAGTTTTGGGTATAAACATAGGAACAGTTGGTAGCAAAACCAGCTCCAAAGTAACCATAGGTATTATCACCATAGTCAACAATTCCTGCTGTATCAGCATTTATGCTTCCATAAAATTCATTACCCGGTAAAACCGGCGGGTATGCAGGTGATGCAATGGTGCTTCCGTTATAAACCACGGTACCGCACGAATCCGCATAACTATATAGCAGCGAAAGGAGGTTTTTGGGATGCTTGTTTTGATATTTAAGCAAAACCGCCATTCCCTGCCCCTGCAACAGTTGAAGGTGAACCGGTACTACAGGCGCGGCTACATAACCGCCGTAAGCATAAAACTGTTTTAACTGGGCCCACCCTTTCTCTACAATGGTTTGTACCGGTGTAGCAGAGAAAGTGCCATTGGTAAGGCTGAAAATTTCAATAACAATGCTATCGTTGGCCATCTGCACAGTATCTCCGGTAAGTGCCGTGTACATAAGAAGCGAGTCGAAATAAACCGTACTGGCCGAAGATGATAAGTATGTCGAAAAAGTGTCTAAAGGGTTTGAAAAAAGTAATGAATCAAAAACCACGCCCGCATAGCTGATATAACCACTATCGCCGCTGGCCTTTGTTATATACGATGTAATACCATTTGCATAAAGCTGAGTTCCGTTATACCAGCTGCCGTCATAATTCAGGCCTTGTGTTTCGGCAATAACCTGGTTGTAGGCTGCATAATCTATTAGCAGGTCGGTGTCGCACACAGTTGCAGGAACGGCGTAATGATGCCTGGATACACTGCTGTTCCTGGCCGGGCCATGTGCCATAAAGGTTGTACCTTCCGGTAATTTAAAATTAACGCTGTGCTGCGCTTGCTGGCCTGATACTAACGAGGTGCAAGCCAATAGAACAAGAAGCAAACCTATGCTAATTATCCCTTTAAAATTTGGTAATGTCTTTTTCATACTAAAAATTTTGTAGTGTGTTATTTAGTGTCCTTTTATGCAGATTGCGGAATAAATTTCAACAAATCAGGATGTAAAGGTGATTTTTTTTGCTGTATCGCCAAATTTTATTTTACATCTGGCTTTTACAGCCGTAATTCATATAGGCCTATAAAATTACACAAGGGATTAGACCGGATAAGTCCATCGGCCACTACTGTTCGAAACCTTAAAAATGTAGGTCTAATCCAATTTTCGCAATGCGAAAATTGCCACTATCCCCCGCTGGAAGGGGCGTCACAACTGTTCGGAAGAAAATTAATGGCTAAAGCCAATACATTCAATGGACTATCCCCGTTCTGAAGAACGGGGCAAAAATAGGGTGCAAACCAAATTGTCGCGGCACATTGGTGGTTGGCGGGGACGCCAACCACGAGAACGCCCCC
>PMXD01000234.1 GCA_003165895.1 Bacteroidota bacterium | reverse complement strand
TATTTCTTTTCTTTAATTTTTAGCAGCTTCTAAGTTATTTTTTTAAAATTGCGGCTATATACAGTGCTTTTAACCCAAAATTCAAAAAACTTAAAGCATTTTCTTTGTGTTCTTAGTGTCTTTGTGGCTATATGTATTTGTTTTCTTTAATTTCAAACCGCTTCTAAGGAATATTCCGGATATCGCCCTATAAAGCCCCGGCCATATCGCTTGTATGCTGGCCAACGTTCACTTCTGCCACCCAGTCTTCATCTTTTACTACAGGAGGAAGAACTACCACCTGCCCTTTAAAATCAACGCGCTTTGCAGGGTATATATGTGTCTTGAAAAGAAATGCCGGTAATGATACCAGGTCAAGTCCGGGATGTACATAAGGCCTGATATGTTTTTCGTGATACTCAGGCAACAGGCTCCAGTGCAGGTTAGGCTTGTTATGATGTGCGCCATGAAAACCATTGTTAAATAAAAATATGTTGAGCAACGGGCCGGTAAAATTGCGGCTATGGTTGTACGGATGGTCCTGGTCGGTACCATCGTGCTGAAAATAGTTAGTACTTACAATACCCCAGGCAGCATACTGGTGAGGTATCAGAACAAAAAGCACGGCGCATTTCCAGTTAATAAACAAAAGAACAATTTTAACGCCGAACACCAATCCCATCTCCAGCAAATATTGCCTGAACCATGCCGGGCGCTGTTTGCGCATTTTAAGGGCAAACTTTATTTCGCCTTTAATGATGTCGCTGCTCATGATAAAGAAAAAGAAAAGCTGATTTAAAATATTCAGCTTAAAACGGGCTTTGGAAGTGCGCATAACATCTTTGCTGCTTTGCATGTATTTATGATGGCTGAAATTATGGCCCGGCACAAAAGCACTGGTAGAGTGGCCGTACGAAAATGACAACACCAATTGAAAAATCTTATTTAACTCTTTCTTTTTAAAAATAGGGGCATGAATGGTGTTATGAACAATAATAGCGCAGGTAAAAGATAAGAAACAGTTAACCACAACAAAAGCAGCAATTTCCCAATTATTAAGTCCGGGCCATAGCAACCAGGATGTAACCGCAGCTATAAAATAAAGCGTAACGGCAAATAATGTGCGCCTATCGGTTTTGTATCGTAACATATAGCGCAATATAAATTTTTTAGGCATAATAGACCCCTTCGATAAATCTAAAGTCTGCGTTTGTATTGGCTGTTCCCTTCTCTTTTTTTCAAAGAGAAGGGTGTCCGACAGGACGGGATGAGTTGGCTGTTGGGCCATTTCCCGAAGAAGTCTAATGTTCATTCGCGCCTGCGAACTACAAGTTCAGAATAACCTGTTTCAGCATCAGCCGCACGGGTAAAAAGCAGGTGATTTGCCTCGCCAATTACAATTTCGGCAGTGGTGTAAATGATGTTGCCATCCAACAAATGTCCGCCAATGGTTTTTCCGCTCCCATCGGCCAAAGAAATATGTAAGTGGAGGCCGTGAACAGAAAGTGTACCTGAAAGAGACAGTATTTCAAATTTATCGTGGATGCTTATCCCACCACTTTGCCCGGCATAGCCCAAACTGCAGGTAGTAAGGCTACCTACGGCGGTGATGATATAGCCGGCTTTTATATTTTGCTCAGCCACAAAGTCCGCCAGCCCTCTTTTAAGGTCGGCGCCGGGTTGCAACCGCAGGGCGAATATCTTTTGTACGTCGGCCATTTTTTTGAAGTGAAGATAATTTTATGGTGCAACAAAAAATAAAGTAAACTTAACACCAGTCTTAGAAGCTATTTAAAAGAAATGCAGCTTAACACAAAGAGCACAAAGTTCAATACAAATAACACCAAAAACATACTCTTTGTGGCCTTTGTATTGNNTTGGATTTAATTTTAAACAGCTCTTGGTGTTATTTTTGGATTGAAAAATGCAAACTCTTTTATTTGATGGGGATAAAAACCTGCTGCCTTACCAGGGTGAGGCATTTTTATTTCAGCAATTCTTTACTAAAACGGAATGTGAAGTTTATTTCGAAGAACTTCTGAATGGTATTGAGTGGAACCAGGAACCCATTAAAATATTTAGCAAAGAAGTGATGCAGCCGCGCTTAACAGCATGGTACGGCGATAGCAATAAACCCTACACCTACTCAGGCATTACTATGAAACCGTTGCGGTTTACACCTGCCTTACTGGCCATTAAAGAAAAAATTGAACCCCTGGCAAAGGTTAAATTTACCAGCGCATTGCTTAATTTATACAGGGATGGAAAAGACAGCATGGGCTGGCACCGCGATAATGAAAAAGAGCTGGGCACAAACCCCGTAATTGGCTCAGTAAGTTTTGGTGCGGCCAGAACTTTTAAACTGCGGCATTACGAAAACAAAAAAGAGTTGCGGACCATTGAGCTAATCAATGGCAGCTTTTTATTAATGGCCGGCGAAACCCAGCATTACTGGGAACACCAGATATCCAAAACAAGTAACCAGGTGGGCCCCCGTATTAATATTACGTTCAGGGTGATTTTATAGCCAGGCTTCGCCATAGGTAAAAAACCAGGTAACTCTCCCATCCTTTAAATTTTTTGAAGAGGCGTTCTATCTTTTCGGTTTCTGTGCGCGTTTTAATAATGCTGTGGTTTTCCAAAGCATTTAATAATCCTACATCGCCATGCGGTATGCTGGCCGGTTCGCGCAGCGATTTCATCAGGGCATAATTTGCTGTCCAGATACCGATGCCTTTTAAGCTTGTTAGCGCTTGCTGCTTTGCTTCCAGGTCGGGTAAAGCCATTAACTTTCCCTTGCTTAGTTCTCCGTTCGCAAAGGCTTTTGCAACCGTAATTACATACTCTGCCTTCTTATCAGAAAACTGCATGGCCCGAAGCTCAGGTATAGTTACCTGCGCTAATCGTTCAGGCTCGGGAAGCAAGTGGTAAGTGGTTCCTTCAAAAATTATTTGCCGCCCGTAGGCCTCAACCATGCGGCGTTTTAGTTTATACGCAAAAGTCAGGTTGATTTGCTGCCCGATGATGCTCCAGCAAAGGGCTTCAAAAAGATCAGGTATGCCTAACAGCCGTAATCCATTAAACTCATCACACATATAGGCCAGCCCTTTGTTAGCCGACAATAGTTTATAAAACGGCTGCATGTTTGTATTTAAATCAAACCAATCGGTAATATAATTCAGCAGTGCCTTTCGTTGTGCGGCATCTGGCTTTCCCTGCAATACCCCAACCACAAGGTCAGTTTCGTTTTCTGAAATACTGAATAAAAATGCATCGCCATTTATTAGAATAGCCTTAATCACTTCTGTGTTACTGACACGGTAAAGGCATTCATCAAATCTCCGGTCCAGAAACCAAAGACATTCGCTGAAATTAAACAGCGGCGGCTTAGGAATGTAATAGATTTGCTTATTCATATTGGTAAAGGTAAATCATCGGTCGGCTTATTTTGAATAATAAGCCTACGCACACCGATGATTTATACCGGATGGTTTTTGAACTCCGTATCTTTCGGTATAAATTACACGCCATAAAATACGCTGTACCTGAAATATGGCCTGGCTTAAAAGTAAATTTACTGTTCCCAAATCATCAATAATTCTACATGAATAATTTATACCGGTTGTTTATTGCCTTGCTCGTTTCTATATGCTTTTTAGGGCCGTCAATAAGGTTAAGCGCGCAGGATAGTAAAGACCTCACGGTATTTACCAATCCCTTAATTGGCACCAAAGGAATCTGGTTTTACGGACGTACCACTCCGTTTGTAACACCCCCTTTTGGCATGACTCACTGGACTGCCTGCACGCGCCCCAGCCGCATTGCAAAGGGCAATTACAATTATTACGACATGCACATTATTGGTTTCAGGGCATCGCATAAACCGGCCATGTGGATGGGCGATTATGGCTTTGTTACCTTAAAGCCTACCACCGGTACTGTAACCGAAAAATCACTGAAGCAAAAGGCATTATATGGCCATTTGCACGAGGTAAGCAAGCCCTACTACTATGCAGTTGGCATTACTGAACCAAACCTGCAAAATATACATACTGAAATGACTGCCACTGAGCGTTGTGGCATGTTGAAATTTGATTTTGGCAAAAACCAAACACCCAACGTTTTAATAGAGGCCAGCCAGTTACCCGACTTTAACGGCTGGATAAAAATTGATACTGCCAAAGACGAGGTAATTGGATGGAACAGCGACCGGCAGTCATCACGCCTTGGTCCTCCCTTGCCAAACTTTAAGGGATATTTTGTAATTCAGTTCGACCAGGCATTTGATAGCTGGGGTACCTGGGAAAATGAAGTTTTAAAAAAGGACAGCACCACCCAACTGGCTAATGCCTGTGGCGCCTGGGTAACCTTTGGTAAAAACACCCGGACTGTTGTTGCAAGAATTGGCACCTCGTTTATAAGCCTGGAGCAGGCGCGTGAGAACCTGCAAAAAGAAATAGCGGATGCCACCTTTGAACAAATAAAAGAGCAAACTCACCAAAAGTGGAACGAGTATTTAAGCCGGATTACTATTGATGGAGGTAATAAAAATGCACGCCATATTTTTTACTCGGCTATGTACCATGCGCTGCTTTTTCCAAGACAGTTTTCAGAGTATGGCCGGTACTACAGTGCGTTTGATGATAAAATACATAACGGGGTTAGCTACAACGATTATTCGCTGTGGGATACTTACCGGGCGCTTCACCCGCTGCTGATATTAATGGCGCCTGAGCGTGTGCCGGGCATGGTAAATTCGTTAATACAGATGTATGAAGAAGGGGGTTACATGCCTAAATGGCCTAATCCCACCTACACCGGCATTATGATTGCCACCCATGCCGATGCAGTAGTAGCGGATGCCATTGTTAAAGGCATAAAAGGAATTGACCTGCAAAAAGCTTATGATGCCTGCATGAAAGACGCCATGGTGCCACCGGTGGGTGACACACTTAAACGCTGGGCCGACCGTGCCCCCTGGAGCGGATACGAAGCAAGGGCAGGCCTGACTTATTACATGAAGCTTGGGTATGTACCGGTTGATAAAACAAACGAATCGGTAGCCAATACGCTGGAAGGGGCTTTTGATGATTACTGTGTTGCACAAGTAGCTAAGGCCGCCGGTAAAATGGACAGTTATGATTTATTGATGAAGCGCAGCAAAAACTACCTAAACGTTTATAACAAGGCTACCGGCTTTATGGCGCCCCGGTTAGCCAATGGCCAATGGGGCCCCAAGCCGGGTGACGGGTTTACAGAAGGCAGCAAATGGACTTACCTGTTTGCCGTGCAGCACGATATGCCCGGCCTTTTAAACCTGATGGGAAAAGACCTTTTTGTAAAGCGGTTAAATGAGAATTTCAGAGGAGGACGGTATATACATGGCAACGAGCCGGGGCATCATTACTGCTTTTTATTTGATTATGCAGGTATGGCCTGGAGAACACAATGGCTGGTGGCTTATTACCGCGCCATTAAATACCGCAATGACCCTGATGGTATGGATGGCGATGATGATTGCGGACAAATGTCGGCCTGGTACATTTTCAGTTGCTTAGGGTTTTACCCGGTTACACCGGGCAGCGATGTTTATGCAATAGGCACGCCCAAATTTCCTAAAATGACTTTGTATTTTGACCCTGAGCACCGCGATAGAAAATTTGAAATTATAGCCCACCATGTTTCACCCTTGAATTTATACATTCAATCTGCCACCTTAAACGGAAAAAAGTTAGACAGCCCGTTTATACATCATCAGGATATTGAGGCTGGCGGGCAATTGGTATTTGAAATGGGACCGTTTCCGAAAAAGAATTGGTAACCATAAACAATTATGCAGGGCCCTGATTTAATGCCTATCTTGTAAAGATGATGTGGCACTATTGCCAAGAAAGTGTAAATACTGAAATTATGATTTGGTGGGGAATATTAGCAGTTGCTCTGATTGTGGTGGTTTTAGTAAGATATGGCAAGCGGTTTAAGTAATTATAAACCAGCCAGCCTTATTCTCACTTTCTTGCAGGTGCCTTTTTATCGGGCACCCTTTGCCACTTTTTACTCTCCCAGGTAAAGTTGACCATGGAGTCGAGATGTTGAGCGGCATTGTAGTAATAAAGCTTTTTATAGGTAGAATCGCAGGGTGATTTTACAGAGCACCGGTATTCTGTTTCCCTGGTTACCTTACCAGCACCGTTGTAGCTATAAAAAGTTTCGTTGGTAAACTTAGGGTCATTGTGCCTTTCCATTTTAGAATAGTAGACGGCATTATCAGGCCTGAACCTCATTTTGTAACTCATGGTTTTAATCCATTTGCCCCCTACTGAAATATAGCTCACCTTCAGGGTATCATTACCCCGCTTATCATAATAAATACTATCCAACGTATAATCCGATAATCCGTTTTCTTTCTTCAATCCGCTTAGTTGATATATCCGGGGGTCATCTTTATAATTAAATATCCTGATCAGCTTTACCCGGGGGTTGTTATCCGATTTCCGGAAAGTGCTGATAGTTTGGCCAACTAATTCCTTATTTCCATCTACTACCTCGTAACTATCTTCAGTTTTGGAATACAATTCCTCTTTGCTGCCACCAACCTGGAGCAGTGCAAATAATAAAATAAGGGATAGTTTTAAAGTCATGTCTTGTTTTCAAAGGTGATTGCCTCACAAAATATATACCATCGGCAGACAGGTTTGCGGATAATCAATAAAACCCTTCCGATGGTATATACCGGATGGATTCGCAAACCTATCTTTTTTCGGTATAAAAATTGCTATCACAATTCTATCCGGGATTTTGCTCAACCAATTCAAGCCTGCTAACTATAGTGTTTTTTGCAAGAATAGTTCCGGGAGATAAAACTGCATTTGCACCTATTTTGCACCCGTCGCCAATCAGGGCGCCAAATTTTTCTGTGCCGGTTTCAATTATCTGTCCATTGTAAGCCAGCCTTATTTGCTTATCGCTTCTCTCGTTCCAATGGTTACACACAATGGCGCCTGCCTCAAAATTTACGTGGCTTCCAATAAGGCTATCGCCAACAAAATTGAAATGGGCTATATGCGTATGGCTCATAATTACGCTGGTTTTCACCTCGCATCCCGGGCCAATAACAACCGAACTGCCCAGGTAAACCCCTGCCCGTAAATAGGCGTTGGCCCCTATAAAACAACCCGGCCCTATAATAGCAGGGCCTTTTAAAACAGCACCAGGTTCCACTGTGGCAGTTTCATGAATGGCAACATTGTTATGCACTACATAACCAGCACCCATGCGTGGTAGTATT
This sequence comes from Bacteroidota bacterium, assembly GCA_003165895.1. Classification (GTDB taxonomy): domain Bacteria; phylum Bacteroidota; class Bacteroidia; order Chitinophagales; family LD1; genus Bog-950. The sequence continues at coordinate 13,316 of PMXD01000234.1, read as the reverse complement.
TTCAGCAAGGCATCCGCCAGGCATGCAGTAATAAGCCATGGTGCTGAACCGTTTTTACCGGTTACAGTTACAGGCAGGCCATCTATCAATTCATCGGTTAAAAAGCTCATTGCATTTTATTTACACGAAGCATATTTTACAAGCGGTTTGGCTTTCCCAACCTGCTCATCAGTTATGTGCATTTCGTTTAACGTATGCACCTTAGGGTCAAATTGTTCTATTTCAACCGGGTGTATCCACTCGCTTACTTCTTTCTCGGGTTTCAGTTCATCACCACACTCTGTGGCAACCTTTCCGAAATAAGTGCCATGCAGGTAATACCAGTCAGTAAACTCATCGCAACTGTATTTTTCAAAAACTGTTTTCATTTCCTGCAGCCCGAAAACAACCAGGTTGCGGTAATCCTTCTCTGCTAAAATAAATAATAACTTGTGTTTAGGTGCGGCCCAGAAAGTACCCCCGCCAATGGCTGCAAAGCTGCCTTGCTTAGTAAGTATATAGGTTTTGCCGCTTTTAGGAGCGTGTTTCGAAAAAATAAAATAATCCTTAAAGGGCTGGGTTGAAGGGAACGAAAAGCCCTTACAGCCGTCGGCATCGGTTACAATGCTATCGGCCATTATAAATTCGTTTCCTCTGAAAATATTGATAAACAAAACGTACTGGCCATTTACCGATTTGCGCGCCGAGGTAATATTGAACGGGCCAAACTTAATAGCTGCAACAGATTCGCTGATTTGCGCAGAAACAGAAAAAAAACCTGTCACCATCGCGCAGAACGTAATAACACGCAAATTAAACCGCCATGTTTGTTTCCACATGCTGTAAACCTAAGCAAAACATTGCAGGCTACTATAAGATACTGTTATGTGAATCGGAATAAATATTGCGGTTAAAAACAAAAAGCTCTGATGGCCGGGCAATTACATTTTTAATCTTTTCGCCCGCCGGGCTTACCAGGTTAAGCGCTTTAAGTTTTTTCCTGAAATTCCGCTTATCAAGCTTTTTGCCTGATATGGCCTGATACAAACTTTGCACCTGTGCCAGGGTAAATTTCTCAGGTAGCAGTTCAAATGCAATTGGAAAGTGGCGTATCTCAAATCTTAATGTTGCAAGCGCCTTTTCTACAATTTTGTTTTGGTATGGAGATAAAGCCGCAGCTTCAGTAATCGAATACCATTTTGCACCGTTTACATAGCTGCTATACGAAATACCTTCAGGTATTTTTACCAGCGCAAAAAATGCCACTGTAATTTCCCAGGTATCAGGCAATGTTCCTGAACCGGCCGCTTCAGCTTCCCCGCCCCTGGCCGGATTGCCAAACGAATAAACCTGCTCAATAAAAAAGTTTTCAGCCCCGGTTAGTTCCTCAATCATTTCACGCGCCGAGTTTTCTAAAGTTTGATTAGCGGTGGCCAGGCATCCGGGTAGTACGCGGTTATCGTTTCCAAACTCAACACCGTTAACCGTATCCGTATCAACCAATAATATTTTCAACTCATCTTCCTCGTATCCAAAAATGACGCTGCACATTGAAATCCGGTGGTTGATTGCTGCGCTGTTAATGACGGCTGCGCCTCCGGTTTTAGTTTTAACAGTAAAAGCATGCTTTGCCGTTTCTACATCCTTTTTCTTTTGCTGCAAGGAAGTAGACTTGTTGCCAAGGGTAGGGTTTGTATAGAATGAATTCTCATTACTGCCTTCATGAGGCAGTCCGGGGTTAAATTTGAAATCGCTCATGGTTATCAATTTATGCTTTTAAAAAAATCTATTATTCATATCAGGGATGATATTTCAGGGTGCAAAAAAAATGAGAGAGAAATACAGATACAATGGGGTGAAAGCATCTTAAACAGAACAACAGCCGCAAATGAATCGCCGGCAGGAAAATGAAATATGATTGTAATGTTTGGCCATCGTGATACAAAGAAAATTCACGTTGCCATATTTTCCAAGGTTTTGATGTTTTTTTAGAGTTAGACAAGGCGGTTTTACATTTTAACTAACCTAAGTTAGCCATCGGCAAGGTGTTAAATGCCTTAAAAGGCCGCCAATTAGTGACTTTTGTGCAACAATTATTATTTCTTTGGCCTCTTCCACCAAATATATCGCCGTGAAAAAGTTTTTGCCTGCCCTCCTGTTAGTATTCATTGGTTTATCCTTTTCATACAATAAAAATGTGAAAGGCAACGCCGAACAACAACAGGTGCCTGCATCATATAACGGACCCGAAAAAAGCTATCCCGTTGCATCAAATTTTTTCGAAGAAAATATGGATGGGCCCGCAGGTGATTTAAAAATCAACCAGATACAAATTATTGCCAGCCATAATAGTTACCACCTGCGCACCGAGCCCGCAATTCTGCGGTTCTTAACCGGCTTGTACAATCTGCATCTGCTGTCTAAAGACCTGAACCCAAAATATATTGATTACACCAATGCCCCTTTAACCGACCAGTTAGAAAAATATGGCGTCAGGGGGCTTGAACTGGACGTATGGAACGACCCAACGGGTGGAAGATTTTATAAACGCAAAGGGAGGGCCCTCGTATTTAAACCCACCGCCTCAAAAATAGAAGCATTGAAGCAACCGGGATTCAAGCTTTTGCATATACCCGATTTTGATTTCATTTCTACAAACCTTACATTGGTTGATGCATTGAAAGAAATAAAGCGCTGGAGCGACGCACACCCCAATCACCTGCCTGTGTTCATCAATATTGAAACCGAGGTAAGCACCCCGGGCGATGAGATAAAATTTCTGAACAAACTTACACACGCGGCCCCTTTTGACTCGCTGGCAGCAGAAAACCTGGATAAAGAAGTTAAAAGCGTTTTCGGCGAAAAGCTGGATGGCGTATTAACGCCGGACGAGGTAAGGGGGAAACATCCCACACTGGAAAAGGCCGTATTAGCCGGCAATTGGCCAACCATTAAAGAGGCTAAAGGGAAAGTGATATTTATTATTGACGGCGATGGTAACTCAGGCGAGGTTTATAAAACAGGCCATCCCTCATTAGCAGGAAGGGCCCTGTTTGTATATTCCAATCCCGGAACGCCTGAAGCTGCCTTTGTAATATTCAACGACCCCAAAAGTGATTTTGCCAACATACAAAAACGGGTAAAGGAAGGTTACATCATAAGGACCAGAAGCGATGATGGCACCAAACAAGCCAGGAGCGGCGATTCTACCGATATGCATGCTGCTTTATCAAGTTGGGCACAAATTGTTTCAACCGATTATTACCGGCCCGACCCGAGGGCAGGCACCAAAGGATGGTCTGACTATTGCGTTCAATTACCGGGTGGCGTACATGCCAGGATAGATTCTATATCAGCCCCTAATACGCAAAAAGACCAGAAAATTAAGGAGTGATCAGATAATTATAAACTTTCTACCTCAAGCCTGATTTGCTCGTTGTAGTTGTGCAGTATTTTTTTCCCTTCCTTTAATATTTTAACAGCAAATGGAATATTTTCTTTGCTGATATACCGTCCGTAAGTCATTTGAGAAAAAACTACAGGTGTTAAAGCTGTCTTTTTATGAGCGAAGTCTTTTGCATACTCGCCTTTACTCCAATCGTACCATTTACCATATAATTCTGCATTCAGTTGTTTGCGGACTGCATAAAGCTTCTTGTTCAGCTGAGCTTTCATTTCGGCGCCATGAGGGTCGCCTGCCGGGCCTTCAATATACTTTTTAGATGAACCTTTGCCGGTATCAGTAACATGCCATTGAAGAGGTTGTTTTACCTTATAGCCATTGTCGCGCAAAAACTCAATCATAAAATCGAGCGACAGCTTTTCGCGAATAGCCCTGCTGCGCCAGGTCCTGATGGAAGATGGCGAATATTTACTTTTTACCTCCTCATTGTTCAAGGCGTTTAAAAATGCTTCATTTGTAGTCATGGGTTGTTTTTTATCCCTTCTTTTAGGTACCAGTTAAGGCTAGCTAACGTTTAAAACCGTTGCGTATTGTATTTAATAAATACAATATCCTCCCCCTTACTGATAAAAATTTGTTAATTCAATTTCCACAATCATCCACCACACCACGGCCCTTTCCTTTAACCCTGTTCAGAGATTTGCTGACACAACAAAAGGCCATCTGATTTCAAGCAAAAATAAACATTTTTTATTTTTACCTAAGTTTTTTTGAGAAATTATTAATATTAATAAAAGTTGCCTTTGAAGACATCTTTCAGAAAATTAGAAGTTGACCTGTTACATATCTGTGTTACAACAAATATGGATGTATAAAACCAGCCAAAGCAGTTTTTACGACAGGTTAACCGGTTCCATCTTTAATTCTCCGGCCTCTTCAAGTGCAACTCTCCGGGCATAAGCACTATGTTCACTATAAAACTGGCTATACCATAGTCTCATTTTCATGATGGGGCCATCGCCTTTAACAAGCAGGGGTTTAATGGCAAATTTTTTACGTTCCCAGATAGTAACATCATCATGAAACTGGGAGGAGGCTTCGCGCAATAAATATTTAACAGCCCATCGGCTTGTAGATCGCGGGGCATATACATAATCTTCCATTTTAACCTTCAGCTCGCCCATGGGTGTAAATGTTTTTATAAGCAGCATTTTTCCCATTTCAGTGGTAAAGTTAAATACCAGGAAACCCGGCCCGTAAAATGTAACAACCGCGTTGCCCCCGGCACGTGGTATCTCCTTTCCGTTTGATTTCCAAACCAGGTCAGCGCGGTCAGTGAAGGAGGCGGTATGCTTTACTTCCCCCTCGCCGAACTGGATATTAACAGTATGCTTAATATGGATAAACCGGTCTGCAAACGGAATGGTTAGCAGGTTATGCACAAAATTAAAATGGGCAAAATCAGCCCCGTTTTCGGCAAAATCCTGCAAGTGGATTCTCAGAATATCGCTCTTCTTTCCATAATACCTGTAATCTTTCACCTGGGTTAACTGGCCATCAGTAGTCCAGTGCGGCTCTTTCTTTTCGCTATGGTGCCAAACCAATATCAATCCCCAGTTTTCTTTTACTATCCACTGCTCAGCCTGGTTGTTTTGAGGAACTTTATCAGCGTAAGGAACTTTTGCGCATTGGCCTTTGGTATTAAACTCCCATCCGTGAAACGGGCAAACTACATTATTGCCCCTTACGCACCCGTGGGCCAGGTTGGCATTTAAGTGCGGACAATAGGCGTCTATAACCCCCACCTCGCCATTCTCACCCCTGAAAACGGCAAATTTCTGGCCAAAGGCATCCACCTCAATTACCTGCCCTTTTTTAACACTGTCTGAACTGCACAAACTAAACCATCCGTTAGGGTACGGCGGCGGATAATTCTTTGCCCTTATTTTTTCGTAATCCGGGTCAAAAGTCACAACCTCTCTCTTTTTCCACTTAACAAAAACAGCAGCATAAATAAGCGCTAACAGAGCAGCTACCCCACCCAAAAAAAATAAAATAACCTCTACGATCATAAGCGGTCGTTATTGTAAATTATCAATCTGTAATTTGATAAAACCAGATAGTGGGAGTGAAATATCAGGTCTTAGAAGCGCAGGTGTTCAGCGCAAAAGCAAACATAATTTTTATTTGCGAAACCCATATTGCCAACGGTCGCTTTTCAAAGCTATTATGCAGATAAATTATAGTGTAATTTTCGCTGAAACAAAAACAGAATTTTCGCCATCATCTTGTCTTTAAGGTTCTGCACCACTACTATTCGAAACATGCAAATTGAATGTGCAATCCAATTTTCGCTATGCGAAAATTGGCAATGTCCCTCTGGAGCTTGCCTATGCACACATCTTTTGGGCAACAGATATGGATTCAGTAGCATCGTGTATTTTGCAAAATACTCAACCCCTTCCGTCCCCTAAAGACTGTTACTATCACAATTAATTGATTATTAAATAATTGCGAGCACTTATAATTACAGGAGGGACTAAATAGGGACATTTTGGCTCGTAAATTCTTCTTATGCAAACATAGGGAATTTTGAAAACAATAGAGATAACGGTTAGCATAGTTGCAGGGCAATCGCGTCTAAATTTTAAGGATAGCCTCTAAAGCGGCTTCGTTCCAAGCTGCTTTATAACGTTTAGCGGCAATGCTTTTCTTAATTGAGGTATTTAATTTTAGCAAATTCAGCGCAATTCTTCGGATGATAGAAAAATTTTCGTCTCCATGTCCTGTTCGGATCCTGGATAAATCTTCATTAAAAACCATATCCAATGTCCAGTGTAATTTATTCTCTATATGCCAATGGGAACGGGCATATCTGTTTGCAACATCGGCTGTCAATTTCCTGCTGCAAATGTAATATTGGGTTTCACTACTTGTCTTATTCTCTGCTATCACTTCCCTTACCCGTTCTATGCGAATAATAGTTTGAATGCCCTTCCAGTTTGGAAAAGCCGGTCTCGGAGTTCAAGTAAGGCCGCGGCCAATTGTACATCGGTTTATTAAATTCTCAGAACCTTAAGGCTATCATTAACGTAATGAATCATATCACGTTAGCCCCTCCAAGAGGTGGTCAAAAATTTCAGGCCTGAAGTGATTTACAGTTCCGGCCTGAAGTGGTCAAAGCCTCCGGCGCTTCCAATTGACTATCATTTCGTTGTTCCAAGCGATCCGATTTATTAAAAAGCAAACGCAACATGCGGTTTACAAAATAAAAGAGACCGTCTACTTTTGAGACAGCCCCTTTTATTTTTTATTGAAAAGATATTACACGCTATTATTTTGCAATAACAATCTTTTTGGTGTACAGCTGATTTTCAGAAGTTACTACCGCTGAGTAAGTGCCCGATGCAAAACGTTGCAGGTTAAAGTCTATCCTGTTAGTTCCTGCAGTCAGTTCCTGTATGCTGCTCAATACCTTCTGGCCAAGCATATCATAGAAGTCTACAGTTATTTCCTGGTCTATGGTTGTTACAACAGTCAACTGCGTATTACCCTGTGTTGGGTTCGGCACAAAATTCATTACTGTAAATGCTCCTGCACCTGTAATCTCAGCCTGTACTATACCGGTGTACTGGTAGTTACCGTTATTATCAATTTGTTTTAAACGGTAGTAGTAAACTACGCCTGGTACAACATTCAGGTCATTAAATGTATAGTATTCGTCTACTATACTGTTGTTATGGCCCGGGGTAACATTTACAACAGTCCAGGTGTTTCCATCTGTGCTGCGTTCAACATCAAAGGCCTGGTTGTTAACTTCAAGGGCAGTACCCCAACCTACCTGTATCGAGTCATTATTCAGCGCCTCTGCCTCCAGGTATAACATCTGCACCGGTAGTGCTTCGCCACCGCCCGATGAACCACCTAACCAGAATTCCGAGAACTCGGTAACGTTCATCTGAACATAGTGCAGGTTGGTTGTTCCACCGGTAGTAAGCGTTGCCGCACCGGCATCTATCGCCGTCAGCGGGCCGTTGCCCGAAGCAGTTGCGTTTTTACCAAACACCCTGTATAAGCCCGATGGAGCAGCAAGGTTATTGCCATAATTACCATCTTCATTAGCACCGGTGTATTTGGTTACATAAATCGAGTTAATGTTTGTAATCGTATCGGCATAAGCACATCCTGCTGTTTGTCCGGTGGCACTCTGTGCTACTTTCATAGTCCAGTATTGCAAATCCAGTAACTCAGCATCGGTAAAGTAAAGCCTTACACCAACTGCATTCTCGAATGAATTTGCACCAGTCGATTTAGTAGACTTAATCATAAAGTGCCTTTCCATCGCATACTCAGGGTATCCGCTACAAGCTACCGCAGCTAAATCATTAGGTACTTCAGGTAAGAAAGCATCGCGGTAAACACTTACCTGAACTGAGTCGAGGTCTGTTCCGTTGTTATTAATTTCAACCACTGCTTTGTTATTGGTACTATCACCTGCAAGCGGTGCACCCAGTGCATCCATATTATTTACCTGGTAAGTTACCCAGGCATTGCCGAAGTAACCTCTCTGGTGACATGTTAATGCTTTACCGTTAACGTTGGTAATGTTGTTATCGCCAAATCCTGCGTTATTGAAGCTACCACTTATTCCGTTACCACCACCATAACCGGCACCCATTGCCGAAGTAATGGCAGCAGGCACACCGGTAGAAGTTCCGAAAGGAATAGACGCTGGTGCAGTGGCCTGGGTTACCTTAGTTTTGGTAGCAGTACAGAATCCGTCTGATATAGTATAAGTATGGCTTGCACCATCTGCTTTCGACCAGAATACACCCATCACACCGCTGTGGCCCGCCGTGCCTGCATAAGCATTATCGCCGGCATCAACTGTGGTTAACAAGGTATCAACCAAACCTGCCGAACTAAAGTAGAAGCCTGAACCGGCACCACCTGCTGCATAAACAGTAACCACGTTACCAAAAGCCGAGCCCATAGCACTGCTGGTAATGTAATTACATGAACAGTTATCAAGCCCGATGGTAGTTGTGGTTAACAGGTCGGTAGTAACAGGGAATTGAATAACACCTGAATAGTGGCCGCTGCCGTCATCAACCTTAATATCCAGGTTGTATGTTCCTGCAGCAGTTGCAGACGGTATAGCAATAATTAACGGTGTGCCGGTTATGGCAGTTCCGGTTACATAACTAAATGCCGGAGTTGAAGGCCATGCGCTTGCAGCTGCAGCTGTAAGGCTGTATTCGGTGGCGCCACAACTGGTATTCAGGTAAGGCAGCAATATGCTGTCTCCACCGCAATTAATCACTTTACCTAAACCATATATACCAATATCGTTCATACTGTAGTAATTGGTATCAGTGCTCTGATTAGCTGCCCACATCAGTTGCAGGTCCGAAGCCCCATCTGTGGCGGAAGGTAATTTTATCTGCACGGTATTGTTAACCAACTGCCATGGCTCGCCGGTTACGTCAGCCTGCATATCGGTAAACGATACCGCTGTCCACGAGCCTCCGTTAAGCCTGTAGTATAAGCTGATAGTACCCGCATATCCGTAAGTTTTCCGGGCGCCCCACTGCACACTCAGGTTAGTATACCCTGTGGCATTAATACTGCCGGTAATCAAATCAACAACCGGTGTAGCTGAGGTATCGTTAACCGGTGTTCTGATATAAGTACCACCGGTGGTTGCGCCTACGCTTACACCCAGGCTGTTAAAGTATGAGTAACTGGTGCTGCCTGGCGGATTGATTGAAGCCAATGTCCAGTGGTTACCATGTGCGTTGTTCGAATTGGTCCAACCGCCAGGTACCGCAGGGTTTAAAATTGTGCCAAAGGTATAATGCTGTCCCGATAACTGGCTGCCAAAAGCAATATCCGGATCAGCAGCCACTACATTAATATTTGCAGGTGTTGTGCTGGTACATCCACCCACTGCCGTTGCCTCAACCTGGTAAACCGTGTTGGCAGTAATAGTGCCTGTAGGCAAATCAATGGTGCTTCCTGAACCGGCTACCGCAGTACCAACATTTGATCCGTTGCTTAACTGTAACTGGTAATTAACACCGCTTACAGAACTGGCAACCACAACGTTAGTTGAAGAGCCGGTGCATAAAGGGTTAGTTGCTACCGTAGGATAGAATGTTGCCGGGCCTGCATTGATGGTTACAGTAGCCGTATCCATCATGTAACTGGCCGGAGCAGTAAAGTAAGCATCATGCAAAGCTGTAACATAGTAGCTGGTAGTAGCTATTGGCGCAACCGCAAACTGGTAAATGCTATCGGAAATACCTGTTACGCTGGTATCGGTATGGCCATTGTAATAAGTCATACTCCATGGCGCAACACCGGTAAGGGTAACTGTAATCGTATCACTTGTAGCACTGCAATTTGAAGTGCTACCGGTTGTTACGGACGAAGGAGGTGTTTTAGACACCAGGAAGAATCCTGAGAATCCGGTAGTATTAAACGTAACCGCATATACACCAGGCAGAGGCGTATTAGCCGTTACTGATGATGGGGTTAAGTACTCAACCGAAGTATGGTTTGTAGGCGACTGCGCACCACCATCGTACTTGTTAACCACCAGGTTCGAAAGATCCGGTAATAACTGCTGATATGGCAACGGATCGCTTGCAGAGGCAGCCACAAGGCTATCTACTTCATCCTGGCTAATGTATATAGTTACGGTAGCCGCACTGTCAGTTCCCGGAGTTATGTGAAGGTTTCTCTTCATAAAGCTCTGGTTATTGTAAACAGGCGTTACGGTATCAACATGTAACAATACCGGGGTCGAATCCAGCGCAACTGTTGTTGCTGTTATCGTAGTCATCAAACCGGCATTGGTTGTTCCACCGGTTATCTGGCTATTGTAATAAGTAACCGGAACTCCTAAAGACAGGTTACAAGGCACCGTTACATCCTGCGAACTTAACACCGGAGTAGGAACGCTGATAGTACCACCTAAATGAACCTTACAGTTATCGTAATCTTCAATCGAGTCAACACTGTATAGTGTTCCCAAATCCGGAGGAACGATACTTATCGGTAAACTGGTAACCAGGTCAGAGTAATGTACTCCGTATGTAATATCAGTATAGTAAATGGTGTAAGGCAGTAATCCATTTCCACCCACCAGGGTATCAATGCGTATCAGGTTACCCGCACCACAACGGTCAACATAAATAGTAGGAGAGCCGCTTCCTAATCTCGGGTTAACCGTAACATTTACGCTGCCGGTAGCTGTTCCACAGGCAGAAGATATACTAATAGTGTAAATAACAGTTATTGGCGAACCTGAAGTATTGGTTACCGAATCATTCAATATACTATCTGTGCCACTTGATGTAGCAGGTGTAATACCGGTAGCCGCAGCTCTCGACCATGAATAAGTAGCTCCCTGAACATTAGAGGTTGGGGTATAGCTGAAGTGGCTGTTACATGTGCTGGCCGTTGTAGGGCTGGTCATTGCCACATACGAGTTTACATTAACCAATATGTTGGCAATAACCGCAGGGCATGTAGAGTATGAACTATTAACAGGTGTTACAATATAAGTAACAGTGCCAAGTGTTCCGGGAGCTACAGTAAGCACATCGGTAATTGTAGTTCCGCTGCTTGCAGTTGCGCCGGTAACTCCGTTGGTAATGCTACCAACTGTCCATCTGAATGTAGTTCCCGAAACGTGGCTTGCAAGAGCAATGCTTGCCGCGCTACCGCTACAGGCCGTGGTATTGCCGGCCGGATAAGCATCCAGGCTTTGTGTTACAGTTACTGAAGTACTTGCTGCCGAAGTAGCACAAGTACCTGATAGAGATTCAGCCCTTACATAGTAAGTATAAGTACCCGCCACCGCAGGCTGTGTAACATATATGGTTGAAGTTATAGATGACGCTACAGGTGTTGGACTACCTACAGTAGGGTCAGTATCATATAACTTCCATTCCGAGTTTGCGCTAAGGCTGCCACCAACCACAGTAAAGGTAAGTGTGGTACCTGCACCTGAACAAACAGTACCAACCGAGCTGGTAACCGAAGTAGCCGCCGTTGAAGGCGAACCTACTGTCCAGGTGTAATAGTTAAATGGCGAAACATAACAAGGATTGGTTGGGTCAAATCTCCATGCGCGTATCTGAACAACATTATTACCTGTTAAAGAAGAGGTGCTGATAGATGCGCCCGAAGTGTAAACAGTCCAGCTGATACCTCCGTTAGTAGTATAATCAATAGTATCCCTGGTAGTTGAAACACCGCCTGAACCCAGAGTAAAGGTTGCCGATACCGAAGTACCCTGGCAAACAGGGCCTGCAGGTGATGCTGAAATGGTAGGCGCAACAACAGCTAACGAAGTTACAACCTGTGCAGTACCATTCATGGCAGTAACGCATGGATTAAGCGAGTTGGTAGCGTTAACTCTGTAAGTGCCCGATGCATACTGGCTTCCGAAGCTGATTGAGCTACCGGTACCGCTTACAGGGCTACCCACATTTGCACCGTTCAATACCAACTGGTAGTTAAATCCTACCTGAGAATTTGACAAGCCAGCAACTATCGAACCGCAGAATGTGCCGCCGGTAACGTTATATAGCGATGGAGACGTAGTATCAGTTACAGCCGAATCGCTCATTAACAAGGTGCAACCACCTGCGTATGCCAATACCGTATAAGTACCTGATGCTGTTTGATTAGGGAAGTTAAGTGCACTTCCATCACCTGATACAGCACTTCCGGCGTTAACACTACCGTTGCGTTTTAACTGGTAGCTTACTCCCAGGTCTGAACCACTCAGGCTAACTGTAAGGCCGGTGCAAAGACTTACACCCGATACGTTATATGAATTTAAAGCTCCGTTAATAGTAAGTGAATCGGTCATTCTGATAGAGCAGTTAGAATTGGTTGCTACTACCGAATAACTTCCCGATGCTGAAACCAGTCCGAAATCAAGCGGGCTGCCTGTTCCTGAAATTGCACTGCCTATTGGAGTAGTGCTGCTCAACATCAGTTGATAGCTTGTTCCTACCTGCGAACCTGAAAGTATCACTGAGTCTGCGCTGCATAAACTTCCGCCCGTAGCTGTGTAAAGAGCCGGGTTGGTATATACAATCGAAGAGCCGGTCATGGTTGTAGTTGAACATCCTGTGGCCTTAACAGTGTAAGTACCCGCAGTGGTCTGTGCGCCAAAGCTGATTGCACTACCGGTTCCTGAAACCGGGCTGCCGGTATTAGAACCGTTTAGCAACAACTGGTAGCTTACTCCATTATCACTGCCTCCAAGTCCTACAGTTGATACACCGCAATTATTTCCACCCGATACAGTATAGTTATTCAATACTCCCACACTTGTTGTTGAAGAAGCCGGAGTGGCCGCAGTACAACCGTTGCTGTTTGTATAATTAATAGTTACCGTTTTGCTACCGGCAGTTAACCATTGCAGGTTTACCGTGTTACTTGAGGTACCAACACCACCTGATGAAATAGTATAGTCAGTTCCTAAAGTTCCGGGCAAGGTCCATATATAATTGCTTTGGCCTGTTTGGGTTGTATATGTTACTGTAGCCGAAGTACAGGTATTGCCACCCGGCGATGCTGTAAATGTAGGCGCAGGTAAAGCGTTAACTGTAATTACTGCATTTGATGTATTTACAGTTCCGCAACTGCCGCTGGTTACAGCGCAATAATAAGTAGTAGTAGCTGTAATGTTACCCGGAGTATAAGTGCTGGCCGTTGCCCCGCTTATTGAACCCAGGTTATTATACCACAGATATGTATATGAGCTGGTACCACCTGAAGCAGTTGCTGTAAAGGTTCCCGGAGTAGTGTTAGAGCAAACAGGCGAACTTCCACCGCCTATAGTTGCTGTAAGATTTCCGTTAACTGCTACGTTAATTGTATTAGAACTTACCGTTCCGCAACTGCCGCT